>JAGVTV010000116.1 GCA_019136675.1 Bacteroidota bacterium
AATTTTGACACCGGCCTTCCCACGATCAAATCCAGGGTCGACTTGCTTTTTGGTATACGGCTGGTCTGGAATCTGCCATTTTATCTCGGCTCAGAGGAGGTCGTATATTATTAATTGGGATGGCTTTTAAAGACAACCTGATCTTTGCCCTTTATACCACAGGGATAAGGGCCGGAAACCTCTACATAAAGGCAGGAAGCTATTTTTCAGGGAAACTTGCCAGGCTTATGGAAGGGAGGGAAAATACCTTTGGCCTGCTGTCGGCAGAAAAACAAAAATCCCGGACTGGCCCGGTACTATGGATGCATTGCTCATCGCTGGGAGAGTTTGAGCAGGGCCGCCCCCTCATTGAAAACCTGAAAGAAAGAGTTCCTGATATCCGGATATACCTCAGTTTCTTTTCACCTTCGGGATATGAGGTCCGTAAGGATTATCCATACGCAGACATTACCTTTTATCTGCCGGCAGACCTGCCCCAAGTTGACATAAAACTGATTGAGCTCATCAGGCCGGATGCCTTCGTCCTCGTAAAATACGACCTTTGGTGGAATCTTCTTGGTGCCATGCACGACAGCCGTATACCTGTGTATCTCATCTCAGGTGTTTATCGGGGCAGTGAGTATTTTCTTCAACCGATATTTTCAGTATTCGGTGACATTTTAAAAAAATTCAGATGTATTTTTGTTCAGGACAGCCTGTCTGTTGATGTACTTTCAAAAGCCGGATTTTTTAATGTCTCCCTGGCCGGTGACACAAGGGTGGATAGAGTCATTGAAAGGGCCGCGACTGCAGAGGTTACCCAAAGGATAATTCAATATACTTCGTCAAAAAAAGTGGTCATCTACGGCAGCATATGGGAGCAGGATGTTCCGGTAGTAAAACACGCCATAGAAAACCTGGGAGATTTTATCCACATCATCGCTCCGCACGATATTCATCCGTCCAGGCTGGACAGTCTGCAACAGGCCATCGGCAGGCCTTGCAGCCTTTATTCTGAGGAAAAATGGGACAGTACTATATTGGTCATCAATAATATAGGTATGCTGAGCAGTCTCTACAAAGTGGCGGATTACGTTTATGTAGGAGGGGGCTTTGGTAAAGGGATCCATAATATCTTAGAACCCGCTGCCTATGGAATACCGGTATTTTTTGGCCCAAAACATCAGAAATTCATCGAAGCGACAGACCTTATCTCATTGGGAGGTGCCCGGGAAATTACAAAACCCGTTGACCTCACCGATTTTGTTAGTGGGTTAGAGAAGGATAACAAAAAGTACAGGGAGGCTTGCCTTGCAAGCTCGAAATACATCAGGGACCGGTCCGGTGCTACAAAAATAATTTCTGAAATGCTCACTTCTTCGCTGCAGCAATCCTAATTTTACGGCCATGAATCAAGATATACCTTTTCATTTGCCTGATTTCAGCGATCTGCACATCATGGTCATAGGCGATATAATGGAAGACAGGTACCTGTCGGGGCATATAGCCAGAATATCGCCCGAGGCACCGGTACCTATCTTTGAGCTTGATAAGGTGGAAAACAGGCTGGGTGGAGCAGCAAATGTGGCCCTCAACCTGATAGCTCTGGGAGCCAGAGTCACCTTGGTCACGATCTGTGGAGATGATCAGGACGGAAGTAAATTGTTGGCCATGCTGGACGAGATACCGGGGCTCAATCCATTGGTCACCATCATACCGGACAGGATTACAACCGTTAAAACACGGATAATGGCTGCAAATCAGCATATCCTCCGGATAGATAATGAAGACATCTCAGATATAGGAGTCCAATATAGTGACCTGATATCCCGGCGGGTCAGGGACTTTTGTATGAACCACAGAATAGACGGCATTATTTTGCAGGATTATAACAAGGGCTTGATGACCATCCCGCTGATCCATACCATCATTGATACGGCCAACAGTCTGCAAATACCCACCTTTGTTGACCCCAAAGAAAAAAACTTTTTTGAATACAGGAACTGCACCCTCTTCAAGCCGAATAATAAAGAGGCAATGAGAGCTACTGGCCAGCATTTGATCAACCCGGAAAAAGCAGACCAACTGATCCGACAAAAACTGACAAACAAAATGACAGTCATCACCCTCGGTAAGGACGGCATGTATATCCATGACGGAAAATCAGGAATGACCTACCCAACATCTCCCAGGGATATCTCTGATGTGTGCGGTGCAGGCGACACTGTGATCAGTGTACTGTGCTGCTGCTACCTCAAAGGTCTGGATGCCGCATCAATGGCCCGTATAGCGAATACAGCAGGAGGCCAGGTATGCGAACATCCGGGCGTCGTTTCTGTCAACAGGTCAATGCTTGAGGCCGAACTTGCGGGAAATCAGCCATCATAGCATCTTAAAATATTATTCCGTTTACTTAGTAAATTCGGGTTAATAGTTTATGAATATTCCGTATTTTAGTCAATGTTAAAATAATTGATAATAAAAAGATAGAACCCATGTGATCAGCCTTATTGGATCCTCACATAAAAATAAAAAAAGGCTGTTTAAAATTTCAAATTTGTATCCGTAAAGACATTTCAATTTGTCAAAATGCATTACTTTTACCACTTTCAATTGAATGTTATTTATCAATAAACCAAATTAAATTCAAGTCATTATGCGAAGATTTTTTACAAAAAATGTTCTTATTGTGATCGCTTGTTTATCGTCGGTCCATCTGATGGGTCAGACGATCAACACCCTCACAGTTAATTCGCCTGCCGGTATCGCCGGAGATTATCTGGCTGTCAGGGCACAGTTTGGAAATCAAAGCAACGATCCTGTCACAGGCAATGCCGCCTTTGTCAACGATGGTACTGCTAAGCCAACTGAAGGTTGTTCGGCTGCTACCAACAACATCACAGGCCTTATCACATTTATTGACAGAGGTACATGCCAGTTTGGAGCCAAGGCTCTCAACGCCCAGAATAAAGGGGCTGTGGTAGCCATTATCTGCAACAACGCAGCAAATGCCACACAGGCTCCATTCCCTATGGTACCGGGAGATTTTGGTGCCCAGGTGACCATACCCACTTTTATGATTTCCTATGCTGATTGCCAGAAAATCAGGGCTGATATTATTGCCGGTGGAGTTAATGTAACTCTCAGGAACACCTGCAACAACACATCCAGTTATGGTGCTACCGTGGTATGGGGCAAGACTCCGGGTCAGGGCGACTTCAAGGGTGGCCTCAATGACTGGACTATTGACAAGGAAAATACATGGGAATATGTAGCAGACGGAAATATCAACAAAGGTGCATACGGAGGGGTACAGATGACCTCTTTCAGTGCATGCGACGGTGTGATGGCTTTCAATTCTGACTTCCTGGACAACGGAGGTGTACAAGGAGATTTTGGAGCAGGACTTTGCCCGCAGCCATGTACCGGGGCCCTGATTTCCCCTACTATCGACCTGACCGGGCAGAACATCCAGGGTATCGTGGTGGAATTCCATCAGGCACTCCGTCAGTTCCAAAGCCAGTATTACCTTATTACAAGTAAGGATGGCGGACTTACCTGGCCCGATACGGTTCAATTCAACACTGAATATCCGGTCAACTCAAACCCAATTTCAGGTGAAAGAAAAAGGCTTGCCCTTGTAGGTTATGCCGGAGTGACTTCATTCAGGATGAAATTTGAATATGTTGGTAACTATTATTACTGGGGTATTGACGATGTTGTGGTCATCAATGAAAGCAAGGCTGACATTAAAGTAAATGAAAACTTCTATGCAGCTGCACCATCATTGAAGACTCCTGCCAGCCAGGTATCAGAAATGCCTTTCCTCGCTGACATATCCAATATCGGTAACGGTAATGCTACAAATGTAAGCCTGGATGTGATTATCACGGATTCGCAAAATGCGGAGATAGAAAGATTTACCAACAATTACGGAAATATCGATGCCGGTGTTGCTCAGGAAAACAAGCCTTTCCCTGCAACTTACACTCCTCCGGCCGAACCCGGAAGGTACAACGGATCATACTCTATCACCTCAACGGAAGATCCAAGCGGAACCAATAATACAACCGCATTCTTCTTTGAAGTGAGCGAAAATACCTATGCCAACCTTCTTGCGGAAGCAGAAGTAACTCCTGCCAATTATATGGGATATGTACTTGACCCTTGGGTAGTCGGTGACGAAGTTACTTATTACTCTGTTGGTAATGTTTATTACGTAAAGGATGGCAAAGACATTACCATTGATAAGGTAAGATTTGGTTTGACCAATGATATTGCCAATATCAATGAAACTGGATTTATTTATGTCGATTTGTATGAATGGATCGATGAGGACGACAATAACGAATGTTCTCCTCTGGAAAGGGTAAAAGTCGGAACCAATTCACTGTTCCTGGATGCTGCTGTTGAAAACACCAGGCTGATTGAGGTACCGGTATGGGCATTGGACAATGAAGGCAACGCTAATGAAGGTGTGGAAGTTGACCTCAAGGACAACACTACTTACATTGCAATGGCACACACTGCACCACTTGACCCATCTGTAGAAAGGTATCAGTTCCTTGGTTATACCGGCAGAAACTTCAATTCCTTTGACCGCAGTACCAACTATTCTGCAGTAAGCCTGGCATTTGACACGCTTAACATTGCCAGAAATGCAGGTTCACTTTATGGTCTTACAGGCACAAGCGAAACTGACGTGGAAGAAAGGAATTTTGAAATCGTTCAAAACGGTGCCACGCAGTCTGCGGTATTCCTCGAAATGGATATTAAGGAATCAACCAAAACCTACGATATTGCAAAAAATGTAGAAGTAACCACCTTCCCTAACCCTGCTTCAAGAGAACTGTACGTCGATGTGAAACTTGAAAAAGTGTCCAAAAATGTCATGGTAGAATTGGTGGGTATAGACGGCAGGAAGGCAACTTCCAAAACATTTGACACTGTCCGTGATTCAAGGCTCAAACTTGACCTTGGCAATGTGATCTCAGGCACTTACAGTGTCCTGATCCACACTGACAACGGAGTTGTAACTAAAAAAGTAGTGGTACAGAAATAAATTTCTGTAAACTGCAGCCATAAAAAGGGCAGTCGGAATTCCGGCTGCCCTTTCTTTTTTATTGGAAGGCAGGTTGACAAATGTGTACATAATATGAGTTTTAAAAAAATATATTTACCCGGAAGGAGCATTTTGCATGAATTAACAATCTTTATAATTGTATGATCCGGTCATGCTTCGTTTTTCAAATTCATTATTAAAAAAAATCTCATTACCATGTTATCAAGATATAGTTTAATCCTCCTTTTTTTAAGCATTTTTGCAATATCCTGCCATAAAGACGATGATGGGTTTAACCAGGAAGATATTAATGTCTTTACAGCACAGGTGTATCAGGAAGTGACCTCTACCATCGTAGGGTATGTATATGACGAAAACAACCAGCCTGTGGCCGGTGCCGATGTAGCCATCTACAGCACAGCTACCAAAACGAGCAAACACGGTACCTTCATCTTCAAAAATGTAAAGATGGACAAGCAGGGCACCTATATTAAAGTAGTAAAAAACGGTTATGTGCTCGGAAGCGACTACGTCTATCCTGCTGCCAACACCATCAGCTACTCCTACGTCAAGATCCTGAAGCTTGACCCTACATTTGAGTTTAACAGCCAGAATGGAGGCACTTACACAGGAACCAATGGCCTTGGAGTCACTTTTGCCGCCAACAGTATAGCCACAGCATCGGGTAGTGCCTACACCGGCAAGGTCATAGCCACAATAAAATATCTCGATCCCAAACAGACTGATCTGGACAGAACCATGCCGGGAGGCCTTATCGCTGACGCTGCCAATGGCAACACCGTAGTGCTCGGCACGCTGGGTATGGCAGCTGTGGAGCTCAGGGATGAAGCCGGCAACGAACTTAATCTGAAGCAGGGATCAAAAGCGACCCTTACCTTTCCCGTAAAGACAGATTACAAGCCTGCTGAAATCCAGTTATGGTCCTTTGATGAAGCCAAGGGCAGGTGGAAGGAAGAGGGCAAAGCTCTGCTTCAGGGCAATAATTATGTCGCAGAAGTCGGGCACTTCAGCTTCTGGAATTGTGACGCTCCCTTTCCGCTTGTAGAAGTGTGCGGCAAAGTACTTCGTGAAAACGGTCAACCTGTAGCAAATGTAGGTATCAAAGTGGAAGCTGAGGGACTGAGTACGGGATACGGTACCACCAACGAAAACGGAGAGTTTTGCGGCAAAATGCCAAAAGGCAAAAAGCTCACCATTACCGTGTATTATTATACTTGCAACTCCCAGCTTACCCAGGTCATGGTGGGCCCGTTTGACAATAATGCTGTGCTCGACCCTATAATCCTGAGCCAAATACCAACCTATGTAGTCTCCGGCACTGTCAATTGCAACGGAAATCCTCCGGGGCAAGGCATCGCAGTAATCAAAGTGGGCGAACAGACCATCGTAAAGCCTACAGAAGCAGACGGAAGTTTTTCTGTGGACCTGACCTATATCCTGTGCGGGCAGTCTCTACCAGTAACCGCTTTTGGTTTTGACAATATCAGCAGTGAAACAAGCCAGCTGGTAACCGTGACAAATGCCACCCCACAAAGCCTGAATCTCAACGTTTGCGAAGTAACCTGCAATTTTAACGCTCAGATAAATTACGACTGTGATACTACGCTTACCGCTACAGTAACCAATGGAAGCGGAAATTTCTCCTATCTCTGGTCCGACGGCAATACCACAGCTACTTTGATGCTGAATCCAGAGGATTCGTCCTTTGTTGCAAAAAATTACTGTGTAACCATCACAGACCTTACGGCCAATTGTCAGAAAGTATTTTGTAAAAAAGCAGGCAAACTGCAGGCAGGCATTGAATCAAACTGTCAGACAGGAGAGCTTTACTGCTATATGTGGGGGGGCTCTGAACCTTTCACTTTTACATGGTCAAATGGAGCTACTACCAGAAATATCCAGGCCAGTGCTCCTGGCAACTACTGTGTCACAGTAACCGACTTCAATGGTTGTACCACTTCAGCTTGCCAAAACTGGGATGGCAACCCTACATTTATATCAAACACGCCTTCCGCTTGCAATGGTGCTTCCTACAGCCTCGACAGTTCGCCGTTTACCAACGGATATTTTTATAACAATAACAGCGGCGGCACGATCAATCAGGGTCAACTGACCTATCCCATCAATGTAAATGTGTTCCAGACAGGCTTTATTTTCGTTGCAACAATTATTAACGACAATTGTCAGGTAACGACTACCATCCAGTTGCCGACACTGATCGATGGCCTCTCCACTACCGTGGTAAATACCAGCTGTCCTGCATGTAATGACGGTAAGATCAATATCACTGTAAACAGCATGGCTACCTGTAATCAGTGTCAGGCAGGTGCGACCAAAGTATTTAATGTCACAGACCTGAATACTGACTTGTCGGCAACCAATAATGCGGGCATGATGGCCAAGGGAGAATACTATGTCGTGGTCACAGATGCCGTGACAGGTTGCTATATAGCATTTAAAAAAGTTAAAATCCAATAAAAGAATTAATTTTGATAGCCGGATAAATGCATCATAGTGCAAATAGATGATATCATAAAAGGATGTAAAGAGGGAAACCGAAAATGTCAGGATGCTCTGGTGCAAAAGTTCGCACCGGGGCTCCTGTCCTTGTGCATACGTTATACATCTGACCGTGAGCTTGCCCGCGATGCACTCCAGGAAACCTTTATAAACGTATTCCGGTTTATTGGTAAGTTTGAAGGTAAAGGATCTTTTGAAGGGTGGATGCGTAGGATCGCTGTCACCTCATCCATCACACTCAACCGCAAATTCAGGAATCTCCACTTTGATGAGATCAGGGAAGAAGACCACTGGCAACACACTTCTGTACCGGATATTTACCACAACCTGGCTGCCGAAGACATCCTGTTGCTCCTGAAGCAGCTGCCCGACAGTCTGTATCTGGTGTTTAACCTGTGCGTGGTGGAGGGCTACAGCCATGAGGAAACTTCCGCCCTGCTCGGCATAGCCGAAGCCACCTCAAGGTCAGCCCTGTGCAAAGCCCGCAACCGGCTGGCAGAAATCATTAAAAAACAAAGTGATGTATTGGCATATGCATCTTAAAATATTAAGGAAAGGTATGAATTACA
>JAGVTV010000224.1 GCA_019136675.1 Bacteroidota bacterium
GCTGCTGTCAGGGGACTTATGGAGGCAGTGGCCCTGGAAAATACCAGGCTGAACCTTGAGGCTAAAAAAGCGTATGAAACGCTGTACAAATCCCACCCAAAAAATAACCTGGTGAGGATGATGTATGCCGAATTCTGCAGGAAAAACGGTGAGTTTGCTCTTGGAAAAAAGGTCCTGTCCAAATAGACCCTTTCCGGGGAAACTATTTTCTTTCTGTCGGGAGGCCGTATTTTTTTAACAGGTCGTAATAAGTATTGTTGCTTATGATCTGAGCAAGATTTTTGTCGCTGTGGATTACGTCCAGGTCATTAAATCCATTGGCAAAAGCCAGGTCAAGATATTTAAAACATTCCTCTTCCCTGTTGTCTGATCCGCATATGGAAGCTAGGAGATAGTAGGCAAAATTGTCATTCGAAAACTTTACGACATATTCCCTGAGTTCTTTTTCAGCATTGGCCATATCACCCGTATAGTAATAATATTCAATAATTCCCTGAAATGAAAGTTCGGTCAGCGGTAAAATGGACTTCGAACGCTGGCAGACTTCAAGGGCTTTTTCTTTCTGGCCGGACCGAACCAGCACGTACGCCATTGAATTGAGGTTGACGGTTGTAACCGCAGATGGATCCGAATCAATCATTTTCTGATACCAAACAGCACTTTCTGCATACTGACCGGTCTGGTTGAGACTGTAACCCATTATATTCATAGCCTTGC
The DNA here is from genome assembly GCA_019136675.1 of Bacteroidota bacterium. GTDB lineage: Bacteria > Bacteroidota > Bacteroidia > Chitinophagales > Saprospiraceae > OLB9. The sequence continues at coordinate 718 of JAGVTV010000224.1, forward strand.
TGTTAAGCGAGTCCAAAAGCAATATTTTTCGCAGGTATAACCTTGCCTGCTGATGGTCTCCTTTCTCCAGATAACAATTGGCTACGGTCTCGTAAGACAAGGTAAACAAAGAATCCATGCTTACAGCCCGTAAAGCAGCTGCGAGTGACTTATCATGTTCTTTTACCTTACGATACCTCAGGCTCAGATTGATCTGGGGCATGGGCCACTCGGGGGCTTGTGTACTTGCTCTTGTCAGGTAATCTACTGATGTTTCATGGTTGTTTAATAAGTGATGCGTCCATCCTATCTCATTAAGAACATGGGGCGAATTCTTTAAAAACTGTAATGACAGCATTTGATCTTCCAATGACTGCAGCAATAAACTGTCGTTTTTTTCCTGTTCCCCTTTTAACCGCAGGTTGAGGCCTTTGAAGTAATGGTATCTTGACATCAGGGAATTATAGAAAAAATGCTGCTCACCTACCAGCTGGGTTGCCTTTAAGAGGTGATCCGGATATTTTTCATATTTATGTCCAAATGACCACCTTTCTTTGAGTTCTTCCTTATCGGCAACAAGGTAGGCATTAATGGCCTGCTGGGCATCGTCTTGCAAAGCAGCGGCTAGGTTTCTCTTGAGGATGCCGGTATATTTCCGTGCCAGTGGATGGCCCTCAATGTCTTTAAGCAGATCCCAGGCACATACCTCAGGAGGGCTTGTCAGCTGGCCTGACCCCAGGGCTCTCTCAAAGGCCAGGATCTTTTCCTGCAGTGAGGTGTCAGCCAGGCTTAGTCCTGCCACAACCCCTTTGAGCCCGGTTCCGGATAAGGTAGTGTTGAGAAACTTCGACCTGAATTTTGTGAGTTCGTCCGGGTCGTAGGCGGCCAGTGGGGTGTTTTTGTTTCCTGATGTCAGGGGGATCTGACTGTGGGGAGCCACAGCATTGGGGACCTCGTCATCCAGATATCTTTCAATTTCACCCAGAGTGACCATCCGGTCATTGTTTTTGTCAGCCATGCCTTTTAATCCTACAAGGAAGTAGTAGGAAAAAACACCCCTGCCATTGCCCCATGACCTGCCCTCCAGCGATAGTTCATCGGGCTGGCATGACATGATCTTTACCTCATTGGCAAACTGTTTGGCCAGGTTAGCGGCAGTGGCATTACTTCCACCTATCGAGCTTCCTGCCAGTTTGCCGGCACGACATGCATCTGCTATGACGACCACTTTGTTTTTACCGCTAAGTGACAGGGTGGCAATGATCTCCTGGAGATAGGCAAGCCCGAAGGTGCCTCCGGCCATATACACACGCGAAGGGGCATCCCAGCACAATAGAAATCCCGGCTGATTGATGGTAGTGCTTTCGACATCGCCGTGTCCCGAAAAATATATGATAGTCTGGTCTCCTTCCCTGGCGGACTCCATCAGACCGTACAATGCTGAGATAAACCTGCCGGCCGTGGCTTCTTCATTAATAAGGAGGGTCACATTCTGGCTATCGACATTCATACCTTTGGGGTCGGTCAGATAAGCCGCAAATGCCATGGCATCCTCATGGGCAAACTGCAGGTCGGTGATATTTTTGTTTTGGTAATCTGAAATGCCTACTACCACAGCCCTGGTGATGCCCTGGGTGGTGGTTTTTTCCGGAATAGGCGTTAGGCCTTTGGCCTGACCGGTACCTGTGACTGCCCACAATAAGCTTGCTAACGTTATACAAAATGATCTAAACATGGTGGATCCTTAGGTTCATTTATCTCATCATGAGTTGTATAGGCTGGAACTCAATCCTGAATTTGTTAAACACCCTGTCAGCCTGGTAGGCCCTCTTGTTTTTAAATCCGTGTTGGACCGCATCGAGCAGGGCATCTCTGGCCTCCTTTTTTTTATCGGACATGGCAAAGCAACGGGCCATACTGTATTCAATCTCAGGATTTCTGGGTTTGAGAGCAAGTTCCTTATTCAGTATATCCAAGGCCTTTTCAGGCTGATTTTTGAGTATAAAATATTTTACCAAATGCCTGTTGAGGTCCTTGACTGTGGTTTGACCTGGTTTTTGCAGTACGGCCACAAACGAATCTGCTTTGATACTGTCACCTGAAAGGATCAGAGAGTCTGCCAGCATCACTGCAGGGTCGCTGCCAGAAAAAGCTGTCTGCATCATTTTAAATAGTTCTTCGGACCTGGCATTGACCTCTTTAAGTGATTCCCTGGGCATTTGGGACTTTCTTTTTTCAGACTCATTTAAGAGTTTTTCGGCAAGTCGGTACTCCTGAGTAGACAAAGCTATCAAAGCCAGTCTTTCGTATGCAAAAAACGGCCTTGGGTTAATAAGCAGAGTTTTAAAATAATGTTTTCTTGCGGCAAAAATATTTCCTTTACCCTCGTAGTTCCTTGCCAGACTCAAGTGACCAAACTGGTAGTCCTTTTTATATTCAAGGGATTTGAGGGCATTTTCTATTCCCTTGTCAAAATCTTTTGACTTGGCAAAGTGTTCGCTAAGATTGGCCAAAGCCACAGGCCATTTGGGAGCACTTCTTACTGCCAGCCTCAGGAATTTATCGGCATTGTCTGTCTCTTTGTTTTGTGAAAAAAGCATTCCCAGTTCATTCATGACATAGGCAGCATTTTTGTCCAGCTCAAAGGCTTTTTGCTGTTCCAGGATTGCCTGTACAATGGTGCCTGTACCCGCTCCTCCTTTAGGAGGGAGTTTAAGGCTATGGATCAGGCCCTGAAAATAGTGAAGTTTTACCTCCAGGATTTTGAACAACGGGTGGTCCTCCTCGAGCAGTTTCATGGCCACTTCTATAAAGGCGGGAAATGCCGTGTAGCCTGATTGCAGATGGCTATAATACATCCGCTTTTCGATCTCCTCATCGTCTCCATCGAGGTATTTGTTGATCACCTGCTGGACCCTGTCGTGCATGACTGCTGCAAGCTGTTGTTTAAAGGTGGTCCGGAAACGAAGATCAGCGTCAACTGCTTTTCTGATCAAGGTATCCCGGGTTGCCAAAAATGAATCCAGAAAAAAACGGATGATGGCGTTATCGCCTTCCAGCCTCAGGTCTTTGTAAATACTGTTGGATTCAGGGGCTGTTGATGTAAACCTTGCTGACAGACCGGCGAAGAATTTTTCAGTGGACAGTTCGAGCAGCGATTTTTTACTTCGCACAGACCTTGATGTGCTTTGAGCCGCAGCCGATGTATCAGCCGGTAGGGTGAAAGTCTGGAGGGTATCCAGGAGTGCCATGGTGAGGGACTCTTTGTTTACGATGGACAACCTGGCTTCCGGTCTTTCGCCCAGAGAAACTGGATTTTGCTGCTTATTTTTTACTTTTAAGACTGACTGAGGTACATTGTTATCTATATAGAGTTTTATCTCGTCAAAAGTAACTACATTGTTTGAATCCCTGTCAGCCATACCTCGGAGCCCGTTGATGAGGAAAAAAGAGAAAGCTCCTCTGCCCTGACCCCAGAATTCGTCTTCTTCTGCTTCCTGGCTTGCTTTGCAGGATGCTATTCTCAGCTCATGGTTTTCGGCCTTCATTAATTGTTCGCCTGCCAGCAGCCTACCCCGGAAATCGGAGCCTGCGAGTTTGCCGGAATGGCATGCATCAGTGATCAGGTATACGTTTGCCTCCTTACTGATTGACAGGATACTCGCCATAATATTAATATCCTCAATCCTTACTGCATTGTTAAAATAATTTTGGTAAGGTGTGTCGTGGGCCAGCAGGAAACCAAGTTCAAATACGCTTGCCTGCTCCACATCTCCGTGACCGGCAAAATAGAAAAAAACTACATCGTCTTTTTTTGCCTCGGTCTCCAGCCACCTTTTGGCAATGTATATATTGGACACCGTTGCCTGTTTGTTGATAAGCATCCGGATGTTTTCTGTGGGGACCATACCTCCTTCCTGTGAAGTGAGAAAATTATAGAATGCCTCTGCATCCCGATGAGCAAATCTGAGGTCCCTGATTGAGTCATGAGCATATTCAGAAATTCCTATGATCAGAGCATAGGTTTTGCCTTTGGATAGTGAATTGGGCACCATGGATACCTCCTGCTCATCCTGCTGTGCATATGACAAGGACGAAAATATGACAAATAACAAGACAGGTAAAAATGTCTTCATTGGGGTTATGTTTTACACCGGCATCATCCCGGCGATTAAAATATTATTTTGTCTTCGACAAAATAAATCAAAAAACGTGCTACAAAGTTCCTTTTCGGGAATATTCCTTGTTTTATGAGGCCGCCCTGATTTTAACCGGCAGATATTATACGGGCTGTTTATGGTCAGAAACTGCAAGGCAGTACCGGTCCTGTTTGGCTTTTACCTTTGCGTTTACACGGATTCAAAACGGCCATCTCACACAAATATATGGGATTTATACTACATTTTTACATTCCACCATTAATGCCTGGTTGCCAAATCCGGCAACCAGATCCGGTAGACCGATGTTAATGATATTCATGCCCCTCTATTGGCCTAAAGGCAATAATCTCAATATTTAGCAGAGGAGAGTATATTGATTTGTTTAGATATCAGAAATTGGCAAATGTTTAATCTGAAACCCAAACTTTCTTCCTCGGAAACAACCATTTTTACCCGGATGTCGGCCCTCGCCACTGAGTACGGTGCTGTCAATCTGGGGCAGGGTTTTCCGGACTTCGATCCGCCGGCAGATCTGCTGGACCACGTCAGGCAAAGTGCTTCAGGACATACCCATCAATACGCCCCTATGCCCGGATTGCTCAGGCTCAGGGAGGCAATAGCCCGGAAGGCAGGTGCTTTATATAATATAGATTTGGACCCCCACACGGAGGTGACCATCACTGCCGGAGCTACACAGGCACTGTTTACGGCCATTATGACCCTGGTGCATCCCGGAGATGAGGTCATCATCTTTGAGCCGGCGTACGACAGCTACAGGCCGTCGGTGGAGCTGGCAGGCGGCAGGACTGTCGTATACAGGATGCAGCCTCCTGACTTCCGCATAAACTGGCAGATGGTGGCCGGACTCGTGACCGGAAAGACACGGATGATCATCATAAACTCACCCCACAATCCTACGGGGAAGGTACTGGCAAAGGCCGATCTGGAGTCCTTGTCATCCCTCGTGCGTAATACTGAGATCCTGGTGCTGAGCGATGAGGTGTACGAGCATCTGGTTTATGATGGCCACTGCCATGAAAGTGTGCTCAGATATCCGGAGCTGTTTGCCAGGAGTATTGCTGTATTTTCCTTTGGCAAGACTTATCACTGTACAGGCTGGAAGATCGGATATTTGGTGGCACCGGTTTGGCTCACCGCCGAGATCCGTAAGGTACATCAGTGGAATGTTTTTAGCGTCAACTCAGTATTGCAGCATGCCCTGGCCGAATATACAGACAATAGTCACCACTACCATGCCCTGGCAGGCTTCTACCAGGCAAAAAGGGATCTGTTCAGGCAAATGCTTGCAGGCACAGGATTCAGGCTCCTGGCATGTGAGGGTACTTTTTTCCAGCTATGCAGCTATGATGATATTTCACAGAGCGATGATGATCAATTCACTCTCGAACTTGTCAGGAAACACAAGGTGGCGGCTATCCCGTTGTCGGCTTTTTATTCCGAGCCGGGAGGTGTCAGGCTGGTCAGGTTTTGTTTTGCCAAAAAGGAAGAAACCCTCCTGCTTGCCGGAGACAGGCTCAGGTCAGTGGTGTGAGGTTTTAATTATAATCAGAGCTTGTATACTTAAAGGTAGGCAATGATTTTTCCAAAGTTTTTTATTATATTTGTGTAAATTATCCACTATGGGCCTTCCTGAAATACAATTAGTCACTGCTGAAGAATATCTGCGGGCAGAGAGAGAAGCTCTTAACAAACACGAATATTACCGCGGTCAGATATTTGCTATGAGTGGTGCATCCCTGCCACATAATATCATTTTTAAAAACACATTTTTAAATTTGGGTATTAAATTAAAGGGGAAAAAGTGTCAGCCGTTTGGCAGTGATTTACGCATTCATATTCCTGAAAACAGCCTGTATACCTATCCTGACATCTCCATCATTTGCGGCAAGCCTGAGACCACCGATGATACAAAAGACACCATCACCAACCCATCTGTGATCATAGAGATTCTGTCAAAATCTACCCGAGACTACGATAAGGGCCAAAAATTTACTTTGTACCGGGATATAACCACCTTAAAAGAGTACATTCTCATTGACTCAGAGACTGTGAGTGTAGAAACATTAACCCGCAACGATGACCGCAGTTGGACTTTCAGAGAATACCGGTTATTGGGTGACACCTTCGATATAGAGACTATAGGCGAGTCATTTTCGGTGTCCGAATTGTATTTTGAAGTGTTTGACGTGACTCAAACCCAGTAAGAAAAGCACTTTTTATTGTCATTTTCGGAGTTCAATTCCGAAAAAATATGTATAACACTTTTAATAGAGTCAACTCCCTGTATTCCCGTGGCAGTCTCAGATCAGTTGCCTGCGGTTTTGCTGCTCAGAGTGGCCATAATAGTGACAATCAGGTACTGTGCCGCCATATATGTGGACAAAATAAGATAATCGGTCCATGCGGCTGATTGTCCAAATTTAGCAAAGCCAATAGCAGCGTCAGAAATCAAAAACAAAATCACACCTAAAACCAGCCAGGGATAAACGGACAGCTTGGGGTTTACCAGAAATGCTGTGCAAACCATAAAACTTATGGCAGCTGTATAGATAGTCACCGGTATACGCATATCGCCAAGTCCGGGCCAGAGCAGCCATAAGACCACCGAGGCGATTAAAATAACCGGAATGATTTTGAGCAATCCTGCACGCTGGTCTTGAATCCTGTATCTTAGGAAGGTGAACCCGTACAGGACCTGCATAAAAAGAAAACTACCCAGACCGAGCAGGAAAAAATCCGTGCCACTAAAAGCCAGGAAAATATCACCCATCAGGGCAAAGATCATGGCCAGGATAAATCCATTGGCTTGCTTGCGGCTTGTGACTATATAATATCCAATTAGGCTTGCCATGATCAGGGGCTTCAATACCATCTTATATTCCGGTATAATATCTATGGAGAGAAGATTAAGTTTGAAGACAACAGCAAACAAAGTGGCAAATTTTTTTGATATCCTATCCATTAATCAGATTTTGGACAAAGATACTATTTTGAGATCAGGTACCTGCAGCTATGTTTTGTAGCTAATTTTAGAATGGGGCAAGGTGTTGATGTTCTATTTTGTTAATTTGAGAGGCTGTGTGACTGATACCACAGGAAGCAGCAATCAGCAATTCCTCTAATCACGCAATCCTTGAGTAGGTACTGACTTAATGACATTATGATTTAATTAATACATAGACAATATGTTATATATATTAAAATAATTTATTTAAGTAGCTTTATAAAAAAAAACATAAAATG
>JAGVTV010000040.1 GCA_019136675.1 Bacteroidota bacterium
ACCGTTTTTATCATACCATGCAAAATAGAATTTGCCTGTATTTTCATGCTGAAAACTTACAAAACCATCTGCATCCGCTGCTGAGGCACTGTATTTTTCTTCATACTCGCGGCAGATCATATAATCGTCTTCCTCGCCACCGGAAGCTGCAGCATCCACCGTATTGACAGCCGGTGCCTTCAGGATACCGAGGGCTTCATCAGCGGATTTATGTGGGCACGAACGGCCTATTTCCTGGTGATTGCCCGCCTTGAGCACAAGATAATGCAGTCCCCTCTTTTCTTCGACACTCCACCTGTCCTCAGTGTCCTTGTTTTTCTTGACCGATGCGAGGCCATTGTCCCTGGCTGCGGCGGTGGGATACCCTTCGCTCCTGAGTTTTACCTGACCGTTTTTATCATACCATGCAAAATAGAATTTGCCTGTATTTTCATGCTGAAAACTTACAAAACCATCTGCATCCGCTGCTGAGAAGAAATTTTTTTACCTCATCTTCGGAGGCAAAAGGGCAAGATCGTGCTATTTCCTGGTGGTTAAGGGCTTTGAGTGACAATACCCAGCGGCCGTCAGGAAGCTGCTTCGTGACATACTGATCTTCGTTAACCATGTTTTTGAGAACAGAAGCCACACCGTTTTCGCGGCCGGTCTCAGTAGAATACCCTTCACTTCTAAGAATGACCATTGCATTTTCGATGAAAGAAAAATAAAATTTTCCTTCATTCTCAAAGCGATGGATTCCTGATGTATCCGGGTTGTAGCTTTGGTAGGATGAGCAGCTCAAATAGTCATCGTCACGGAACTGAATTGATTCATTCATTTTGTCAATATTTTATAATGGTTAGCAAAAAACAAGCATACTGAATACCGCATTACAAATTCGGTCAGACACCTCATCAATGTAAACAAATTGTGCAAGGTCGGGGTTGTGTCGCGGTCGTCAATTTTCCGGTTCAAATCCACAAAATTCCCTGATCATACTCTCCGCTTCCGGCTCGTCGATCCTCACTATCGCGGCATGTCCCAAACCGTAAGTTCTGACGACATCACCCACCAGATAGTCTCTGATTACTGCCAACAAAATGAGGTTTTTGTCGCAATTTTTACCAATAAAGTTTTCCAGGCCACTGGCAAAACCTTTTCCGGCCGTTTCAAGTTTTCCGATCTCGTCCACGATCATGATCTTGACTTCAGTGACAGGCATTTGAGACAGTTTGCTGTTGCCTTTTTCGAAGATCTCTTTTCTGAAGACAAACCTGCCCACGGAGACATCATCTGCTGTCTGAAGGCCTTCGGTTTGGAAGTCATACAGTCTGCCATCAGCCAGGTCCAGGTATTTACGAAGGCCATCCCCATCCGGGGTAAGAAACCCGTCCACTCCGGAGCGATTTTTAAACAACTTCATCAGCAAGGTGGTCTTGCCGGTTCTGACCTCACCGGTCAGGATGAGCACCTTCATTTACGATCGTTTAACGAAATGTACAACAGACCCAGAATCAGGTGCCTGACTCTTGACAATCCAGAAAACCTGCTCTTTGACCAATCGGCAACCTGGTATGCCCTGCGTGTGAAATCCGGTATTTCATCGAGCGTATCGGCCAAAACCTGGTTTTCCGTCGTTCCGCTGTTATTGCCTGCCATCCTCCTAACGAGCTTTACCAGCAACGGCCCTGCCAGAAATATGAGCCCCATACTTACGGCCACAGACCGCACGAAAATAAAGGCCATGGACGTAACGGGCATCTCTGGCAAGATCAGTTTTAATCCCAACAGGACAGCAAGGAGGATACCCAGTCCCGCCAGCAGGCGAATCATTGTGCTTCTTTTTTGTTTTTGCGGATTATCAGCAGAATCGGCTAAGTCAGGGAGAGTCATCCGGAGGTTTTTGAGTTGGTCTGGTATGGAAGGAAGCCAATATCCTATCAGGATGCCCGTCAGCAGGTGAAGTATGAGGTAGGTGCCAAAAATGAGCAAGACCAGGCTTCCTTCGGTCCGGAAACCCAGTGAACCGGCCACAGAGAGTGCTGCCTTGTCGATGGCATCCATGAGCTGGGTACCATAGATAAGCAGCGTCAGTAATATCTTCTGGATGGCTGACTCCAGCAGACAAACGATACTGAATATCAAACACCTCAGTTTGTACCATCCCAGCCGGCTAAAGATCAGTGCCCCTGTCCAACCCTGGAAGATAACAGCTACATATGCCTGCCACGGTGAGTGAGGGCTCACCGTCAGTTTTACCAGCAGCACGATGGCAAGAGCAGAAAAAATGGTGCGGCTGCGGGATTCTGCATAATACCCCATGAGGGCAATGCAGATCACGGCTATCCCGCCCACCAGAATTCCTGTAAAAGGCAGCTTAAGGGCATGAAGCATACCGCCGATGCCCGACTCCGCAAAGGCCCATACCAAGATCAGGCCCCTTATGTTTTTACTCTCTACTTCGGTTGCCATCCTACTGTTTGCAGTACAAAGCTACATAAAATTTCACCGTGAAGGTAGCCGGTCCAGGCCGGAATACATCGTAATAAATTAAAATATGGCAGTAAAAATTGGTACCTTTGCCGCCTAATTTCGTCAAAACCCTGACATAATGGAGTTATTACGGTCACTGCTCGATTTCCTGCTTCATCTTGACAGCCACCTGTTCACGATGATCATGGATTACGGTATCTGGATTTATGCCATACTTTTCCTGATTATCTTTGTGGAAACAGGGCTTGTGGTCATGCCTTTGCTGCCGGGAGATTCCCTGTTATTTGCAGCCGGAACCTTTTGTGCGGGGGTGGTCAACGAAGGCGGACAAAAAGCCCAGTTGAGCTTGTGGGTGGTGCTGGGACTACTCACCATTGCGGCCATATCAGGTGATACACTCAATTATTTTTTGGGCAAAAACATTGGGCTTAAAGCCCTGTACTGGAAGATCAAAGGTTTCCATCCGGTCAAGCAGGAGTACATCGCCAAAACGCAGGATTTCTTCAGCAAATACGGGTCAAGGACCATCATTATTGCCCGGTTTGTGCCCATAGTGAGGACATTTGCACCGTTTGTGGCCGGCATCGGCTCCATGAATTATTCACGATTTATCAGGTATAATGTAATCGGAGGAGTCGTGTGGGTTTTTGGATTGACGCTGCTGGGATATTTCTTCGGAAATCTTCCTTTTGTCAGGAAAAATTTCGAAACAGTCATCTTCGGTATTATCCTGATCTCGCTGCTGCCAATGGTGTATGAGGTAGCAAGGGCAAAATTTTCACGACGACCAGAAGATGGAAAACAAGCATCATGAATAATTATTACATATTATAAATTTCACTAATATTAAAAATTCGGAAACCATTTCCTGAAAAAAAAAATAAAATGACATGTTAGTCGATATCCTCATCACCTTTATGCTCGTCTTTCTTAACGGCTTTTTTGTGGCCGCTGAATTTGCCATTGTAAAGGTCAGAGCTTCTCAGATAGAAATCAAAGCTATGTCAGGGCTGAAGTCGGCAAAGCTGTCATCCCACATCATTGACCATCTCGACGGTTACCTGGCAGCCACCCAGCTGGGCATAACTCTGGCGAGCCTCGGACTGGGCTGGGTAGGTGAGCCTGTGGTATCCAAAATTATCCTCCAGGTTTTCCATGTTTTTGGCATGGATGTGTCCACGGACCTTGCCCATAAGATAGCCCTGCCGGTAGCCTTCATCATCATCACGGTGCTGCATATCGTATTCGGCGAACTGGCCCCTAAATCACTGGCCATTCAGAAGCCCGAGTCCACCACCCTGCTGGTAGCTTATCCTCTCAATCTCTTTTATGTAATCTTCAGGCCTTTTATCAGGGTTTTGAATGGCTTTGCCAATTTTATCCTGAAGATCTTCGGCATCAAGGCCATCCACGGATCTGAGGTCCATAGCTCTGACGAACTCAAATATCTCGTGCAGCAGTCAGGAGAATCAGGCCACATGGGCAACACCGATTTTGAGATCATAAAAAATGCATTTGATTTTCCCGAAAGGACTGCCCGTCAGGTCATGGTACCCAGAAACAGCATGGTGACATTTGAAGTATCCAAAGGTAAGGAAGGTGATCTGGTCAAGCTCCTGTCTGAGGGCTACTCAAGGATACCCTGCTACGAAGGCACCATCGACAATATAGTGGGCATCATCAATACCAAGGATATACTGCTTAAGCTCAAGGACGGCAGTCCTCTGGTGATCAGCGAGCTGCTCAGGCCTGCACCTATTACCACAGAGACTAAAAAACTGACCAGCCTCCTGAAAGAATTCCAGAGAAACCACACTCAGATGGCGATCGTGGTCAATGAATTTGGCGGCACCGAAGGTTTGGTGACAGTAGAAGACATACTTGAAGAACTGGTCGGAGAGATCCAGGATGAATACGACAACGAAAAGCCCGTGGTAGAAAAAACCGACCAGAACACCTATATCGTGGAGGCCACAGCATCCATCAGCGACATCAATGGCTACCTTCCCTATGCTTTGGAACCAGGAGATGATGCCACCACGCTGGCCGGCATGCTGATCAACGTATTTGGCAGGATTCCGGCAGAAAAAGAAAAGATAAAGCTGGATGAATACGAGGCTACCATTATCAAACGTATAAAAAACACCATAAGCCTGGTACAGCTCAGGGACATGACCGAGTCACATGGCTCGAAGGAACAATGATAAGGTTTGTTTTGCTGTTATTTTTTATTGGGCTTTGTGGCAATACTTATTCGCAGGTGAGCAATCCGGGAATAATGGACACCCTGAGCGGGGAAAAGTTGAATGCCATCACAGTCAGCGGATATGTGGACGTATATTATGGCATGGCCCCCGGCCTGGATACCAAAGACCTGCCTTATTTTGTCAACATGGCCAGACTCAATGAGTTTTCCGTAAACCTGGCTTATCTGGACCTCAGGTACAATGCAAAATCTGTCAGGGCAAGGTTTATTCCGGGCTTTGGCAGTTATATGAATGCAAACTATGCAGGAGAGCCCGGGACGCTCAAAAACATTGTCGAAGCATCAGCAGGTTTTCGGCCATTTGGATCCAAAAAGGTGTGGATAGATGCCGGTGTCTTTGGTTCACCGTTTACCAATGAAAGTGCGGTAAGCAAGGACCACCTGATGTATACCAGAAGCCTGGGTCCGGAATACGTCCCTTATTACCTGGCCGGTATCAGGGGCAACTGGTCTCTGGGGCCGAAGACCAATGTTTACGTGTATTTACTAAACGGATGGCAGCAGATTGCGGATGTAAACAAGTCAAAGTCCGTAGCGGTGCAACTGGAATACAGACCTGACAAAAAACACCTTATCAATTTCAACACGTATGCTGGCCGGGATAATTGTGCTCAAAACCCTGATTGCGGTATGCGGTACTTTTTTGACCTGTATTGGGTATACAGCCCCGAAACCAGGTTATCATGCACTTCCAGCCTGTACTTTGGCACCCAGAATATACAGGCAGGCGGACCGTCCGATTTTCGCAGCTGGTGGAATGTTAACTTTGTGGCCAAATACCGAATCAGTTCACGGCTTTCAATGTCCGCAAGGGGTGAGTACTTTTCGGACCCTCATAACATTCAGGTATCGACCCTTACCGGCAGCAGTGTACCGTTTAATACAGGCAGTATTTCTTCGTGTATCAATGTCAGTCTTTCGGAAAATGCCCTCTTCAGGCTGGAAGGGAGACAATTTTTTTCTGAAAAAGCTGTTTTTCCTAAAACTACCGCTTCCAAACAACTTACCTGGGCAATAGCCGGCCTCACTGTATGGTTTAAAAATGCTCCTTCCAGGTCTGCGAGGATGTCGTCCACGTGCTCAAGCCCGACAGACAGCCTGATCAACCCGTCTGATATACCTGCAGCTGCCCGGTCACCGGCACTGAGCTTAGAGTGAGTACTGGATGCCGGATGGGTTATGATCGTGCGTGTATCTCCCAGATTGGCTGACAGCGACATCATGGAGCGGTTGTCGATCATTTTCTTGCCTGCTTCCATACCGCCTCTAAGTTCAAAACTGACCATTCCCCCGCCTGCTTTCATTTGACTACGTGCCGTATCGTAGCCATCATGGGAAGCAAGAAACGGATACCTTACTTCCTTCACCTCCGGGCGGGATTCAAGCCAGGATGCCACTTTAAGGGCATTTTCGCAATGCCGATCCATGCGTACCGCCAGGGTTTCGAGACTTTTAGACAGCACCCACGCATTAAACGGGGACAGAGACGGGCCTGCATTTTTCATAAATGGAAAAATACGGCTTATGATCTCATGGCCGGCAATGATCGCACCACCCATCACCCTGCCCTGTCCGTCCAGGTATTTGGTCGCAGAATGGATGACAATATCCGCACCAAGAGAGAGAGGTTTTTGCAGGTAAGGAGTGGCAAAACAGTTGTCCACGACCAGAAGGATGGAGTTTTTGCGGCAAAAGTCCGATATCTGCCGGAGATCCATAATATCGAGGCCCGGGTTGGTGGGCGTTTCCAGATACAACAGCTTTGTTTCCGGCTTTACCTGTGACTGCCATTCTGATGTAGACCTGTGATCCAGGTAGCTGTAAGTGATGCCCCATTTGGCCAGGTAATCTTCTGTCAGCCGGAAGGTAGAGCCAAAAACAGCACGGGACATCATGATATGGTCACCCTGTGCCAGCAGAGATGCAAAAGTGGCAAAAATTGCCGCCATGCCGCTGGATGTAGCAATGCAGTCCTCTCCCTCTTCCAGAGAGGCCATCTTCAACTCAAATTCGCGGACCGATGGATTGGTAAACCGGGAATAAATATTGCCTTCAGCCTCAGAGGCAAACAGTGCCCGCATATGCTCCGAATCATCAAATACAAAACTGCTTGTCAGGTATAGAGGCGTGCTGTGTTCATTCTGAAGAGTTCGCTTTGACTGCAGCCTTATGGCCCTTGTCTCAAATTTCATACCTGTGCTGTTTTACATTTCTTCATTCCACCTGTGGTCCTCGACCTCGGCTTTCCACGTGATCTCGACGGATTTTTCCAGCATTTTGGCCACTGAGCAGTATTGGGTAAGGGACATTTCAACGGCCTGCTGGACTTTTTCCGGCTTGACATCGCCGATGATGACAAAATTCATATGAATCTTTGTAAATACTGCCGGTACGGCGTCTGCACGGGTGGCCTCGACCTCCACCTTTATGTCCTTGCAATCCTGTCTCATTTTTTTGAGGATCATCTCCACATCTATGGCACTGCAACCTGCCAAAGCCATTAATACTGATTCCATGGGGCCTACAGCCTCTTTATTGCCGGACAACTGGATGCTTTGCCCTCGTTCGTTTGTGCCTCTGAAATTGAGTTCTCCAAAATTGGATTCCAGATAAATTTTCATGCTTGGTATGTTACTTATTTTAAAAATTTCCCTTCAGGGTCATGATACCAGAAAGGCCCTGATTTATTATCGTACAAGTGCAAAAGTCCTCCCTTACGGGGAAAAAGGTCAAGTGGTTTAAAAGCATAAAATTAGTAATTTTGTCGCTCTTTAAAAGTTTTGAAGAAAAAACGTATTAATTTCGCATCCTCATAATACAAACACTCTTTCATGTTTACGATAAATATCTATCTGAAATTTGCCCTTATAGCCCTGTGTTTTATCGGGGGTATCATCACTACGATCCTGAGCGGCTTTGGGTACAGCTGGATCTTTTTCCTTCTGGGGCTTATATTCCTTGCCAGCTACCTCCTGCTCGGTACAGTCCAGTCATCCAGCGAACTGCTGCAGAAAATGGATTTTGCCGGAGCTGAAAAAAGACTTGGTCTCACTTTTTTTCCGAAACTTCTCTATGTAACCAACAGGGCCTTTTACTTTATCCTGAAGGGATCACTGGCTGCCCAGCGTAAGGATAATACGGAAGCAGAAACCTATTTTAACCAGGCACTGGCTCTGGATCTGCCTTCAGACAATGAAAAAGGCATGATCCTCCTACAGATGGCAGGCATCCAGGCTCAAAAAAACAACTGGAACGGAGCCAGAAATTATTTCTTCCAGGCAAAAGGACTCAAGATCACAGAGCCTCAGCTGAAAGAGCAGTTTAAGCAATTTGAAACCGCCATAAACAACCGTGGGCAGGTCAAGCTGGCCCAAAGCATGGGAATGAAAAGCGGACAGATGATGGTACCCGGAGGCAAAAGAAGGAGGCCCAAGATCCGGTAAAACTGACAGTGAACAATACCACCAGGTCATTGTTTACAACCTGATGATATACAGTAAGATACGAGCATTACTTTTTGGAGCTGTGCTGTTGACCTCTTTATCGGCCAGTGGTCAGGAATTAAAGATATT
>JAGVTV010000169.1 GCA_019136675.1 Bacteroidota bacterium
GGTTTTGCACACGGGACATCTGTGGATTTTGGTAGTCGGCGGAGATTTGTTGAGTGGATTTTTATTGAGTTTTGATTGAAGATTGGGAAGTTTTGTTTTCTTCCACGATGAACTGAGGAATCCATAATGCCGTATCCGTACAAATCCTTTCGGTAAGATATGCAGTGCAAACCTTCTTACAAATTCGTCCTGGGTCAATGTCATGGTTTTGACTGTTGCCCCTTGTTTGTAATCCTTATAGCTAAATGTGACCGTTCCTTCTCCGATTGCCAGGATTCTATTGGAGTAAAATAAGATTCTGCTATGCCAATCAAATAGCATCTATGAACGAGTTAAGGCAGTATGTAAAGCTTAGTCTATAAGGGTATTCGTACAGACAAACTAGTGAAATGACTGGTATACCAGGGAAATCACCAACTGCGGCAACACACAACCCGTCAATTAAACCCTCCCCGCCCCTTGTAAAGACTAACAGGTCCTTCAAGCTGAAGCCGCAAGACGGTGACATACTTATCCAGTGCGGATTGAGGCACTTCAATGTATACAATTCCCGGTACATGACTCCAGGATATCTTACCTACTATCTTGTGCTCCAGGGTACCTCCAAATCCCGGGATGGTGATGTTTTTTATCTTGTTTTTTAATCCTTTTATGGTCACAGGACCGGCATTGTTGCCCTGGAGGAAGAGATAAAGCACCGTAGAATCCTTGGATAGTGTCGTAGGTCCATAAAAATGGCCCTGAGGGATGCCAGCCACAGTATGGAAGACTGCCTCCCCGTTTTTTTTGTTCCACGCTCCGAGTTCCTTCAACACCCTGACCTGCTGCGGAGGGATGGTGCCATCTTCCATAGGTCCCATGTCAAGAAGCAGATTGCCCCCATTAGCCACGACATCGGTAAATATCGTGATGATCTCATAGGGTGTTTTCCAGTTGTCGTCATGGTGAAAACCCCAGTTGTCATTGGTGGTCATACACAGCTCCCACCACCGGTGGGCGGGCTTGCTGACAGGAAAATTCTGCTCCGGTGTTTCATAATCGCCATGGCCCTGCAGGCGGCTGTTGATGATTGCATCGGGATTCCTTTGCAGCACGAGTTTCCTGACCTTGGCCGCTTCCCACTCCTCCGCAGTGTGCTCCCAGTCACCGTCAAACCACCATAGGTCAGGGTTGAACTTTACACTGATCTCCTTAATCTGCCCCTGAAAAAAGGTCCTGAAGCGGTTCCATCTTTCATAATCATTTTCCACGCTGTATCTGGAACTGTCTTTTGTGACTGCAGGATAATTTTCGTGCGACCAGTCTATCAGCGAAAAATATGCTCCGCATCTAAGGTTGCGTTTTCTCAATTCACTAAAAAAAGGAGCAATCATATCCTGCCTTGCGGGTGTTGACTTGACTATACTCAGGTCAGACAACCCGGTATCATACATAGACACTCCGTCATGGTGTTTGGTCGTGATCACGGCGTACCTGGCTCCGCTTTCTGAAATCAGGTCAGCCCAGGCAGCCGGGTTATAATTCCTGAGGGAAAACCCACGGAGTTGTTTCATATAGTCAGAATGGCTTATCTTTTTATTATAAAAGCTCCAGGATTCGTCGATACCGTCCACGGCATAGATCCCAGCATGGATAAAGATACCAAGTTTTGCATCAGCAAACCAGGACATCTTTTTTTCTGTGGCCAAAGGTACCTCTTGATACTGAGATACAGCTTCAATATAAAAAAGAGCGAAAATGACATATAAGACAGGCTTCACAGGCTAAGATTTATCAATGAATGAAAGTTTAGGGCCCACGGCATACAATTTGTAAAGATAATGAAAATTCACCTTAAAATACAGTTTACAAAACTTTAACTCTTGCAACCGAACACTATCTGACGATTCATGTTTGTTAAGCCTGACGGCAATTAATTCCGTCACGATACATTTACAAAAAATCTTTTATGAGCAGGACAGCGATTATCTCCGGAAGTGCCAGAAAAAACGGGGAATCAGGAATATTGATCAGCGAAATGCTTAGGCATATAGAGGCGGATGTGATCCACCTTGTGGACCATGACATCGAGCATTTTAATTACGACCAGAATTATAAAAATGATGATTTTATCCTCCTGATGAAAAATCTCATTAACCAGTATGAAACTTATATTTTCATCACCCCGGTGTACTGGTATTCTATGAGCGGAATCCTCAAGGTCTTTTTTGACAGGTTGACAGATCTGCTTCATACAGAGAAGGAATGGGGCCGGAAGCTGCGGACCAAAAAAATGGCCGTTATGTCCACGTCCAGCGGAGGAAACCTGGGAGATAACTTCTGGCATCCGTTTACGGAGTCGGCTCAATACCTGGGCATAAAATACCTCGGCAATATGCACACTATCAACGGGGTAGCCGAAGACGGTGAAATAGAAGGGTTCCTGAATAAAATGAACCCGGCTGTTGCCAGCTGAAAAATACGGTTTTTCCTCAGGAAAACCTTAGCTTTGACCCTTACCGCAGATTCCGGAAATCGCTGACTCACTAAAAAACATTTAAATTTTTTGGCTGCAGCCAAACAACAAAAATTTCCGAATTCAAACCAGATAAAAAATAAAAAATGACTTTTAAGGAAGTAGTACTGTATCGACGTTCTGTCAGACACTACAAAGATACACACATCGACACAGATAAGGTCAGAGCCTGTCTGGAGCTTGCGACTATGGCCCCTAATAGTTCCAATATGCAGTTGTGGGAGTTTTATCATGTCACCCATCCGGTTGTCCTCAGAAAAATGGCAGTAGCCTGCCTTGGCCAGATGGCTGCAACTACCGCAAGTCAAATGGTGGTTTTTGTTACAAGACAGGACCTCCACCGCTCACGGGCCAAAATGATACTGGAACTGGAGACACAAAATATTCTAAAAAACAGTCCTCCCGAAAAACATAGCCAAAGGATCAGGCAAAGGCAAATGTACTACGGCAAATTGATGCCGTTTTTGTACAGTAGTTTTTTGGGAATACCTGGCACGATCAGAAAACTGGCGGTCACTGTTGGGGGGTTGTTCAGGCCCGTCCCCCATGAGGTGTCCGAAAATGATATGCGTGTGGTCGTCCACAAGACATGTGCACTGGCGGCCCAGACCTTTATGCTGGCTATGGCTAACGAAGGTTATGATACATGCCCGATGGAAGGTTTTGACAGCCGGAGGGTGAGGAAGATCCTTGACCTGCCTGCCGGGGCTGAGATCAATATGGTGGTCTCCTGCGGCTTGAGGGAAAAGGGTGGTATTTGGGGCGACAGAATGAGGTTGCCTTTTAGCCAGGTGTATCACAGGATAGATTAATTCTTAGCTGAATCTGACATCTGAGAATGTGGATCTAAAGATCAGATCTGAAATGATCAGAGCCACCCAACAGATTTTTTCCATTCGTAAATTTCTTTTTGTCTTTTTTGATAATCAGCCGGAGGCAATTGATTTTCGTTTTTCGCCTGATCACGGATTACCCGGGTTTGGTCCTGCACATTGTTAAGTCCGATAGATTTTCTTCTCTCATTAACTTTGGAAACATCATCAAAACGATCTGGATTTAATAGGCCGCTTGAGTCCCAGTCAAACTGAGTTCCGTATAATTGAGGTTTTCCTTCCAAAACAGCTATTCTGTCCGACAAATACGCAAAATGTTGCGGATCTGCATTTTTATTCTTTACTTCGTTTTCCAGAAGCCTGGCACACTTTCTCATAAATTTGGGACGGCCGATGCTATGCTGGATTACAAGCCATGCCGCTTCGTTTGCCTCTTTACCTACTTTGTCCGCCACAGGGTAACCTATCATGTCAATAATTTTTTCCAGGATTATGGCATTTTTATCATGAAGTTTTGCCATTTCGTCATTGTATCCTTCTCCCAGCAAGCCATTCTGTTTCAGGCTTTCGCGAAGCTCCAAATCGTTGTTTTTAAGATCAATAATTTTTTGTGCTATTTCACTGTGATTCATACCTGTCAATGGGCAAACATAAAATTAAAATACCAGTAAATCCAAAGATACTTATTCACCTTCAAAAGAGTATTATTTTTTTTTGATTATCAATATTTTAATCCACATACTCCAGAATGTCACCGGGCTGACAGTTTAATACCCTGCAAATAGCCTCCAGGGTACTGAATCGTATAGCCTTGGCTTTTCCGGTCTTCAGGACGGACAGGTTAGAAATGGTAATATCCACTTTCTCTGACAACTCATTAAGCGACATTTTACGCTTAGCCATCATCACATCAACGTTAACTACTATTGGCATATTAAATGGTTAAATCAGTTTCATTTTGTAATTCGATTCCCTTGTTAAATATCCTGGATATGATGTAGACTATTGCAGCCATCATCAGAAAGGAAGCAATATCTCCCCAAAACTCTCCAATGCGGTCTACATCCATTCCACCATTGACAAGTCGTTTAGTGTATTGGACTGCTACAAAACTGACAATTACAATAGCAAAGGCCTCCATACTGATTTTCTCAATCAACTTTGCAATTTCAGTGCTGAATGGTTGTACAAGATTAAGTTTCATGAAGATTTTGACTACCAGATAAAAGAGATATGCTTTCATGATTGCAATCACGATAACAAAACTCATAACAGCATTAAAGTGACCAAAATGATCCTGATACAATTGGGAAAGGTCAAGTCCTTTGTAAATATTGCCGGCTCCAACAGGATTGAACAGGCAATAAAAATAGTTAAAAATAATGGCTCCCGCCTCGATACTCAAACCTATAAAAATAATCCACGAAGCCACATTTAATAGATCCAAAACAAAATCCTTTTTCTTTGTCATTTTTGATTGTTTTAAAATTACGATGCAAAGATAATATATTTTTATTGTTTATCAATAAATATTTATTTTTATGTAAAAAATTTTTATCTTATAATAATATCACCCTTCTACGCGGCCGAATATTTGTCGGGTTACCTTTTGCAGTTGAATGTAACCAGGGTGTCCGACGTCACACATTTCTTCATTTGTAGCCGGTTCTACCCAGACCCTCAGGATGCATTAAGATGCAAAAACAAAAGGACTTTGCTTTTACAATTACTGTTGTCTACCGTTGCCATTTTCTAAACCATGACAGCATTGGCTGATTTTCCGCCATTATGACTATCTTTGCCCTTTCAAACAAGGATAATGTCCAATATCGTAGCCATCGTGGGAAGACCCAATGTAGGTAAATCAACTCTCTTTAACCGCCTTATTGGCGAAAGAAAGGCCATTATTGACGATATCAGCGGGGTTACCCGGGACAGAATCTATGGATTTTCTGACTGGAACGGGAAAAATTTCACCGTGGTGGACACCGGTGGTTTCGTCAAGGGATCATCCGACATTTTTGAAGCAGAGATCCGCAGGCAGGTTCAAATCGCCATAGAAGAGGCCACAGTCATTGTCTTTTTGACAGACGTGACAACCGGTATCACGGACCTGGATGAAGAGATAGCCCGAATGCTCCGTAAAAATCCCAAAAAGGTCATCCTGGCTGTCAATAAGGTGGACAACAGTCAGAGGCAGCTTATGGCCAATGAATTCTGGAGCCTGGGATTTGATGATACAGTTTTTTTGTCTTCGATTTCAGGTTCAGGCACCGGCGAATTGCTGGATATAGTGGCAGAGGTGTTGCCTGAAAATATCAGCCCTGAAGCAAATCAGATCAGGCCGGACATACCCAGGATAGCCATTGTGGGCCAGCCCAATGTGGGCAAATCTTCGCTGACCAATGCCCTCATGGGTGAAGAGCGAAACATTGTGACTGATCTTCCGGGCACGACCAGGGATGCCATCTATACACTCTACAACAAATTTGGAAAGGAATTTTACCTGATAGATACAGCCGGCATACGTAAAAAAGCAAAGGTACACGAGGACCTGGAATTTTATTCAGTGCTGCGGGCCATCAAAGCCATAGAGGAGGCAGATGTCTGTCTGCTGATGATTGACGCCACAGTCGGCATCGAAGCCCAGGACCTGAGCATACTTGGCCTGATACAAAAGCGTAAAAAAGGGGTGGTCATTCTGGTCAATAAATGGGACCTGATGGCCAAGGAGACCAATACAGCCAGAGATTTTGAAATGCGTCTCAAGGAAAAGATGGCCCCCTTTACTGATGTCAAAATACTGTTTACCTCCGTGATGGAAAAGCAGAGAATTTTTCAGACCGTAGAGGCAGCTCTCGAAGTCTACGAAAACCGCCGGCAAAAGATCAAGACATCAGAGCTCAACGATGTGATGCTTGAAATCATAGAAAAAAACCCACCGCCCGTACATAGGGGCAAACAAATTAAAATAAAGTACGTAGGCCAGTTGCCAGTGCACTATCCTGCATTTGTGTTTTACTGCAATTTTCCGGATCATGTCCGCGACAGTTATCGGAGTTTTATTGAAAATCAGCTCCGCAAGCATTTTAAGTTGACGGGAGTCTCAATAGCGGTATATTTCAGGGAAAAATAGGAATAAAAAATGGGGTGGATCAGGACAAATTTTGAAGGGGTATGGGTTTTCGAACCCAAAGTGTGGCGTGATGACAGGGGATATTTTGTGGAGACTTATAACCAGAGTGGTCTTCCTGATGAGCTGTCAGGACTGTCCTTTGTGCAGGACAATGAAGCCATGTCTACCCGAGGGGTGCTGAGAGGACTACATTACCAGTTGCCTCCTTACGCACAGTCAAAACTGGTGCGTTGTGTCAGCGGTGAGGTGCTGGATGTGATCGTGGACATAAGGCCCGCATCGGCCACCTACGGCAGGCATCTGTCTCTGATCCTGAACGACATTACCAAAAAGCAGCTTTTTGTACCACATGGTTTTGCCCATGGCTATGCTGTGTTATCTGATGAGGCCGTTTTTGCTTACAAATGCGACAATTATTACAAGCCGGACGCAGAAGGCGGCCTCAGGTACGACGATCCGGACCTGGGTATAGACTGGATCCTGCCAACCTCAGAACACATCATTTCGCCCAAGGACGCTAAGCAGCCATTGTTCAAAGATCATAAACCTTACAGGTCTGAGTAAGATGGAGTCAGATACCCTCAGAAAACACCGCATCCTTGTCCTCGGGGCCAACGGCCAGCTGGGAAGGGAGTTTGCACACATTGGCCCGTCATACGAATATTGCCATTTCCATTTTGCAGCCAAAAGTCAGGTAAATATCCATGATACCTCTTCGTTGTCAGCCATCATGGAGGAGATAAAACCCGATTATGTCATCAACTGTGCTGCCTATACTGCCGTGGATAAGGCAGAGTCAGAAGCTGATCTCTGCTTTGAAACCAATGCATATGCCTGCAGGTCTATTTGCGAGGCGGTCAAAACCTCAGGCTCCAGGCTGGTTCACTTTTCGTCAGATTATGTGTATCATTCGTACAACGGCTTTCCTCTCATGGAGACCGCACCCACAGAGCCTAGAGGGGTATATGCCAGGTCCAAACTGGAAGGAGAAAAGATCATCAGGGAGTCAGGGGTGCCTGCTCTTATTCTGAGGACTTCGTGGGTGGTTTCGTCCTTTGGCCATAATTTCGTAAAAACCATGCTCAGATTGGGCAGGGAAAAAAGCACGCTGAATGTGGTCAGTGACCAATATGGTACCCCTACCTATGCCCGGCACCTGGCCACTGCTGTCATGGATATCCTATTACTCACGGAAAGTGAGGCAGATAAGGCAGAGCTATTTAATGAAACATACAATTATTCACCGGAAGGTATCATAAGCTGGTATGACCTTGCATCCACGATTATGGAGCTCGCCGGATTGGATTGCAAGGTAATGCCGATACCGACATCTGCCTACCCTACTCCAGCCGTGAGGCCACATTGGAGCGTCATGAGCAAAAAGAAGATCAGGCAATCTTTTGATCTGGAGACCGGGCACTGGCGTACCGGAATCAGACAATGCCTTGAAGACCTGAGGGCAGGTGATTAATCTTGCCTCCGCATTATGGACAATCTCTTACGTTTTGTCATGATTTTTGCGGCCCTGCAGCAAAAATACCCGCCAAAACGAATACCTTTTTTCCTTATACCCCGGCCTGAAG
>JAGVTV010000015.1 GCA_019136675.1 Bacteroidota bacterium
TGTGGAACAGTGGCCAGACCACACAATCCATAAAGGCGGGTCCCGGCTCCTGGTATGTACGTATGCAGGATGCTGCGGGATGTATTACAATATCCAAGCCTGTGGAGGTGGTGTCGGGTTGTTTTGGCCAGGGAGCCAAGATCCTCCAGGCCGAAAATGAGGTAAAGGCATGTGGAGGCAGCATGGTAGAACTCACCTGCCTGCCGGCAGCTGCCTACTCCTGGTCAACAGGTGAGACAACTCCTGCTATCAGAGTGACCGAAAACAGTATCATAACGGTTACAGCGACAGACCATTGCGGCAGGACACTACGTGACACGGCAGAGGTTAAGTTTTTTGATGTGCTCCCTGAGACCAGAGGTGATTCCATTAAAAAAGGCGAAACAGCCACCCTCGTATCCAGCCTGGCCACTACAGAATGGTATCTGGAAGGGCAGCCGGGTATCGTCTTACACACAGGAGATACACTCATCACACAGTCGCTGGCCACCACCACTTTTTTTGTGGCTGTAGCCAAAGACATCATCGATAAAAAGACAGCTTTTGCCGGCATAAAGACACCACCGGTAAGTAATCCATACGGGGCTAATTCTACCCTGGGCCACCTGGTGTTTAATGTGGAGAGAAAGTGCATCATACGCTCGGTGGTGGTCAGTACGGATACAGAAGGGTGGAGGAGAATCCTGATTTTAAACAAAGCCCGGGACACCATCTTCCGCAAGGATATCTATCTGTCAGCCGGCACGACAAGGGTAAGCCTAAATGTCCCATTGAATCCCGGTATGCAGTATGTTATGGCCACTGATGAAAGTGTCAATCTGGAAAGCCTTGGCTACCGGTCGCCGCGGTTGGTGAGGACCTATTTGAATACTAATTTTCCATATACTGCAGGCGGTGTAGTCACCATCTCCACATCGTCACTGGGGCCCACCTATTATTTTTACTTCTATGACTGGGAGGTAGATTATGACCTGGTCATCTGCACCTCACCCCCCGTCAGGGTGGCAGCAATCGTCGATACGAGCACGGGTAGTGATGATCTCTACGACGCCAATATCAGGGTGTTTCCAAATCCAGCCACTGACCACCTCACGATACAGGCGGATGGGACGGCATTTCTGTCACAGGTGAAGTTAACAGACCTTACCGGAAGGATAGTGGAGACCACTGAGTCAAACCGGCTTATAGCCAACGGCTGCAGGGTGAATCTGCAAGGCTTATCTCCGGGCACCTATCTGGTGCATATAACCACAGCCGACGGCAGGAAATACCGCAAAAGGATTATCCGGATCTGAGAGGCAAGGTGGCTCAGGATTTAGCCTGAAATTTGAGCCGTTTGTCTGAAATTTCCATGAGTTAATAGATTAATGGAAGCGTCACTGCAACCCGGAGTGGCAAATGTCCGTCTTTGGCCTGAAGTTTAACCAATTAAAACAATACGGACATGAGACAATTTTTCTTTTTACCGGCTATAATGTTGCTTGCCATCAACGCTCAGGCCCTTCAGCTTAAGGGCAGCTTAAAAGACGGAAGGGATGGTTTGGCTTTTGCCAATGTAATGCTCTATCAGGCCAAAGACACCTCACTTATCAAGTTTACCTATACGGAAGATGACGGCAGTTTCAGGTTTGACAATATAGAACCGGGACAATATTTCATACGGGCCACCTATGTCGGTCTGCAGGACCATGATACTGACATTATATCAGTCAGCAGCCGGGATATCGACCTGGGAATCATTACCATGACCGCAAATGCCACGAAACTATCAGAGGTGACCATCATAGGAAGGAAACCTTTGCTGGAAGTGATGCCTGACAAAATGGTAGTTAATGTGGCCGGCAGCGTCCTGGCAACCGGAGATGATGCCCTCAACCTCCTCCGAAAATCCCCCGGTGTCCTGGTGGACAACAATGATAATATCTCCCTGATGGGCAAGTCAGGCGTGGTCATATACATAGACGGAAAACCCTCACCCCTGACCGCTGCGGAGCTTGCCAATATGCTCAGGACCATGTCCTCCAATGATATTGAAAGCATAGAAATCATCACCAATCCGAGTGCAAAATACGAAGCACAGGGTACCGCAGGCATCATCAACATCAAAAGGAAAAAGAACCAAAATGCAGGTGTTAACGGTAATGCTTCCGTTACCTTGCGGCAGGGAGAGACCTTCGGACTCAATGCGGGTCTTGGGCTTAATTACAGGAATGAAAAATTAAACCTGGGTGGTAATACTTCCTACTTCAACAGCAACAACTTCAATTATATGGACATGTATCGTGAGCAAAACAATCTGGGTTTTGGCACGAACAACAGGAACAATAATAATGACAAGGGCCTCAATACCAAAGTGACCGCTGACTACTATCTCAGTAATAAAAGTACGCTGGGGCTTATTGCTGAGCACAATTTTTACGATTTCAGCATGACCAATAATTCTGTCACCAGACTGGGGGATATGGGACTAACGCGTACAGACTCACTGCTTATCAACGATGGCATAATCTCTGCCAACTCCCAAAATACCAATCTGAATGTCAACTACTTTTATGACGGAGGCAATGAGACAACCTTCAATGCAGATGTCAATTACGGCAGCTTTACACGGGATAACTATGCCTATACACCCAATCGATATACAACACCCGACAGGCAGGAGGTCACCAGCCAGTTTGAGGTGGTCACCAGGTCACCTACTGACATAGACATCATGAGTCTGAAGATGGATTACGAACGAAAACTGGGCAAAGGCAAACTCTCTGCAGGTGTAAAATCAGCAATGGTCAAAACAGACAATACCTTTAATTTTTTCAATATCAGCAACAATACCGAGGTGTTAAACGGAGACCTGAGCAACAGGTTTAAGTATGACGAATGGGTTAATGCCCTGTATACGAGCTATGCTGTACAGCACGGTAAGGTAGGTGTCAATGCGGGACTCAGAGTGGAAAACAGCAATACACGGGGAGACCTCATCAGTCGGGATCCTGTCAATGACAAGCTCGTCAAAAGACATTACACCAATGTGTTTCCTTCGGCAGGATTGTCATACGCATTGTCTGACAAACATAGTTTTCAATTGTCATATGGCCGCAGGATCAACAGACCCAATTACCAGGACCTGAATCCGTTTGAATTCCAGCTTGACCAGCTGACAAAGGAAAAGGGCAATGCCTTCCTCAATCCTGAATATACCGATAATATACAGCTGACACACACCTTTAGGCAGATGATTAATACTACACTGTCGTACAGCCATACGGACAATGTCATCACCCGGCTCGTGGATACTGCCGGAATCAAGGGCAGTTTCATCACCTGGGACAACATAGCTTACAGGAAAAACTACTCTATAGGGGTGAGTGCACCGCTGCAAATAAATGACAAGTGGAGCACATTTACCAACCTGAATGGTGTTCATACCCGCAACCGGGCTGATTTCGGGGGTGGTAAGGTAATAAACCTTAACGTCTCCTCCTTTAACATGTACCACCAGCAGAGCTATAAGTTTGGCAATGGGTGGACCGGCGAAATATCAGGATGGTATTCGTCACCTTCCATCTGGGAGGGAACCTTTGTTATGAAGCAAATGTGGGCGGCAGGAGCCGGAGTGAGCAAAAAGTTTGGTGATGCGGCAAGGCTCACCATCAATATCGATGATATCTTCAGGACCAATACATGGTACGGCGAGAGCACCTTCGGAGGTTTATACATGGATGTTTCCGGCGGATGGGACAGCAGGAGGGTCAGGGTGACGTTTAATTACAATTTTGGCAAACAGGTGAGTGGCAAATCCCGCAATCGCAACACCGGAGCAGAAGAAGAGCAAAACAGGATAAAAAAATCCTGAAAGAAATTTGAGTCAGCGTAATTAATTGTTTTGTTGGTAAAGGGATCCCCGCATAGGGTATCCCTTTTACATTTTTGTCCCATGACATCGTAATACTTTACGGCCGGGCACAGCAACCATTCCGGACTGCAGATGTTGCTTCCGTATATGGCTGGATTTCTTGGCAACTATTTGGAAAAATATATCCACCTGGGCGTGGCTGTAAGTATGTTTACCGCCTTCTCGTTTGCCTATACAAATAACATTCCTGATTATATATATGTCGTATGGACAGGTCTTGCTGCCATTTGGCTTTACAACAACCATGACATTCTCAGCAAGCCGATTAACCAGTGGCACCGGTTGGCGAGAGGGTACAGCAATGTTGCTATTTTGATCTTAATTATCACAGGAGGTATCAGGATCTTAATAGGGACACCCGGTGTATTGTTGTCATTTCTGGTAGCGGCAGGCCTAACAATGTCTTATTACTCCGGACTGGCCTCATCGGGCACTCCACTGAAATCACATTTTGTATTAAAGCATCTGGTCATAGGGCTTGTGTACGGAATCATAGGAGTTGTGGTCCCAGCTCAATTGTCGGGGTACAGCATAACCGAAGCCACGTACCTTTCAGCCGGACGGATAGCCTTTGTAGCTGTGCTCGCCATACTTTTTGATATCGGGGAGGCAGGAGAAGAAGGCAGCATTGTGGGACGTGGTTTGCTGCCCTCAAGGGCGGGTGTTGAAAAAACAAGAGTGGCCTGCCTGGGTTTGCTGATCTTTGCTTGTCTAACAGACTGGCTTGCCGGTAGCAGCATTTCAGTATCAGGTGATGCTCAGATATCCCTTGGGCTAACCTATATCCTTGCCGGACTGCTGGTGTACATATCGGATCCGCAGTTTTCAAGGAATTATTATCTTCTGGTAGTTGACGGATTGTTAGCAGTTCCCTGGCTTTTGATGGTCCTGTTGAGATTAATGGCAAACTAAAGGCCTCCGTGGCAGCAATAATTTCAGATTTTAGTATATTAGCTGATGTTTAATGTATACTTAATTGAAAATTATTTGCTTACTTCGGATTTTTGTTTTACTTTCGTAAAAATTCTGGTATTATGGAATGGTATCATTTTAACGGCCAGAAAACCGATTTGCCCATCGATGACACTGTAGAATCTGCCATCCTCCGGGAGTTAGCTGCCGGTAACAAATTGAAGGTCTGCATTGGTTCAGACTCCCAGGTGAAAGGCGATGTTACAGAGTTTGCTACAGTCATTGTTTTCCTGCGAGAAAAGAAGGGGGGATTTATATTCTACAGCAAGGAAAAAACGACAAACTCCATGTCGATACGGGAGCGAATGATCACAGAGGTATCGTATTCGGTGCAGTTGGCTTACAGTCTTTGTCCGGTGTTGGACAGGTATGATGTGGGCCTCGAGGTACATGCTGATATAAACACGGACCCCTGCTTTAAGTCCAATACAGCACTCAAGGATGCCATGGGCTATATCCTGGGCATGGGATTTGTGTTTAAGGCCAAGCCTGAGGCTTTTGCTTCCTCATATTGTGCAGACAGGGTAGTGCACTGAAGCCTCTGCAAGACCGATCAAATTTTTATCCACTTCGTCCTGTATGACCGGTATTTGTCATGCAGGGATATGTGGTACATGCCGGCAGGCAAAAACTGCAGGTCAAGGGTGGTGGCATTACCGCTAAACCCTGCTTTTTTGTACACAGATTTGCCGGTATTGTCCGTGACATGAATGAGGCTGTTATCCAGGGATTGATCAACAGTGACGGTAATTGTACCCGTACCCGGGTTTGGGCTTGCAAAGGCCATCAAAACATTCTGATCATGGGTGTTAACAGCATTTTCAAATACTGCAATCAGAGTGTCTGCGGCTGTGATAGTTACTGATGACGCAGGTGAATTGCTGTTTGAAAAAGCACTTGAGCCATTTTTACTTTGCCAATACAAAAACTTTGCAGGAGTGGTCGGAATCACCTCAGTAGTAATGTCCATGTTGCCAAAATATGAGCCCACCCATGGCAGGTTTTTATGGGTCAGTGTATTAAATTTGATGTCACCCATCCCGGGCGGATTGGTCATGAGGGTGACAGGGTAGGGGCCGCTCAGCTGGTAGCAGTCGGCCAGGCCGTCGTCGATTCTTTTACATCTGTTTTCCACAAAAGTTTTGAGTTTTTTGACGTTTCTGTCCCATTCGGTCATGGATCCTCCCCACCTGCTTATATGCCGTGGCATCTCCGGTCTTACAATGGCCAGCAGGCTGTCGAGCGTCTTTTTCATATTGTCGCAGGTAAAAACCGTGCTGATCATGTCGGCATACCGTGCAAAATAGGTGTTTCTGAACTCATTGTTGTTTTCCAGCAGGTGCAGGAAGATTTTTTCGTGCTTACCCAGGTCAGGATATACATCAAATGTATCCGGGCCCCAGTACACCCACTCACCATTCCAGAAAAATGAATCAGCCGGATAAATAACCTGAGATGTATCCGGCGGAAAAAACTCGTCCATAAAATACCCGATCTCCTCTATATCACACGCCTGTGCAAACGGTGAGGTATCCGGCACACCCGAATAATTGATGTAATAATCAAATGTGGCATCATTGTCCCACATGATGTAAGCCCATTTTTTATGCTTTCCGTCCGGTTTAAGTCCTCTCCACCAACCTGTGTTGTAATTGAGCCAGTCGGATGACACGACGCTGAGGTTGATGATCATATAATCCATCAGGCTGGTGACATCGAGCCTGTCTTTTATACGGCCGTATTCAGCGGACTGAGAGACATCGGCAGCCAGGATGGAGTCTCGGAAATTTTCCCAGTCAGTAATTGCCTTGGCCCCTCCATATTCTGCCCAGCTCTGGCCCCATGTCTTCAGAAACTGGATGTCGTATTTATCCTGATCATACCTGAAGCTGGTGTAATCGTGGTCGTCAGGTTTTTCGCGGATCGTATAGACCCCCCAGTACTTGCCGTTTATATACAGCAGGCAGCGTTCTACTGATCTGATGTCGAGGTGCATGTCGCTGTTTTGGACGAGGGTCTGTACATATTCGTCGCGGATGTGGGTGCTGCCCTCGTGTTCGGGGTCATCGACGGCGGGGTAATTGTCATCTCCTGATGCCCTGAAAATGATCCTCTGGAATTCGTTCCGCTCTGAGGAATTAAACAGCCTGTGGCCAATAGCACTGCTGATTCCCATTTCGTCGCGGCTTATCCAATCCAGGCTCCGTTGGTCATTCACCCAGCTGTCCTGTCCGTGACCGTCGAGTTCGCCATGACTAGAGGTGATGAAAACACCGTCCTTATCAAAAAGCTCCAGCGATGATATTGGGTTTAACTGGCGGTCTCCCTCAGCCAGGGCAATAGCCTCGTCTCCCCCGGCGACAGAAAAAATAGGCAATGTACTTTTTGGTTCATTGATAAAAAAGGTTGCAAAATCTACTTTGCCGGGCAATATATCCGCATCAGCCGAAAAATTTCTCACGGTCAGGACCGCGGTCTTTTTAATCACCAGAAAATCCGGCATGAGTTGTGAAGTGTCGGTGGGGATATTTCCATCAAGGGTATACCTCAGATCATAGGCATCTGACAGCATGCCTCTGACCACCACGGAATCACGGTACCAACCCCGTTGGGTCACGATTTTTGCATCCGGGGCATAGACAGTGTACATAGCCGAGGCTTCATTGCCTGCCAGTGGAGTGAGTGTCGTACACACGGCCCATTCGTCCCCGCCGTTGACGGTTTTGCATATGCTGTGGTGGAGGTCTGTTTTTACCAGGGGTGTAGACTCGATAATGATTCCGTTTCTGTCAGCGAGGACCACATATTCCTGGTCTGGTGCTGTTTGCTTGAGTTTGAAGTTGGTATGTAAATGGCCGTCCCTGGTTTCATTTCTGCCGGAGGCCCAGACTATAAGGTAGGAATCAGAGGGCAAAACCGTGCCTTGCGGAAAGGCCCATTTTTTAGGATTGGTCAGTTTGTCCGACAAGTGCCATCCGCTGATATCAACCGGCTGGGCGGATGGATTGTACAATTCAATATAATCCTCCTGGTCAAAATAATTATCACTCACTTCCCACAGATTTGAGGCACTGTATTCGTTGATGGTCACCTGTGCCGACAATGGAAAACAAAAAAGGGCGAATAACAGAACTTTGTACATGGGAAAAATTTTGTTTTAAACCTAAAGGTAAATCATG
>JAGVTV010000245.1 GCA_019136675.1 Bacteroidota bacterium
ATTAATGGCATGGGCTCCGCTCTCAGCATAATCTCTGGCTGTTTTGTGCAGCACCACCTCACCTCCGACGGCATTGGCATCTGAGATCACAAAGCCCCTGAAACCCCAGTCTTCCTTCAGTTTTTTGGTAAGTAGCCATGGGTTTGCAGAGCAAGCGGTACCGTCCAGGGAGTTGTAGGCAGTCATGACCGACCTGGCACCTGCCTGACTGAATGCCGCCTTGAATGGCACAAAATGGGTCAGATCCAGATATCTTTGGCTGTAGCCAATGGGGTAACTGTCCCTGCCTCCGTCACCTGTGTTGGCCACAAAATGTTTTGGTGTGGTGATGATTCCCGATTTTTCGAAAGCTTTCATAAAAGCAATGCCCATGTTTGCTGACAGATGAGGGTCCTCCCCATAGGTCTCTTCCGTCCTGCCCCAGCGGACATCAGAGGCAAGATTGACCACAGGGGAGAGGATCTGCCTGATACCTCTCGACCTGCATTCCCAGGCTATCTGAGTGGCTACTTTGCTGACAAGTGCCGTGTCAAAACTGGCTGCCATGCCTATGGCCTGAGGAAAAACCGTGGCTCCTTGTCTTACCAGGCCATGCAGTGCCTCATCAAATGGTATGATGGGTATACCCAGTCGGGTCTGTGTTCTGAAATATTGCTGCAGGCTATTGATTTTTTCTGCCAATTCCCTGGCTGAATGATTCGCGTCATATTTGAGCATCTGTCCTCCTGAGTCAGCTCCGGTCGTAGCCTGTACCTGCAATCCAAAAACTCCGTGCTTAAATTTTCCGTCTGAAATTTCTCCGTCAGAAGGTACCATAAATACCTGCCAGAATTTTTCTTCAATTGTCATTTTTGACAACAGGTCGCTGACCCTGTCCTCTACAGGTTGGCTCGGGTCTTTATACAGTTGGCCGTTGACAGGGCTGCTGAAGAGGGCAATTAAAAGAAAGCAAAGGAGTTTTTGGAATCTGACACCGAGAAAAGGAAGCATATAAACCTTGTTTCAATCCGCAAAATAGGCCAAATCTTTCAAATAATCAGCTCATATTTCTACCGGTTATTTAGGGACTGCCGGCATGGCAGAGATGTTGATGCATAGCAGCTTTTTATGGAAAAAGAGAGACATATGCCATTGGTAAAAACTTAAAAGGATGTGAGCATACTTTTTTGAAGATTCCAGCGACCTTAAACCTGCCAAATTTTATTAAAAGTATGTAACTAAAAAGGCCCGAAGTAATCTTACGGGCCTATGAATATTTAGAGGGGTACAACTTATGTTACTTGGTCATAGCCGCATTTATTGGTGCCCTGTCCAGGTATTGAATGACAAGGTCAATCTTTCCTTCGGTATTGATATGATAATCTGTGTGTATCCACTGTGTCATGGATTTTCCGGTGGTATAGGTAGCATTGGTCCTGTACCAGCTTAAAACCCAGTTACCGGGTGCCTGATATTGGTTGGCAGGAGTATTTACTTTGACCGGAAGCCAGATATCATTTGAAAATTCAATGGTTTTTATGGCATTTGTTCTCCGGTTTTTCCAGTAGTCGTAAATGGCTTTTTTGCCGGATAAACTATCTCCGTTGTTCCATCTGTACATGGCGTTTTCCGCGTAGTTGGCAACAAAGGCATCGATGTCACCTGAGGTCAGGGCTGCAAGGCTGGCTTTGGGGGCTGCAATAAGGTCAGGACTTGCAAATTCCACTGCAGGCGTCTCAACGGCTGTTGAATCTGCACCGTTAGAGGCTGCAGCATCTGTAGATTCTACTTTTGGCTTACAGGAAACCAATAAAAGGAGGAATGCAAAAATTAAAATTCTGGTCATGGCGTAAGGATTTTTTTTGGTTAATAATGTTTTGATATTGTAAAAAAGGTGCATAATAAAAATATATTATACTTTTTATCTAACAAATATAATTTGTTTAGATCAAGTAAATTAAAAAATTTTAGTAAAAATTAAATTATTGGCTTATTTCTAGAACGTTTGTTGAATTGTTTACAAAAATTAACAAAACATTAACGTTGTTTCCTGTTGAAATTAATGGATATTCAGAGGATAGGACCAAGTAATTTAATAATAACCTCTTGCAGATTATCCTGAGGATCGTGGTGCCAGGTATGCCAGCCGCAGTTTTCTGCACTTCTGACATTTACAGCCATGTCATCGATAAACAGGGTTTCAGTGGGGTTTAGTCGTGCATCCTCAGCTACGAAGCGATATATCTCCTCATCAGGCTTGCGGAGGTGTATCAGATGGGAATAATACACCCTGTCAAAAAACCTTGTTTCAAAGTCACTGATGCCGTGGTTTTCCTGCAGGTCCAGATGCACCCAGTCCAGGTGCAATTCGTTGGTATTGCTGAGCAGATATATCCTGAATTTTTGTCTGAGTTTTTCCAGTAAATCAAACTTAAACGTCTGCCAGCCCAATAACATGGCATTCCAGGATCGTATGATGTCATTTTCTGATGGGTTTAAGGTTGAGGTCGACTTCAGGTGGTCTACCAACGTACCGGTGGTGATCAATCCTTTTTCGTATTGGGTAAGTAGCTCTGTCGTAGCAGGAGAGACCTTATCGGGAGACACAGGATACCCCAGAAGTGCCTCCATCTGTTGAAAAGTTCTGTTGTAATCCAGGTCCAGCAATACGCCGCCAAAATCAAATACAATGTTTTTAATTTCCTTCACTTGAGTCCTGTTGCCTTAACAAAAGGTTCTAAAATTCGTCATCAAACTCTTCCTTTTTTTCCTTTTCCTTTTTGTGCATATATCTTTCTGCCGAGGGTCTTATGGTCTTGAACTGTGCACAATCTATAAGTTCGTGAAATCCTGACGGAGGAGCCGGAAAGTCAGCTTTGTAATCATATCCGCAGGAAGCGTCTTTCTCCAGCTTTTGCAGGAAGATCTCAACAATAGGTCTCGCCATGATATATCCCTGTCCGTCATCCAGGGTCAAAAACCGGATCCACTTGTCATCACCTCCTGTCCATACACCCGACACCAGGGTAGGGGTGACCCCCATAAACCAGCCGTCAGAGTAGTCATTGGTTGTGCCTGTCTTGCCGCCGATCTTTGACTTGACATTCATTTTAAACAGGCCGGAAACATTGTTTTTCAACATCTCTACCATAACGGCATTATACAGCGGGTTAATGGCAGATTTTCTGGCCGGAGTGCCCTGATAGATCACCTTTCCGTTTTTATCTTCTATTCTTGATACGAAGACCGGCTGTACAAAGGTGCCATTATTGCCAAAGGCCGAGTAGGCACCGGCCATTTCAAGCAGGGTCAAATCCACTGCTCCCAGGCAAATAGAAGGAAGCTTTGGTACGGCCAGTTTGCCATTGGGTAAACGGAGGTTTTTGTCTATGCCCAGATTGCTCAAAAGGTTACGCACTGGCTCAATGGTACCCATTTCTTTCAGCAGCTTTACGGTGATGGAGTTTTTTGAGTATAAAAGTCCGTGAAAAAGGTTGTATTTGTTGCCCGTAAACTCTTCTGTTGCATTGGCCGGGGACCACTCTTCTATCAGGTCAAACCCTGCATCTCCCGGAGCTATGGTATATTGGATGTCATCAAACTCTTCGCAGGGAGCTATATTGGCCACAGCCATTGCCTGCGTATAGACAAAGGGTTTCATCGTAGAGCCTACGGACCTTCTCATGGTGGCGTGATCGTATTTAAAATACTTGTGGTTTTGTCCGCCCACCCATGCCTTGACATGACCCGTTGCAGGCTCCACGGCCAGCATTCCCGCCTGCAGGTGCATCTTGTGCCACCTCACAGAATCCAGTGGTGTCATTTCTGCCTCCTTCTCACCGCCACTGTTATAGTCAAAGACCTTCATTTTTACAGGTGTATCAAACTCCTTTCGGAAAATGTCCTGTAGCTCATTGTACTTTTTGATGATCCCGGGCCACATATCACTGGCTGAAAGACGCTGGTACTTGTCTGTATAGGCTACCTCGATGTGTTCCCTTTCGGTGGCCTGGTGCCAGGAGATCTGATTGTTGCGGATGGAGTCCAGGGCCTTGATTACATTGTCAGAAAATGGAAGGCCGGCAAACTTTGATTCCACCTCCTTTAGTATATCTCCCAGATATTTGTTGCGTAAGGCAAGATATCTGTCTGATGACTTGCATTGTCCCTCCAGGATGGAAGCCCTGAGTTTTTTCTGGTAGTCATCCGTCTCAAAGGTCCAAGGGTCCTTGTTTTTCCAGACTTTCCAGAACCTTTCCTGGTTCCATTTCATGTGCTCCCAGATTGCCTCTTCGGCATATTTCTGGTACGTCAGATCTATGGTAGTGTAGATTTTAAGCCCGTCGGTATACACATTGTATTCTGAGCCGTCGGCTTTTTTGATGTTTTGTTTAGTAAAGATATCTTTGAGAAATTTGGTCAACTCGGACCTGAAG
The DNA here is from genome assembly GCA_019136675.1 of Bacteroidota bacterium. GTDB lineage: Bacteria > Bacteroidota > Bacteroidia > Chitinophagales > Saprospiraceae > OLB9. The sequence goes on from JAGVTV010000245.1 coordinate 4,416, forward strand.
TACGGAGCCGGGCCCTCACTCTGTGTTTTCCGGCTGAAGCCCGACATGTCTATATCCCTTAAAGTAAGGGAGTCAAGTGCCGCTTTGTCGATATGGCCTGCATCCTCCATCAGGCCCAGGACGATATTTCTCCGGTCACGGCATTTGTCAGGAAACCTCTTGGGATTATACAATGAAGGATTCTTGAGCATGCCTACGAGGGTGGCTGCCTCACTGACAGAAAGACTGTCCTGATTTTTATTAAAATATATCTGAGCAGCAGCCTCAATACCATGGGCTCCATTGATAAACTCAAACTTATTGAGGTACATGGCCATGATCTCCTCCTTGGTGTATGCCCGCTCCAGCCTTACCGCGGTAAACCACTCCCTGACCTTGGCTCCCATGAGGGTGAGCGTCTTTTTGACCGGATTCATCTTACGCATATCCGGCCTTTTGAAAAGCAGTTTTGACAGCTGCTGGGTGATTGTTGAGCCGCCGCCTGCACTCTCCTGACGTAATATGATCGTCTTAAACCCTACCCTGAACAGAGCCGGAAAGTCAATCCCCGAATGACTGTAGAACCGGTCATCTTCGGTTACAAGAAGGGCATTTTTGACATTGGGTGACAACTGGTCATAATCCACAGAGATCCTGTCTTCTATATAATATCTTCCGAAAGGCACACCTTTTACATCGTATATCACGGAGGCCAGGTCATATCTTGGGTTTTCGAGTTCCTGAAATTCTGGCATGCCGGAAAATCCTGTGGTGAAAATGACACCTATTAATACGATTGATCCTGTGGTGACCGCATAAATCAGTTTTCTGGTATACCCGCCAAACCTGCCGGACGTGTTAAAAAGCTGCTTAATAAAGTTCAGAAAACTAGTCATGGACCTCATTCAATTGTTCTGACCCCTTGTGTGCCTTATATCGTCCCTTTCCAAACTTTGTACCGTTAAATACCAGGGTCTTTCTCAAAATTTCCCTTTCCTCACGGGGTAGGCGGTTAAATTCCATGCACTTTTCAGAGCAAGTTTTTTCCATCCTGGCTGCACATTCAGGACACTGGATAAAAAGGATGTGGCAGGCATCATTGGCACAGTTGACATGAGTATCACACGGAGCTCCGCACTGATGACAATTGGACACCGTATCGGGAGAGATCTTTTCGCCGAGCCTTTCGTCAAAGACAAAGTTTTTGCCCAGAAACTTGTTTTCAATGCCCAGCTCCCTCGCCCTTCGGGTGTATTCTATGATTCCGCCTTCAACCTGGTAGATATTGCTGAAACCCTTATGTCTGTAGTAGGCACTCGCCTTTTCGCAGCGTATACCTCCTGTGCAGTACATGATGATGTGGCTTTCTTTTTTGTCTTCCAGCAATTTTTCCACATACGGCAGGGCCTCCCGGAAGGTCTCGACATCGGGCCTGATGGCGTTTTTAAAGTAACCCACCTCGCTTTCGTAATGGTTTCGCATGTCCACGACTACGGTATCGGGATTGTCCGTAAGTTTATTGAATTCCTCTGCCTTGAGATAAGTTCCTTTTTTGGTAACATCAAAGGTCTTGTCATTCAGGCCATCGGCAACGATTTTTTCCCTTATTCGTACTATCAGTTTGATAAATGATTTGCCATCATCCTCTATGGCACGGTTTAGTCTGATGCCATCCAGGAATGTGATGGTCGAAAGGGCATCTTTGAAGTCGTTCATCTTTGCGTCGGGTACGGAAACCTGGGCGTTTATGCCTTCATAGGACACATAGATCCTGCCAAGGACACCTACCTCTGACAAAAGCAGATAAAAATGGTCCCGGAACAGATGCGGATTGCGAAGGTGGTAATACTTGTAGAAGGAAAGGGTAGTGCGGGGTGTGGAATCCGCCTTAATCTTTTCTTCAAGGACATGGCGGTTTACCCTGTTGTGTAAAGGTTTCATGGTTTAATAATTTGTCGCTTTTGCAGGAAGCGGATTAATAAAAGATGTCCAAAGATAAGAAAATAAGGTGATTTACAAAAACCGTAATGTCAGACAGGCCTGTAATTGTCACCTTTCGCCAGTGTTTTGGCGATAAGCCTATCAGCCATTTTGTCCGGCATCCAGTTGGCAAGAATACGGAACATCCATTTATTTCGGTGCACCAGGTACCTGGTCTGCGGGGCATCAGCTTCCAGAATCCGGATGATCAGATTGCTGATGACGGCTGTATCCAGGGCTGATTTTTCTGAGTTTTCGATCATCTTGTCGGCGTTTGCGAGAAGGTGGCCATAGGCCGTTGAAGCAAACCTATCCAGTGAGCCCTTGCTTTTAGACCAGATTTCGGACTTTATCGGACCGGGTTCGATGGCTGTGACCGTGATGCCAAACATGGACAGTTCACGGCGGTAGATATCTGTCATGCTTTCAAGGGCATGTTTGGAAATGCAGTAAGCACCGTTATAAGGGGCGTTAAAGAGACCTGAAACCGAACTAATGTTTATGATCTTGCCGGGACTGTATTTTTTGTCTGTCCCCAGCCACGGAAGCAGCAGATTTGTGACACGTCTTACGGCCAATACATTTACATCCATCACTGTTTCAAAATCTTCATCCGGTAGCACCTGCAAGGGGCCGGCTGCCACCACCCCGGCATTATTGACCAAAGCATACAGTCCCGATTGATCCAACAGCGATCTAAGTGTCCCTATTTGCAATTCTGTTTCCTGTCTGTCCCTGACATCAAATACCAGAGGGATAAAACTGCTGCCGAGCTCCTGCTTAAGAGAGGTTGCCGTTACGGCATTTCTGACCGAGCCGATAACAGTATAACCTTTATTGATCAGGGACCTTGTGGCATGGAGCCCAATACCTGATGATACGCCGGTGATGAATACCAGTTTGCTCAATTTTGTATTTTTTTAGTGGTTAGAAAAAATCGACATCTGCAGCGTAAGTGTCGGTCATAAGAAATTCCAAACCCCTCTGCATGTTAAACCCTTCGAAAATAACCTTGTGGAGCACGGTTACTATCGGGAGGTCCAGATGGTCGTTTTTTGCCAGCTGGTTGATGATCCTGAGAGTACGCACCCCTTCGACGACCTCTGTGGTGGTAGCCATGATGTGTTCGTAATCCTCTCCTGAAGCAAACCTCTTGCCAAAGGTATAATTTCTCGAATGTTCGCTTGTGGCAGTGGCTATCAGGTCACCGATGCCGGCTACACCGAGATACGCTGCTCCGCTGGTACCCATAGCAGTGCCAAAATATATCATTTCCCTGAGGCCCCTGGTGATGAGAAGGGACTGCATATTTTTGCCCATGCCCATGCCCGCGAGGATGCCTGAAGCCACAGCTATTATATTTTTAAAGGCACCCGCGATCTCGGCTGCTTTGAGATCATGCGAACCGAACACAAAAAATTTCTTGCTGCTCAGCACAGTCTGCCCCAGTTTTATCACTTCGTCAAATTCTGAAGCGATAACCGTTGCTGCGGGTTGGCCGGCGAGGATCTCCCCTGACAGGTTGGGCCCGGAGAGGCATCCTACCCTGATCACGCTGCTTTCCTGCGTTATTACTTCGGTCATTGTACACACATCGGCCTTACTAAACGTCAGGTTTTGCCAGTCTTCTTCCCTTCGGCTGACATCAAGGCCTTTTGTTCCCTGTATGATAATATGAGAGGGCTTGAGATACGGACAAAAGTCCTTCATCATTTCCCTGAAATTGGATGATGGCACCACAGCAAGCAGGAGAGTGCAGGCAGAGGTTATTTCTGCAATGTCGGAGGTTGCTTTTACATTGGGTCGGAGTGTAACTCCCAGTACAGGGTGAAATCCCTTGTTTATAGAATCCACCAGCTCCTGATTACGGGAGTACACCAAAACCGAGGTGTTCCGGGAGATTATTTTTACAAGGGTGATCCCGAAACTTCCCGCACCTATGACACCCACTGTTTTCATCCGGGAGGCTTATTTTTTCTTTTTGGTCTTCTGCTCCTGCAGAGCTTGCTGCTGTTTCATTGCTTCCTCTAGCCTTGCTGTAAAAGCACTTTTCTTTTTGGGTTTGTCCTTTTCCTTCAGGAGCTGTTGCCTGATTTTGGATTCGTCAAAGAGATACTTCTTAGTGATGACTGTCTGCAGGATATTGATCAGGTTACTGAAAAACATGTAGCAGGTGAGGCCCGATGCGTAGCTGTTGAAAAATCCGAGAAACATG
>JAGVTV010000089.1 GCA_019136675.1 Bacteroidota bacterium
AGATATGATCAGAAGGAAATACTTTACCATCGAAGATTATTTAATGATCAATTTCGGGTAAAAACCAGAGACAGAATCATTTACGCCTTACAAGGTAATACTGCATGTAGTAATATTTAACCTTTCCCTCCAAAAACAACGTATCGTTCTGCAGCTTACTGATATTCAGGTCTAATGGCTCCTGTGCTTTGATGTTTAACCTGCCTTTTTCAACGGCATAGGGTGCAGAATTGTTTTCTCCAAAGAGGTTGGATTGTGCCAAATTGTCGTCCTGGAATACAAACCAGGCATTTTTCATAAAATCACTTGGCTTTCCATTGATCTCGGCTGCATAAATATCCCACGTGCCTGTAAGACTGTTTTTAATGTCCTTGTCATTGTTTTTGCAGGCAAATATTGTGAAGAGAAGCCCGGAGCCAATTATATACACAAATGTCCTACTGACCATGCAGATTTTCAGTGATTTCGGACCCAAAGGTATGAAAAATTTTATAATCAGGTAGTAATTTCCACAATTCAAAAGTAGGTTATAACCATAGGCTGTCCAAACGTCCCGGTGATCATCCTTTAGTCCTTCCTTAAATAATCCTGGCTCTGTAAACATTTTAATCCTTTTTTGCTTTTAATATGGCATAATAGTAAGCCATAGCGTATCTAATGCCGGATATTTCCGGAAGTTTGACCGATGAATGAACAAGATGCAAATAAAGTCCCAAAATTCAGGCTGGACACCAAAGTTCTGGCCAGATCATTCAGGATATTTAGATTTATAAGGCCATATTACGGTTACTTCATTGCAGGCATGGTCCTTCTCGTGCTGGGTAGCATATTTTTTATGGCATTGATGGGGCTGCCGGGCGAAATGACCAACAAAGCTATAGGAGAGCAGAAATTCAAATTTCTCAACCTTGATGTATGGGATTACGGATGGGTTTTTATGATCATACTGGTAGTTCAGGGTATATTCAGCTATTACAGGACTTATTTTTTTGCCATTGTCTCTGAAAAAGGCATGGCAGACCTGAGAATCGCCCTTTTCAATAAGATTATCACCCAGCCTGTCGTGTTTTTTGAAGAAAAGCGGGTAGGCGAACTTACCAGCAGGATTACTGCAGACGTGGAGCAGTTGCAAGCTGTATTTTCGGTCACACTCGCTGAGTTTATACGACAAGTGGTCATAATGATCATAGGTGTGCTGATCCTGGTTATTGCCATGCCACATCTATCTGCCATCATGCTCCTGACGTTTCCGGCCATAGTGATTGTTGCCATGGTTTTCGGAAGGTATATCCGCAAACTCTCAAAGAACCGGCAGGATGAGCTTGCAAAAACCAATACCGTGGTGGAAGAAGCCTTCCAGTCCTTCAGCGTAGTCAAGGCTTTTGTAAATGAATGGTACGAATCCACCCGGTACTCCAAGTCGGTGGATCAGATTGTTCAGGTATCGCTTAAGTTTGCCCGTGTCAGGGGGATATTTTTCATATTTGTCATCACCATACTTTTCGGGGGTATATTTTTTATACTGTGGAGAGGTGCCCTGATGGTACAGGAGGGCAGCATGGAAGCCGGAGATCTATTTACCTTTATCATCTATACAGGCATCATCGGAGGGGCTATTGCGAGTTTTGGATCCCTGTATACCCAGATAAGCGGGGCTATTGGAGCTACGGAGCGGATTATGGAGATTCTCGATTCTGGCGGCGAAGTTGAAATAGGTCAGATCAATGCAACAAACTTCAGGATCAGGGGGGATATTATGTACGAAAATGTAAGCTTCTCCTACCCCACCCGTAAGGACATCCAGGTACTGAAAGACATAAATATAAAGATATTGGCCGGGCAGAAAGTAGCTCTGGTGGGCCAAAGCGGTGGAGGCAAGTCAACAATCGTACAGCTTCTCATGCACTTTTATGATCCGGAAAGCGGCAGGATTTGCGTGGACGGAAAAGCACTTGATGAATATGATCTTCCCGGGCTCAGACGTAACATAGGAATCGTACCCCAGGAAGTCATCCTTTTTGGCGGGACAATACGTGAAAACATTGCATACGGAAAACCCGGAGCCTCTGAGGACGAAATCATCTCCGCTGCCAAAGCATCAAACAGTTGGGAATTTATCACCTCATTTCCTGACGGCCTGGATACCGTGGTGGGCGAGCGGGGTATAAAACTGTCCGGCGGCCAACGACAGCGAATCGCCATAGCCAGGGCTTTGTTGAAGGATCCCAGAATCCTCATTCTGGATGAGGCTACCTCTTCGCTTGACGCTGAGTCAGAGAGGCTGGTTCAGGATGCACTGGATAAGCTGATGGAAGGCAGGACGTCCATAATCATAGCCCACAGGCTGGCAACAATAAAGGAGGTGGACTGTATTTATGTTTTAGACGGAGGCAGGATCGTGGAGTCCGGAACACATGAAGAACTTATCAATGAGCCGGATGGAATATACAGCTCACTGGCAAAACTGCAGTTTGATCCTATAATGGAATCCTGATCATGTTGCTTAATTGTAATTCAAAAGGTACCTTGTAATATGAAAAACAAATATTTGGTCATATGGCTGTCGGCTTTCCTGCCGTTTTGGGCAAGTTGCCAGGTGAGTCTGGGATTTACAGCTTCTACAGACCTTTACCAAAGGTATGTTAATCCGGATGCTGACAATGGAAGTATGTCCGGATCAGCTGGAAGTACACTACTGAACCTGGGAGTCGGGCCCAAAATATGGTTCGGAAACAAGAAATACTCTTTTTCGCTTGAGTCACAGGGTGTCTGGGGCATTTTCGGTTTATCTTCCGGAGACTACAAGGGCCTGGGTACTTTTTCAGTACCCGTGATGGCAAAGATCAATTTCAAGGGACTCAGCACTTTTGACCGGGAAGGATTGACAGGGTTTACTGTGGGCGGAGGACTTCAATGGAGCCGAACAGAATTATATGGATTGAGCAATGAAGCCCGGAATGCCGGTGTTACCAGAGCTTTCTTCAGGACTGTAGTCCTCCAGGCCGGATACGGATTTGGTCTCAGTGGATTTACTCTTCATGGATTTGTCCGTTACGGATTTGCACCTAAAGGAGAGGGAAACACTCTCAATGCCGGCATCCAGTATGACTTTAATCCACCTATGCTGAAAAAGATTTCAGGCAAGGAAAGCTCACTTTAATCCTGGTTATCCAAATGCTGATTTCATACAACGTAAGCCTTAAGCCGTACAACACCTTTGGGATGGCTGTTAATGCCGATAAATTCATCCGGATTTCTTCCACGGAACAGCTACTGGAAGTTATTGACTTGGGTTTGGAACCCCTGTGGATTCTGGGTGGCGGCTCTAATGTACTCCTTACCGGGGACCTTCCCGGCTACATACTTAAAAATGAGATCAGGGGAATCACTATCATCCATGAAACAGACGAAGAACTAACCGTGGAGGCGGGAGCCGGAGAGATCTGGCATGAATTTGTTTTATGGGCCATATCACGTGGTCTGGGAGGAATTGAAAACCTGGCCCTGATACCCGGCACTGTGGGTGCGGCACCTATCCAAAACATCGGGGCCTATGGACTGGAGCAGGAGTCGGTTTTTACCTGCCTTAAAGCCATTAATCTGAAGGACGGCAGCGAAAAAATATTCTCAAGGGAAGAATGCCGTTTTGGGTACAGAAACAGCGTCTTTAAACAAGAGTGCAAAGGCCGTTATTTTATTACTTATGTAACCTATACCCTGCGAAAAAACGGCCATACCCTCAATACATCTTATGGAGCCATTGTGGAGAAATTGCATGAAAAGGGAATCCAAAATCCTGACATAGCCGATGTAGCAGAAGCGGTCATAGATATCCGCAGGTCAAAACTTCCCGACCCTGCAGAAATCGGAAACGCCGGCAGTTTTTTTAAGAATCCTGTCATTAAAGAGGGACACTATTTACAGCTTAAAAAAGATTATCCTGAAATTCCATCCTATCCTGCAGATGCAGGCTTTGTAAAAATACCGGCCGGCTGGCTCATCGAAAAGGCAGGATTTAAAGGTATACGCAGAGGTGATGTAGGGGTACACAAAAATCAGGCACTTGTTTTGGTTAATTACGGGGCAGGTACAGGTAAAGAGATCGTGGAATTGGCAGAGGATATCAGGGAGACCATCCTGCAAAAATTTAAAGTAAGCATAGAAGCGGAAGTAAACATCTGGAAATAAAAAAGCCCGGGATAAAAATCACCGGGCCATATCTTGATATTAAACTTCAGCTATCAGTTTCCGGCAGCTTCCATTTTTGCCTTGTAAGCATTTGATTTTTCAAAATCACCACTTCTGGCGTAAATCTCCTTAAGAGCGATCATAGTGTTTACATCCTTGGGATCGAGTTCTTCGGCCTTTAGGAAGTAAGGCAATGCCTGCTTGAAAAACCCGTCCATTTCAGCTTTAAGGGCGTTGTACTTTTTGGTACCTGCTGGCGAAAAGTCATTACTCAGGGCATTCAGTTTGGCTGTCATGCTGGCGGCTTTGTTGTAATATAACGCTCCCTGACTGTAAGAGGCATCAAAGTTTTTAGGGTCCTTGGCCAAGGCCTGATTGAAGTAATCAAAGGCAAGATTGAAATATTCATCTGCTTTTTCGTTATTACCGGCTTCTCTTTCTTTTTGGTTAAGCTGATCGTACACATTACCCATGGTGTTGTAAACTGATACATTGTCCGGTTCTTTTTGGATAGCCATTTTTAGCTTTTCAACCAGAAGCTCCAATTTATTGACTTTGAGGTAATAGTTGATCTCAGCAAAAAGAAGACCGTTGTCGTCAGGGTTTGCTTCCCTGCCGGCATTGAGGTATTCCATGGCCTTGTCGATGTTTTTCTCTGCAGTCAGGTTAAACAGAGCCTCGTATACCAGAGGTTGTGCTTTGCCAGCCTTGTAAAGAGTCTCAAACAGCGGCATTGATGCATCTTTATTATCACCGAAATAGCCAGAAACAGCTGTGTAGAATACCTGGTCGTTTTTAGTGGCAGGATCATCCAGTCTACTCTCCATTTTATTGGTCTTTAACAACTCATTGGCCTTAAGGGTAACTGCAAAGTTCTTGTATGCGTCATTGTAATTTTGTGCCTGAAAATGAGTGATGCCTATGTTGTTACTAAGGTCTTCATTTTCGCGGATGCCTGAAAGTGCATCTTTGGTTTGTGATTTTTTGACCGCTTTGGCCATAGCCATTTCAAAAGCTTCCATTGCCATAAGGCCTGCAGTTGGCGAAGCAAGTTCATACTTTTGGTCAATTATCTTGCGGTTCATTTCTGCTTTGGCAATTTCGTTGTAGATCTGTCCTTTTGTAATCCATGCCTCAGCATCAGCTTTAGCGTCTTCGGCCGCAAATACCTGCTCTATGGTAGCAAGTGCTCCGGCCAGGTCTGCTTTGTTTGTCACCGGGTCGAGGTAATATTTACCAAGAGTCTTGTTAGCGTTCTTAAGCTGTTTTTTATATTCCTGGGCACGGACCAGGCCAACAGTCAAAAGGATAAATAATGTACCTAAAAAAAAGCGTTTCATCGTTGATTGTTATTAGTTATAAAAAAGGTTGCAAAATTAATAAAATTGTACCATTGTCCATATTTTATCAATCCTAAGACGTCAAATCCCGTGTCGGAAGGTTTAAATTTTGTTAAAATATTTTGGGTCATTGTTAAATTCCCTTAACATCATTCCTCCTCATCAATTGTTTCTTCTCGACGGATCACAGTAACATCAGCAATGGATTCATTGTCTGAAAGTCTTATAAGCTTCACACCCTGAGTTGCCCTGCCCATCAGTCTCATATCTGAAACAGGAGTGCGTATCACGATGCCATCCTGTGTGGTGATCATAAGGTCATCAAACTCACTTACCCACTTGATGGCTATCAGATCGCCTGTTTTATCGGTAATATTGATGGTTTTAACACCTTTGCCGCCGCGATTGGTCATTCTGTAATCATCAAGAGGTGACCTCTTGCCATTTCCCTTTTCTGAAACCACAAATACTGAATAATCAGCTTTTGTCGGGTCAGCTGAAATCATTCCGATAACCTCATCCCTTCCGGATCCAAGTGTCATTGCCTTAACTCCGGCAGCACTACGGCCCATAGGTCGTACTTTTGTTTCGCTGAATCTTATGGCTCGGCCTTCCCTGTCAGCAATTATGATCTCGTTTTTACCGTTTGAGAGTCTGGCTTCGAGCAGCTGGTCACCTTCATTGATCGTAATGGCATTGATACCGTTTGTCCGTGGCCTGGAGAATGCTTCCACAATGGTCTTTTTGATCATACCCTGCTTGGTACAGAAAACAATGTAATTGTTATTTATGAATTCCTCATCATTGAGATTTTCAATCTTGATATAAGCTCTTACCTTGTCATCGGATGGTATGGAAATAATGTTCTGCAATACCCGGCCCTGTGAAGTCTTACTTGCCTCCGGTATCTCGAATGCCCTTAGCCAGAAACAACGGCCCTGTTCTGTAAAAAGCAAGAGGTAGTTGTGGTTTCGGGCCACAAACATATGCTCTACAAAATCTGTTTCCCTGGTTTTTGCCCCTCTTGATCCTTTGCCGCCTCTTGTCTGGGCTCTGAACTCGTCGGTTTTTGTTCTTTTTATATATCCAAGATGTGAAATAGTAATGACCACTTCTTCATTGGCTATAAGATCTTCCATACTGATTTCATCGTCCGCATAGGAAATATCCGTACGACGCTTATCTCCAAATTTTTCATTGATCTCATCAAGTTCTGTTTTGATGATCTCCCTCTGCATTGTCTCACTGGCCAATACATTTTTATAATGTTCGATTCTGGCCAATACTTCCTGGTACTCTTCCCTCACCTTGTCGATTTCCAGACTTACCAGCCTTTGAAGCCTCATTTCGAGGATTGCCTTGGCCTGAATTTCGGAAAGGGAGAAAGATGACATCAGATTGTCCTTGGCTTCATCGACAGTCTTTGATTGCCTGATTATGCGTATAACTTCGTCGATATTGTCCAGGGCAATCAGGATACCTTCCAATATGTGGGCCCTTTCCTCGGCTTTTTCCAGGTCATACTTTGTCCTCCTGACGATAACCTCTAACCTGAACTTTATAAACTCAGAAACCAGGTCCTTGAGGTTCAGGAGTTTGGGCCTGCCGTTTACGAGTGCAATGTTATTGACCCCGTAGGATGTCTGAAGGGGCGTATATTTATATAATTTGCTGAGCACGACGCTGGCCATGGCGTCCCTTTTGACCTCAACAACAATGCGAAGACCCTTACGGTCCGATTCGTCCCTGATATCAGAAATACCATCTATCTTGTCTTCATTGACGAGCTCGGCTATTTTGGCAACCAAACCTGCCTTGTTTACCTGATAGGGGATCTCGCTGATTATAATTGTTTCCTTTCCCCCGTGGCCGGTCTCAATCGATGCTTTGCCTCTGACCACAACCTTGCCTCGTCCCGTCTCAAAGGCTTCCTTCACCCCGGAGTAACCGTAGATAGTACCACCCGTAGGAAAATCAGGAGCCTTGATGTATTCCATCAACTCAGGTATGGTAATCTCCGGATTATCAATGGCTGCTTTAATGCCCTGCACGACTTCGGTCAGATTGTGCGGCAGCATATTTGTGGCCATACCTACTGCAATCCCGGAGGCTCCGTTTATCAGGAGGTTTGGAATTCTGGCCGGCAACACGGTAGGCTCCTCCAGAGAATCATCAAAGTTAAGCCTGAAGTCAACGGTGTTTTTAGAGATATCTGAGAGCATCTCATCACTGATCTTGGCAAGCCTTGCTTCAGTATACCTCATAGCAGCCGGGCTGTCACCGTCCATGGAGCCAAAGTTACCCTGACCATCTACCAGCGGGTACCGGAGCGACCAGTCCTGTGCCATACGCACCATGGCATCATATACGGAGCCATCTCCGTGAGGGTGATATTTACCGAGTACCTCCCCTACGATTCATCTTCAATGTTGATGGGTATAATACGTTGATCGCTGGACATCTGTAACTTTACTGTTTAATCTTACTTTAAAGGGCAAAGTTAAGTAAAATATTTGAAAAATTCTAATACAACAAGCCAAAAGGAACAAATAACTTTAACATTTCGGGATGGCCCACTGTTGAAAAAATGCTTTATATTTGAGTTGTGTAAATCGACATCGTGCATGAACAGGACCAGTATTTTTTGTATTGCCCTTTGTCTGCTGTTTTCAGCAGGACGGGCCGACGGCCAATCGTGCAAGCCCCCGTTTTCATTCAAGTTTGAAGAATTTACCACCACCTCAGTCAGGCTGAAGTGGTCGGACTCTAACTCTGGCCCGTCAGGATGGGAAATAGAGTTGGTCAAAAAAGGAAGTCAGCCATCGGGAATTCCCACCCATGGACCTGTAGCCCAAAGAGAGATCGTATTTGGTGGCCTGGAACCATCTACTGCTTATGAAGTGTACATAAGGACTGTATGCTCACCGTCAAGCATCAGCAGCTGGAATGTAGCCATACCCTTTACTACAGTACTGGAAATGCCTACGAATTGTCAAATAAACCTTCCGCTAAAGGACAACGGGACTGAGACCTTTTTGCTTGAAGTACCACAAACCGGCATCCTGGGAGTAGATATCTTTATCAAAGGCATAGACCTCATAATAGAGCATGACTGGCCGGCAGACCTAAGAGTGATCCTTGTAAGCCCTAATGGCCAGCAACTGGTGCTTTCAAACCACAACGGAACGACCCAAGATGATTTTGGAATTCCCGGCGACACCACCTGTCTGGGAGTCACCCGTTTTGCTCCCGGGGCATGCCGGCAGCTCAAGGAAAGTACACCTCCTTATCTGGGTACTTTTCGTCCCGACGGAGATGTCGAAGCCTGGAGACCGGACACACTCAACGGGAATTACTGGAAACTTGTGTTTTTTGACCGTGCACTTAAGGACATCGGAAAACTAAGGTATGCCAATATTGAATTCAGCACCCAGAAATGCCTGACGCCAGTAAATTTTGTTTTGACGGGAGCTGACGCCAATGAGCTTTCAGTCTCATGGGATGTACCCGCTGCATCCTGCAATACGGTCAGGCTG
>JAGVTV010000103.1 GCA_019136675.1 Bacteroidota bacterium
CCTCCCTGGTACAGGATGTACATCAGGCCCTCACGATTCATCTCCAGGGGATATCCGATCATCAGTACTTCCTTGAGACGCACGGAATAGGACTTTAGCCCTGTACCCGAATAGTAATACACATTTTTGCCATCAAACTGGACCGACTTTATGCCAGTAGTCACCGGAAAATGGTACAAGTACTGTCCGAGGTTATCGAAGAAATAAAAACCCTTTTCTCTATCACACAGCATGACGTAGTTGCCTTTTTCGCGGATGTCTGTGATCCTGACGCCCGCCATTCCAAAATCGTTGACATTAGAACTTTCAAAGATCACCGTACCGTTTTCCCTGATTTTTATAAGCTTAAACTGCACTGGGTCAAAGATCCAAAGGTTGCCGTCATTGGTCACGCTGCAGGCAGACACATCCGCAAATCGGGCCGACTGGTCCAGCTCCGTGATAAGGCTCAGGTTATTATCTAAGATCTTAACCTGGTTAAAATCATCAAAAAAAACGACGATTTTAAGCGGATTGGTAACATCAAGCGACGTAACAGTGCCGCTTTTTTTATTGGCGTATTGGTATTGTTCGGTCAGATCAGGCTTGTAGTTGATAATTGTATTCCGGTCATTGACCACATAAAGTCTTCCCAGATTATCTACCTCAGCCAGAGACGGCTTTACCTTCACCTCAAAGGGGGCAGAGGACATATCTTTCATGTCATTTCCTTTTTTGACGGCACAGGAAAACAAGCCGGTCGTCAGCATGATAACAAGAAACAACTGAGCAAAGTGCTTTGACATGGCTAAGATTTATTTTAAAACACCAAACTATGTGCCATAAACCCTTGTAAATTCAGACTCAAAAAATTCAAGCCTCATCTCATGGCCGTCCCACACGCCGTAGGAGCAGGCATACATCCATTCGCCCAGATTGATATAGGTGGATTTACCATTGGACAGCCGGTAGTAAACCGGCAGGTGGCGATGGCCAAAAATATAATAATCCACGTCACGGGACATCAAGTCACCCTCACAAAACTGCACAAGCCATTCTTTTTCGGGGGGTCCAAAAGCACTTTCATCAGCGGTATATTGCCTGCTTTTGACACTGAAAAATTTCATCAAACCCAGACCGATGTCAGGATGAAGCCAACGAAAAGCGGCCTGTGCAAGCCTGTTGGCAAATAATGATTTGATAAACTTGTAGCCGTGGTCACCGGGACCCAGGCCGTCACCGTGACCTATCAAAAACTTTTTACCATCGATTTCCCTCATAATGGGGTGTCGGTATATCGGTATGCCAAATTCTTCCTCAAAGTATCTGAACATCCACATATCGTGATTTCCCGTAAAAAAATACACCGGTATACCCTTATCCCTCATCCCGGCAAGTTTGCCCAAAAGCCTGACGTAGCCCTTGGGTACTGTTTTTCCGTATTCGTACCAGTGATCAAATACATCACCCACCAGATATAGCTCACGGGCATCAGCTTCTATGCTGTTTAGCCACCGTACAATCTTCCTTTCCCGGATTGCAGAGGATGTATGTGCATCCACACCCAGATGAAAATCTGAAGCAAAGTAAGTTTTATTTTGCATGACGACGATTAGATAACAAACGCATAGGCAAATTTCTTTTGGTATCCCACTGCTTAAACAGTGGGTTATTGAATATATTCGATATTTTTGGAATGATTTCAGCCATTTTCAATGATTCTGATTTCTTCTTCCGATAGGGCGTAAAGCTGATAAACCAAATGGTCGATTTGGTTTTCGCCATCTGTTGTTACGGCTTAGTCCCGTAATAGGTAGGATGTGTGGCCTTGAAACGTTGGCCATGGTGTTATGTTCCTTAATTGTTATAAAACGTTTCTTATCCATAAGATAATGTTGATATTCAATATGTTATGACGTGTTTGAGCCATTCCTTAATATGCTTCTATAGTTTCTTAAATGCATATTTCGCGTTCTTATCTTAACGACAACACCTTCGTGAATAAATACAATACTGCCAATAAAATGTGTTCCCCTGTTTTCGGTTTCTACTGAAATAATATCGTTCAAGAGTTCTTTGCACTCTGTGTTGGTCCAATCATAATTTCGTTTGTAAACTGGTATTACAAACTGCACATTGGGAGTTTGCAAAAAAATATTTATTTGTATTAGGCTGGCTTTCATTTTTTGTCTTTTCTCCTTTTACTTGATGGATTGTTATCAAGCAGAGTTTTTAAAGCCTCCTTAGCATTTAAAGCTGTCACTACTTTTTTGCCCGTTTTAGCTTCCAATTCAAGTCTAGCCACTTTAGCCACATTGCCTCCTTGCTTGGCCACACTTTTACTTTATTCAAAATCTTTGGGATTGGTCGCTGCGGATATGTCTTTTGTTGCTGCTTCGGCAAGCATATTCAAAATCAACTCGGTATTGGTCATGTTATCCCTTAAGTTCTCCTTTTTCAAACCTTTTAATACTTTATATTCTTTGGTGGTTTTTTCGCTCCAAGCTTTGGAAATGATGTCTGTAAGTGTGGCAAATTGCACGCCTTCTTTCAATCCTCTCTTCTTCCATTCATCAGTGAGCTCTTTGCGTATTTCAATGCTTTTCAGGCGTTGGTTTATCCAGTTTTCAGAATAGCCCAATTTTACGTATTGCTCCAACGCTCTGTCTATGCTCAATTCCGGGTCTTGCATTTCATCCAATCGTTCTGCTGCTATTTGTGCCAGCCATAGTTTAAAAGGCTCTGCTTTGGGTGAGGGAATGGATTGAATTAATCGAAAAAGCTGTTCGGTATCAGCAACATCGGTCAATCGCATCTTGCCATCAGCAGCCAACATTTTCAAACCGTGACAATTCGTCACGGTTTCGTTTCCTTCCTCTTTTAGCCTTTGTTTCAGCTTTCTCCAATAAGCATTTGGGTCAACACTTTCAGTTAGTACGGCAATTACATCCACAATAGAAATATACCACTTCTCTTGCCCGGCATCCCAAACGGCACGCACCTGCTTTTCTTCAAATAGTTTGATGGCGGTTTCTTTGGTCATTGACTGATTTATTATGCGTTTTCAATAACTTTAATTTCTTCTTCGGTCAACTCGTATAGTTGGTAAACCAATTCGTCTATTTGGCTTTCTAAAACTGTCGAATAGGGTAGCGTCAAAAATGAACCATTCGTTTATGTTGGTCGCAACCAAATGTTTTACTTCAAGATTTTTGTGTATAATTCTTTCTCTTAGGTAATACAAAACCAATTCCTGAAACGCTTTTGCGTTCAGTTTTTTGGTAGTAATCATTTCCGCTTTATTGGTCGGCTTTTTTGCTTCGATAATTACGGCTACTGTCGAGTTTGCATTTTGTCCGTTGTGAATAACCAGGTCGTTTCTACCTTTGGTGTTTATAAAATGGTCTTGTTTGTAATAAGTGTCTTTGAGAAAGTCTGAAATTAAGTTTTTATGAAACTCTTCGCTTTCCTTGTCATTTGTCCTGTCGAGTAAAGTAATGAGATGGGTCTTGAAACTTTCTATTTCAGGCCGGTTCGGTTTTATTTTTAAAAAGGCTTTATTCAGTGCCTTTCTTGGTTTCAATTCTTTTAAGATCATCTGCAAATAAAATTACATTTCATATGGTTTACATAGGTTTTTCTGTTTGTCTGCAAAAAGCCGCCAGCAAAAATTTGACATTTTGGTTGTGAGAATTCCGTCATTTATGTCACCAGGTACAAACGTTCTACCAGGATGGTTACCCGCCATATATCTATGGATTAATTTTGCACCGTTGACTCTTGCCCGGGGTTGTAGCAATCAATCCACAAACCTTTTGTCCGCCTCCATGACGTGTCCGCAGCTGGGGCAGGTCCTAAGCTTTTCGTCAGAATAGTATTGTCTGAACCGCGGGAGAAAATCCTTTTCTATGTTTTCCAGATGGAAGTAAGACTCGTGAAGTTTGGTATTGCATTTTTCGCAAAACCAGAGCAATCCGTCGCTTTCGTCACCTGTCCTCTTTACTTCAATGACGAGACCGATGGTACCTGCCGGACGCATTGGCGAGTGAGGTACCCTGGCCGGCAAAAGGAACATTTCGCCCTCCCTGATGGGAATATCCACCGGTTTGCCATCTTCCTGTATACGTACTGTGATATCGCCTTCGACCTGGTAAAACAACTCTTCTGTCTCATTAAAGTGGTAATCTTTTCTGGCATTGGGCCCGGCTACAACCATCACGATGTAGTCGCCGGCATCTTTATAGAGATTCCGGTTTCCAACTGGTGGCTTGAGCTCATGCCTGTGCTCATCGATCCATTTCTGGAGGTTAAATGGTCTTGTGATTGGCATATTTTTGCTTTATAAGTTAAAGATACATGTATTTAGATTTTTGTGCCATTTTGGCCATATTACCCGTCAAGTGTATGAATGAGTCTCAGCACCTCTTGCTCATCAAATTCAGCCATGCTGTTTATCCCTGCGGCATATTTCATGAGGATCTCATCCTGGGCTCTGCCTCTCTTCATGGCATAGCTGTAAGGCAAGTCTTCCCTGAATGTCACCATGCTGTACTTGCTGAAATAATCTCTGTATGTTTGTTCCATCTTTAATTCTATCCTTCGCTTGAGCAGAAAAACAGGATCTGCTGTGGCGGACCTCATTTCCAGCTCGTTTTCTACAGCCAGGTCGGCTATGGCATCGGCATCCTGCTTTCTGATCTGCTGATACTCTTCTAAAATTCCGGACCAGTCACCAGCGTATTTGTCTATGAGGCCGTCCAGCACCAGGACATCTTCAAAGGAAGCATTCATACCTTGGCCGTAAAACGGAACCACAGCATGGGCAGCGTCACCCATCAGGAGAAACTTGCCGTTTACCTGCCAGGGGTAACATTTGACTGTTCCCAGCGAACTGGTGGGGTTGGAGTGGAAATCGCTTATAAGGTCAGGCATGTGGGCACACGCAGATGGAAAATATTGTTCAAAAAAAGATCTTATCAAAATATCGTCTGTCAGCTGAGCAAAACTCACCTCCCCGGTGTGGGGCAAAAACAGGGTTACTGTAAAGCTTCCGTCGAGATTTGGAAGGGCAATCATCATAAAACCGTCGCGGGGCCAGATGTGGAGGGCATTTTTTTCCAATCTGAATCCTCCGCCTTCGGCAGGCGGTATTTCCAGTTCTTTGTAGGCGGTGGGCAGGTATTTTATGGAAAAATCAAACCTGTATCGGGCAGACTCCCTTAGCATGGCGTTCCTTATGGCAGAATTGGCACCATCAGTACCAAAAACCACCTCTGCCCTGTCAGTAAAGGTACTGCCAGTTGCCTCATCCCTGAGGGTGACAGATCCAGTTTCAAGATCCACCTCGTCACATCCTTTGCCAAAATGGAGATGCACTTTTCCGGTAGCCTCTGCCTTATCCAGCAGCACCATATTTAAGCCTCCGCGGGAAACAGAATTTATCCATTCGCCGTCCCGGCCGCTGTATTTGACCATAGTCTCCTCACCCACTTGCGGATGAAGCATCCTGCCGTACATGGGTATGGTCAGTGGCAGTACATCTTCCTCGGCTCCTGCCAGGGCAAGACCCCGCAGGCCCCGGTCAGACAAGGCAAGATTTATGGATCTTCCGGCAGAAATGGTGTTTTTTCGCATGTCCGGCCTTTTTTCATACACGGTGACCGTGTACCCCCTTTGGGCGAGCCTTAGAGCCAATAGTGTCCCGCAAAGTCCTGCTCCTATGATTATTACCTTTTCGCCCATTTAATCTGTTAAACAGGTGTAAAGTTAATCAAATCCTCTGAAAAGTTACAAAAGGAGATTTTCGCCGTAAGGCAATAGTATTGAACAGTATTTATAGCCTGACCGATACCAATCTGCCTATCCTGTGGTTAATTAAATGTGCCATTGCAACCAGGATGCCTCCCAGCACGCTGAATACCAGCATCCAGCCATGGTGCTCTATCATGCCTGTAATCAACAGACAAAACCCAAACAGTGCAGTAATCACAGGGGCAGCATTTCTATGTTTCCTGAAGTAATCTCCTACCAGGGAGTAGGAGGCAATCACAACGCCCAGACCTATCACCATCCAGTCAAGAGAATGACTGTGCAACCAGGATTTGCTGCTTAGCAGGCCAAGTGATATGAATACCGGCACCACAGAACAGTGTATGGCACACAGCATAGATGTAATAAAACCTGCAGTGTCAGAGGTAAATCTGGAAAACAAATTCATGACATTAATAAGCGTTACGGGTGCAAAGATAGATAAAGAAAATCGTTTTTGCAATAATGTTGCATTTATAAATTTTAAAAAAACTGTCCGTTTGCGGGTATTCCTGTAGCAAAAAAGGGTCATTGGTGGCAAGTAATTGCTATTTTTGCCCATAAAATCAGAAAACATGGGACTTCTCCGGGGTAAGACGGCACTCATCACAGGCGGAAGCCGGGGTATTGGTGAGGCAATTGTGCTCAAATACGCATCAGAAGGTGCAGATGTGGTCTTTACGTATGTATCCTCTGAAGAAAAGGCACTGGCGGTCAAATCAGCTGCCGAATCACTTGGTGTAAGAGTCCTGGCCATTCGGTCAGATGCTGCTGATTACGGGCAGGCTGAGTCACTGGTCAATGAAGTGATAAGTGCCTTCGGAAAGCTGGACATCCTCATCAACAATGCAGGCATCACCAGAGATACACTCATGCTCAGGATGAGCGAAGAACAATGGGATGAGGTCATCCATACCAACCTGAAGTCAGTTTTTAACCTGACAAAACATGCCCTGAAGCCCATGATGAAACAGAAGGCCGGCTCTATAATAAACATGAGCTCAGTAGTGGGCGTCTTTGGCAATGCAGGTCAGGCCAATTATGCGGCTTCCAAGGCAGGTATCATAGGATTCAGTAAATCCATAGCCAAGGAGGTGGGTTCCCGCAATATCAGGTGCAACGCCATAGCTCCGGGCTTTATAGAGACCGATATGACACACATCCTTACTGAGGAGCAGAAAAAAGCTTACATAGACAGCATACCACTGAAAAGGCTTGGTACCGGTGATGATGTGGCCAATGCCTGTGTATTTCTGGGCTCTGACATGTCAACATATGTGACCGGCCAGGTGCTCAGCGTGTGCGGAGCCCTTAACACCTGATCATATTTTTTTTTGATCTGGATTGCAATAAATTAAATTCTAATTCTTACCTTTGCGTTCCTTTTAGTAACAGCAGTTTTAACAAGTAAATATTTTCATAAAAATGAAGAAGGACCTTCACCCTCAGGATTACAGGATGGTAGTGTTTAAGGACATTTCTAATGATGAGATGTTTCTGACCCGATCATGCACTAAAACAAGGGAAACCATAGTATTTACAGACGGTAAGGAATATCCATTGGTAAAAATGGAGATCTCATCTTTTTCACATCCGTTTTTCACCGGAAAAGTCAAGTTTGTGGATACAGCCGGTAGGATTGATAAATTCAACAAGAAATTTGGAAAATTCCAGTCCAAGTAATACTTTTTCTGTAAAATGTAAAGAAGCCCTTACCACAAATAAGGGCTTTTTTTGTTGTTATGGGTGACAGTTGGCTGTAATTTGCGTTATAAATAATATCATCAGTAATAGGTATGCCTCCCTCTTTTCCTAAAAATATAATACTGTTTGGTGACGATCACTGGACACACCTTTGCCACTTACATTTACCAGACCGATTAGTGAACTGAGGGTAGGTATTCTCACCATCAGGGAAAAGTGGGAAAAACATCTCGGTGGCAGAGCCAGTTATATCACCCAGGATTATCTGGCAGAAAAATATCCGATTCATATTGCCCAGGACAACATACTGATAAACAGCACCTTTCTTCCGGACAAAAGCCTGGTCTCTTATATTTTTAACTTAAAGTTGAATGAGGCCCTGCTGCTGTGAA
>JAGVTV010000032.1 GCA_019136675.1 Bacteroidota bacterium
TTTTTGACCCGTATTTTTTTGCCAGGTCGTGCAAAACAGCCAAAAACAGGATAGCTCTGGCACCCATGACCAATGGGCAGAGCCATACCGACGGCACACTCGGTGACGACGAATACCGATGGTTGATGAGAAGGGCTCAGGGGGATTTCGGGTTGATCATCACCTGTGCCGCCCATGTATCTACAGATGGTCAGGGATGGCCGGGCGAGTTGGGCATCTGGGATGACCGTCATATTCCGGGACTCAGGAAACTGGCAATGGGCATTCAGGATTACGGAGCTCTCGCCATCGTGCAGATTTTTCATGGAGGAGCCCGCTCACCTATGCACCTGACAGGCCTGCAGCCGTGGAGTGCCTCAGCCCATGTATATATGGTAGGCAGCAAGAATATCGATGTCAGGGAGGCGACAGAGGAGGATATACACAGGGTGACCAGCGATTTTATTTCCGCGGCATTAAGGGCCAAAGAAGCCGGCATGGACGGTGTAGAACTTCATGGAGCCCATGGATACCTGATCCATCAGTTCCTGAGTGCCGACACCAACAGAAGGGCAGACAATTACGGAGGTGATGCTGTAAGGAGGAGCCGTTTTCTCACAGACATCCTTACCGGAATCAGAGCCGCTTGTGGTGCTGGTTTTATCGTCGGTGTGAGGATATCTCCCGAGGACAAATACACGTTTAAAGGCATTGACTTTGATGAAAGTGTGGATCTGGCAGTTAGGCTGGCGGACCTTGGGGTTGACTACATCCATCTATCCCCGTGGAATGCCCTCAAAAAGCCCGACAAGTACCCGGACATTGACAAGTCTCTCGTCACCTGGTTTCGTGAAGCGTTGCCGGCCGGGGTGGCCGTCATGGTGGCCGGTGAGATCTGGGCAGGCAAAGATGCTGCCGATGCCATGAATCTGGGGGCTGATTTTGTGGCGTTGGGCAGGGCAGGCATCGGCATCCCTGACTGGCCCACCAAAGTCAGAGACCCACATTATATCCCGACATTGCCACCGTATACGCCGGCACATCTCAGAGACTGTGACCTCAGCGATGCTTTTATCGACTATATGAGGCGGTGGCAGGGATTTGTACAGGACTAAGGGAGAGCTATTTAAGTTTTTGGTCCCGGTATGCCTTGACCGCTGACTTGGTGGTGAGCCATATTTTACCTTCTTTATAAGCATCTATCCGTCCCCGTCTGGCGAGTAGACTCAGGTATTCCTGGCCGTAGGGGATGTCAGGCTCCTCAGCGATCATATGGGTGGGCAGGTAGTCTTCATAGTCACCACCGACTGAGCTTATGTATATGTTGAGAGACCTTTCGGCAGCTTGCAGCATCATAAGAAGCAGCCTGGTATAGTCACCGTTATTGGCACTGTTAAGGGCTGCAAAGTACTTCCTGCGGTCCTGTGACAGGATGATGACGGGTGGAAATCCGGCCCGCATGAGCAGGAGATTCATCATTAATCGTACCGTGCGTCCGTTGCCATCATTAAAAGGGTGAATCCACACAAACCTGTGGTGAAAGACCGTAGCCAGGCTGATGGCATCAAGCGACAGTGGATTTTCATTGGCATAGCTCACGAGCTCTTCCAAAAGATCAGGTACAAGACGGGCATTAGGTGGGGTGAAATTTGCCCCTGTGATCCTGACCATACCCGGCCTTAGTCTGCCTGCAAAATCGTCCATTATATTGGCAAGCACCAGAGCATGTACACTCAGGATATCAATACTTCTGATAGGGGCGTCCTTGTCAATAAGGCTCTCCAGGAAAGCTATAGACTTGCGGTGATTAATGACTTCAAAATGCTCCCTAAGCGATTTACCGCCAATGGTAATACCCTGCTCAAGTACTAGCCTTGTCTCCATAAGGGTAAGGGTATTACCCTCGATGCTGTTTGAATGGTAGGTCCATTCTACCTCAAAATCGTCCTTGAGCCTCGCCAGTACTGACGGGGATAATGGTCTGAGCCTGTCAAGGACAGCCTTTTTGTGGCGAACCCTTTCTATGATCTCCTGTATCTCGAATGTCAACTCTAATTGTGGGCTAAACATATCATCATTATATCGGAAACAAAGATATTTCATTTTGCCGATATAATACAATTCTCCTCCCACATTTTCCACATTATTGTATCAGGTACTCAATCATCTTAAAATAAACCCTCGACCGGGTGATCATAAAAACTGATTTGCCGGGACTTTTTTTCTGTGAAAAGTGCACGATTTAAAACTAATTTATTATAAATTTTTGTCGGTATTACAATAAAAAAGTTGGCTTAATATTTTGATAATTAACCAATTATTTGTATCTTTAGGGAAATTAATTACGACATGAAATTTTTTCTAAAACACTTTGATTCGCTGGATAATGCTGAAAAATTTGCTGCTATGGGAGACCCGAATCCTCTTGCGGTTTTTGATGCGGAAAATCGCAAGAGGAAGATAATTGACCAAAATTTGCTGCACCGGCCCTGCAGGGACAACTCAGGAGAAGAGCAAATGGACATTAAAATGAAGACTATGCCGGAGGAAGCTTCCGTCTGTTATGCAAGCCTGTACGACATGGACGATGAAGGAGTCATGCCCGATGACCTGACTGCCACGGAAACAATACTGACAAAATTGTTGTGGGGCGAAATAAGCCGGACCAGGGCCGTATTGTTGGTTGCCGCCCTTGAAAACATGGATGCTTCCCTCATTGAGGAGCAACTGGACAAGATCGGACTGTTTTAAAAAATAAAAAATAAAATTCCATTAATTACCTTAAGAGAGTACAGTGACCCTTAACAGTCTTTTTGACTCCCAGGGGATCTGTGTATTCTACCAGGTAGCCGTAGACTCCGGGTGGAGCAGTGTCACCGTTGTTGTTTCTCGTGCCGTTCCAGCCGGTTTGAAAGTCTTCGGTATTGAATACCATATCGCCCCATCGGTTCCAGACCGTGAAGCTGTAGTTCTTTACGCCTTCGATTGTGCCCACCGGAATAAATACATCATTAAGGCCATCATTGTTGGGTGTAAAGGCATTGGGCATAAAAAATCTGATTAGCGGATAGATGGGAATGATTGCTTCTGCCGTGTCTGTGCAACCCGACTCATGGAGTACGATCTGCTGTATCTTAAATGTACCGGTATCCCGGAAAGTATAGCTTGGGTTTTGCAGCAGCGAAATACCCAGGCTGTCAAACGCCCATAAGAAAGACACAGCATCCTGCGAGATATCGGTAAACTGAACGGTATTATTAATCAAATTTGGCTCTTCAGGTGTGAAGGTAAAGCCTGCAGTAGGACTGGGCACGATCTTGATCAGATTGGGCCAGGTTTTGGTAGTTTCGCACCCTATGGGCGAAATGAGTTTCAGTTGGATTGTATAAAGGCCTGTTTCTTCAAAGACATGGGTGGGGCTGAATTCATCGCCATTATTGCCGTCTCCAAAATTCCATTCAAACTTGTAGGAATCATCAACCGGCGAGCTTAAATTGTCAAACGTGATGCTTGCCGGTTTGCAGCCTGTAAAGGTATTTGGTTCGATGATGATCAGGGCAGGCACCGGAAAATAATTGACGTTTCGGATGATTGTATCCCTGCATTTGTTTACATCTTCGGCGATAAGCCGCACCGGTTTTACTCCGGGTTTTTCAAATACAAATATTGGATTCTGGCCTGATGAATTGCCCTCAGCATCAAATTTCCAGAACCACTTTTGTATAGGCCCCGCACCGCTCGTAGAAAGGTCTTTAAATGTGACAGGACCGGCGATGCAGGTATCATACGCAAAGGAAAAATCGGTTTTGATTGAGGGATATAAATTAACGGTTATCGTCGCTGTGTCGGAACATTCGGCAAGGCCGGGAATATCCTTATTAAGAATCATCGTGCCGGTATATGAACCCAATCCCGGGAAAGTAACACTCACATTACGGGTATTGAAAGTCTTCTTTTCGCCCTTGATGTCAAACTCCCAGTAATAGTTTTGAATGTATTTGACATCGGTGCTGAGGTTTACGAAGTCCAGTGAAAAATTACCACAGCTGTTTATGGTGTATTCTGTCCCATCTTTGAGTGAAGCCTGGAGGTCAGCCTGTACCGCTACTTCGCAGGTGGTCACGTTAAACTGGAAATCACGCCGCAGGGTGCCTATAAGTTTGCCGTTTCTGTATTCTTTGACACAGACTCCTACTACATACTGTCCGAGGACATTGGGAGAGCCTACGATGAGGCCTGTGGCCCGGTTAATGGCCACGACGGGGTCTCCACCCATGGGTTTGTCAAAGGTAAAGGTCGGGGCCCTGAATGTCACCTCATCAAAGGGAGGCTGGCAGGTACGCGGATCGGGAGTTACCCCGGTGCATGAGGTAGGGCTGCCCGGTGTGGTGGCTCCGTCTGTGCCTCCTGCTGTCAGGGGAGAGCAAAATTCGTACACCAGGCTGTCACCGTCGATATCGGAAGCTGAATGGTCAAAATTTATGGGCCTGTTTACACAAATGACCACTGGCGGGAAATCATTAAATGTTGGGCTGTTGTTGCATGTCCTCTGTGATTCAGGGGTTATCTCAGTGGTGAAGGCAGCTCCGGTATCACCGGGCCCGACAAGATTGAGGATTGTAGTGTTGCGGCAACACCTCTGGAAGGCTATCATATAGCTTTCGTTGATGATCGGCAGCTTGATGGTAAAAACATATTTGCCGCTTTGTACCCCTACGTTTACCGGTACCAGGATGCAGGGGTTGTTGTTCTGAATGTCTATGTCGGTAATGTCCTTTACCCTGATGCCGGAGATAGTATTTACCCACGACCAGGAGTTGCCTGACCCCCTGTAAATGCCAAAATTAGCCGGGTCGTCAAATTGTGCTCCGTTACTCTTGCTGTCCCTGTACATCGTAAAGGTAATCTCATAGGTCACCTCTTTTTTGATGGTGTCTCTGCTCAGACACTTGTAGACTACGTCACCTCCTATGATATGGAGGGCCTTGACGCCCGAAATTCCCAAAAATGATAACAGGAAGGTAGTAACTATGACTCTTATGCCAATTTTCATTGATCGTATTTAAACAAGATATCTAACAAACAGGACTCTTTTATGTTCTTGGTTGACTTTGCAAATCACCTGTGCGGACTTGATGCCTTTATACCATCAGGTCAACATGTAAAATTAACTATGTATCCTCAATTTTATTGTATTTTGCACACTAAAATTGAGTGCGTGCCGCAGGGACGACAAATTGAGGCCATAATTGGCACTTTTGCGGTTTTTTTTTGCCGTTTACCATGACCAGAAAGAAAGTAAATTTTAATAAACTTATCAACAGACTGATTCTTTTTATAGGATTAGGGGTTCTGGCTCATATTGTTTTTGTGCTGTCGACGACAGAAAAAGCTATGCTGGCCAACCTCAGTAAACTGGAACCTCAGCACATTGCAGCCATCTTTGTGCTTATGTTGTTGCCGTGGATGGGCTACGCCTTCAGGATCACCATGTGGTCAAAGTTGCTTGGTGAGAACATCGGTTTCAGAGAGGCACTCAGGGTAGTGATCACTACGGATGTGGCTTCGGCTTTGAGCCCCACAGCTGTAGGAGGAGGACCCGTAAAACTGGCCTTGCTGATCAAACGTGGTTTTAAGGCCGGCAACGCAGGGTTTATTCTGACATACGGAATCATCGAAGATATTGTTTTTTATACTTCAGGCATCCTGCTGGCGTTGATTTTTTCAAAAGGACTGGTACAGGACACTATCTCGGGCTTATGGGCTTGGATATCGTCTCATATTACCTGGATAGCCGGTACGGCGGTATTGGTCATCCTGGTATGGATCATTTTAAAAGTAATCGGTGTGACCTTGTCTGACCGGATGATGGGTGTCATCCCCGAACATTTTCGTGAGAGAATATACCAGATCAGGGCCAATGCTTCGCACAGCATCAGTGATATTAAAGCAAATTTCCGGTTGGCCTTTTCGTATGGAAAATGGCAGATTGTGGCAAGCATACTGATCCTTTTTCTGCAATGGGGAGCTAAATTTTCAATACTGGTAGTCCTTGTATCAGCTTTCGGGATAGATTTTGAAGCCATACAGATATATGTCAGGCAGTGGGTGGTATATGTCACCATGCTGTTTATCCCCACTCCCGGTGCATCCGGCGGAGCTGAGGCGTCCTTTCTGCTTATATTCGGCAAGAGCATACCACACAAAATTTCGTTTCTTGTAGTGTCCCTCTGGAGACTGTTTACCTATTATTTTATTTTAGTTTCTGCAGTGGTGATATACAGTGTTATAAGTTTCGTTCAGGGCCGGAAGGAGGAAGTGGAGATCGAAGAGGGGTAACCACATATTAGCGTAGGAGGGCACTGACTTCCTGTCTTTAAGAATAATATTTTTTCATGTCAACCAGTCGGTTTATGGTTTCGGCCATCCGTTCGGTTTTTTCATCCACTGTCTTACCGGCATTGATCCAGTCAGTTAATTTTTTCCTTTCAGACCCGGAGAGGTTCTCAAAACAGGCCTTGGCCCTTGGCTCGTCAGACAGGCAGGCTTCAAATTCTTCTGACATATCTGAGGCTTCAGTTTCTCTGTAAATTGTTATTAATACTGTGTCTCCTTCGGATTTTCCGATGGCTTTTCTTACCCGGGCATTGACTGAGAGGAACAACATTCCATTGCCCATAGGCATGAGGTGGAACTGGCGGAACTCGTAGTTGTCGATGGTTCCACGTACCTTTATCCATCCAAACCAGCTATTTTTATCAGGAGATATTCCAGGCAAGGCAGCATAGGTCCAGCCTCCTTTGCCGGGAAACTTTTCCAGCAAAAACTCTCCTTTGACCATTGGATCCCCGTTCATTTTCTGTATTTATCGTTTAGCCCCTGTCTCTTACGAAGCATATCCAATACTTTTTCTATTCTTCTGTTTTGTGTTTCTTCTTTTTTGGCTTCAGCCACATATTCCGTATACTCCCTTTTGTGTGAAGGTGGGAGTGAGCCCCAACCTATACTTGCCTCCGTGTCTGACTGTATGGCATGGGCGAGCTTGTCCGGTATACTTATATCAACCGGCTTTTGAGTTGGTAGCACCTTGTAACCTTGTCTGAAATTTTCGATAGATTCGTAAATATAGGCAGTCACAGGAGCTTTTTGTATCTCTTGTATCGACATAAACCGCCATTGCCGCAGAGCCTTGGTGACCCCTTCCTGAGCATTGATCAAAAAACCCTCCTTGTCTTCGAGGAGACTTCCCTGAAAGAACCACAGTCCGACATAGGATTTAAAGGCTGCAATTCCCACCACGTTTTGTCCCTGGTACATATAACAAGGGGCTCCCCATTTGATTCCCTCTTCCAGCTCCGTACTGAGTACAATGCTGCGTAACAGTGTCAGCTCATCCTTCCATTTTGAGAGGCCTTCCATGTATTCATCTACAGAGCTTGCCGATTTCATCGTATCTTCGATTTATTTCCTAACGATATTATTTCCTGAGTTCGCTAAAAAAAAGTACAAAAAATAGGGTAGGAATGGTGGCACGGTACAGATGCAGCCAGTCGCCTGACAAGGCAAAGAGCACAAGCATCAGAGCCACGGCAGCTCCGGAAACTAACAGCCCAGCCCTGTGGATTCCGGTATTACTTGTGTGTATTCCCGTCCATCTCCTTCTGAGTCCTGTGATTAAACTCAGCAGAAGGACCAGTCCCAATCCCGCAGTTAGCAAAACTTTGATCATCAGGTATCGATGTTACCTTTGCGAACCCAGACATCCCTTTGCGTGAATGGAATCTCTATCTTGTTTTCCCGGAATAACCTTTCCACTTCAAACCTCACGAGGCTCTTGACATCCTCAGCCTGCATG
>JAGVTV010000088.1 GCA_019136675.1 Bacteroidota bacterium
AATCAGTTGACAGAAAAGGAACTTGTACCTGCACCGGGCATACTTGAAGATATCTGTGCAACCCTCAGGTAAAAAAGGCCTTAAATAGCCAGAATATCCGGCTCCTGCTGACTCAGGCAATGGAAACTGCCCAGGCCCCAGATGATGTCCACAGAATCTATGCCTGTCACCTTCCGCCCGGGAAAACACTCCGTAAGGATTTCCAGTGCTTCGGGATCGTTTTTGTCATCCCTGAATGTTGGCACTATCACGGATTCATTGGAAATATAAAAATTGGCATACGAAGCCGGCAGCCTCTGTCCCTCGTATTCTATGGGATTTGGCATTGGAAGTTCTACGATATTGAGACGCCTGTCGTCCGGAAGCCGGAGTTTTTTTAATGCCTTCAGATTTTCCTGAAGGATTTCAAAGTTGTCGTCGGCTCTGTTTTTTTCTACCACTGTGACTACCGTATCTTCATTGACAAAACGGACTATGTCGTCAATGTGCCCATCTGTATCATCTCCGACTATTCCTTCTCCGAGCCAAAGTATATGGTCCACACCGTAATATTCGACCAGCATATTTTCGATTTCATATTTTGTCAGGCCGGGATTACGATTAGGATTGAGCAGGCAGGCTGTAGTTGTCAGCAAAGTACCTGTCCCATTGAAGTCCACGCTTCCTCCTTCCATCACGATACCCGGGTGGAAGACCTTCAGGCCCAGTTTTTCGCCTATGAGCGTAGGAACCACATCATCGAGGTCATAGGGTGGATACTTGTCACCCCAAGCGTTGTAACCCCAGTCAACAATGGCTTTTTCGGCACGCTCCCTGTGTATAACAAAAGCCGGACCGTGGTCTCTGCACCATGCATCATTGGTCGGGTGGAAGTAAAAAGAGACATTGGAAATCCTGGCTTCCAGGTCCCGTATCGTTTGGGCAAAGGAACAATTTATCAGCTTATCAAGAGCAAACTCTTCCATTTTGATGTCGGCCACATTGATACATACTTTCTGATGGCCCGCCACCTGGAGGATAAACTCACAATAAGGATTATAAATGGTGTGTATCTTTCCGGGCCAGGATTCTTCCTTATGGGGCCAGGACAGCCACATTGCCCTCTGAGGGGCAAACTCGGCCGGAAAATAATATCCCAGTTCGCGGGGTGTCAGGTCAATCTTCATCGATAAACCTTTTGGTTATGGGCTGGTAGCTGTCAATGCGTCTGTCCCTTAAAAACGGCCAGTGAATGCGGAATGCGTCTGCCTGGTCCAGGTCCACCGTTACCACCTCGGTTTCTTCTTTGTCGTGAGAAGCTAGGTACAGCAGCTTGCCCTGTCCGTTGGCCACAAAACTACCCCCCCAAAACTTCATTTGTCCGTCCTGTTCATACCCTACCCTATTGACTGAAACGACCGGAATACCATTGGCCACAGCATGGGATCTCTGTATGATCTGCCAGGAATTGTATTGGTCGGCATTGGTTTCTTCGTCCTGTGAGGTTGCCCACCCAATAGCTGTGGGATAAAACATAATCTCAGCACCCATGAGAGCGGTTATCCTGCTTGCTTCCGGATACCATTGGTCCCAGCAGATCAAAACTCCCAGTTTGCCATATTTAGTATTAAACACCTTGTAGCCCATATCACCGGGTGTAAAGTAAAACTTTTCATAAAATGCGGGATCGTCAGGTATATGCATCTTCCTGTATTTGCCCAGATAAGAGCCGTCGGCATCCAGGACTGCGGTGGTATTGTGGTATATACCCTGTGTCCTTTTTTCGAAAAGGGATGCAATAATCACCACTCCCAACTCGGCCGCCACACCTGAAAGTAAATCTGTAGTAGGACCGGGAATAGGCTCTGCAAGCCCAAAATTGTCGTAATCCTCCACATCACAAAAATACAGGGAACCAAACAACTCCTGGAGGCACACGATCCGGGCTCCCGCGGCGGCGGCCTTTCTGATTTCTCTGACGGCTTTTGCTGTATTTTCCTGCTTGTCCGCAGTACAGGTCATCTGCACCAAACCTACATTGACTGTCCTCATAAAATCCTATTTGTGGCAAAAATAAAAAAAAGCGTCAAACAATCCTGCATGACGCCTTTGATGGTGATGCTAAGTTAAAGCCTGATATCAGGATTTACTTAATCTCTTCAACCTGATAAACCAGATAATCGGTATCTCCTTGCCATGGGAAGGCATCGATCAATTCCTTGTAATGGACCCTGACATTTTTCCCTTCCAGGTTTTGTATCTGACCATACACATCTGCATTGGCCACAGAAAACTCAAAGGTACTTTCCTGGTTCATGATGGCAGAACCAGCCAGCTGGAGTTGCCCTTCAAATGTCTTGAAAACCTTGCCTTTTTTTGATATTTTGTACAGCACTCCGGTCCTGGTTCCTTCGCTCACGGTATAGGTCCTGTAGAAATAATACACTCCGCCAAAAACGAGAAAACCAAGTACGAGGAATATCATCAGTTTCTTAAAAAATGAGGAAACCTTTTGTTTTGTTGATTCAAGAGACATGGAATTTGGTTTTGTTTTACCTTTTGAATAAAATTTAATCGAGTATTAAACGGAAATGTGCAACTAAAAGTTTCATTATGCCGATTCCGGCACAAACCTTATCGAGAGTGAGTTTACACAATGACGCACATTTTTTGGAGTTATCCGTTCGCCTGTAAATACATGTCCCAGGTGTCCTCCGCAGTGGCTGCAGACTATCTCTGTCCTCCTGCCATCCCTGTCAGGTACCCTCGTGACTGCACCGGGTATCTCATCATCAAATGCCGGCCAGCCGCAACCCGAATTAAATTTTGAATCTGAATGGTACAGAGGGGCATTGCACCTTCTGCACTGATAGGTCCCGGCTTCATAAAACTTGTCATACTCGCCGGTAAACGGCCTTTCTGTGCCTTTATGCAGGATGACATATTCTTCTTCTAGCGTAAGCGGATTGTATTGATTAGCCATTATTCTGCTTTTAACAGGTGTTGAAATTTTTGCTTTAGCTTGGAAATTTTAGGTGGAATGACTATCGAACAGTAAGCCTGGTCGGGGTTTCGGGCGTAGTATTCCTGATGATAATCTTCTGCCTGGTAAAAAGGTCCTGCCTGTGTAATCTCGGTCACTATGGGATCGTGCCAAAGGCCCGCAGCAATATTTTCCTTACTGTTTTCTGCTGCCAATCTCTGGGAATTCACAGTCCAGAAGATGGCTGACCTGTATTGGGTGCCTTTGTCGGCTCCCTGGCGGTTGAGTGTCGTCGGATCATGGGTGACCCAAAACACTTGCAGCAATTCTTCAAAACTTATTATGGCCGGATCATACTCGACCCTGATTACTTCTGCATGGCCCGTTGTACCCAAACAAACTTCACGATAGGATGGATTTTTTATGTGGCCTCCCATATAGCCTGATGTCACGGAAAGCACTCCTTTTAATCTGGCAAATACTGCCTCCACACACCAAAAACAACCTGCACCCAAATAAACCGTTTCTGTCATACCGTATGATTTGCTTCACCTAACATTCATAAAAAAAATAGGTTCTAATTGGGCAAAATACGAAGTCAGACCAGGATGCCAAATTCAGCCAGTTGGGCCGGCAAATGTACCGGCGATGTAAAATGTATGGCATCGATACCCGTATTGCGGGCACCTTCCACATTGGCTGGATTGTCATCAATGAAGATGGCACCCGGCTTGTTGATCCTGTTACGGCTTACCAGGAGCTCATATATGGCAGGGTCGGGTTTTATGAGTTTTTCTCTGCCAGACACCAGTATGTCGTCAAACCAGGAGAGAAAGTCAAACCGTTGCAATGCCACAGGAAATGATTCATCTGACCAATTGGTAAGAGCGTAAAGCCTGTAATTGCCTGAATTTTTGAGTTTTTCAAGCACCCCTACTGTATCCATTATGGCATCGCCAAGCATTTCTGTCCACCGGCCGTAATAACTCCGGATTTCGGTTTCGTATTCAGGGTAGTGGCCCAGCAACCATTCGGTAGCTTCGTCAAAAAAGCGTCCTTCGTCCTGTTTTTCGTTCCACTTATTGGTGCATACCCTTGCAAGAAAATGGTCCACGGCATCTTCCGTCCTGAATATGGTGCGATACACATACCTCGGGTTCCAGTCGATAAGCACTCCACCCAGGTCAAAGATTATAGTGT
Source organism: Bacteroidota bacterium (assembly GCA_019136675.1). GTDB lineage: Bacteria > Bacteroidota > Bacteroidia > Chitinophagales > Saprospiraceae > OLB9. The sequence continues at coordinate 4,163 of JAGVTV010000088.1, forward strand.
CCTTCATCCCTAAATCTTAAAGTATTATAATTTTCGTATTCTGATATTACGGTAGCAGACTTCGTCACCATGGTCCTGCAATCCTATATGTCCCTTTTTGTATGTCCCAAATCCTGGCATGGTTTTGAATTTGCTGCCGGCTACCATCTTTTTCCAGTTATCGTCCCAAAGCGTGGTAGAAACCACATTTTCACCATTAAGGAATAAATCCAACTTACCATTCAATGACCTGATGACGGCAAGGTTCCATTCTCCGTGTGGTTTTACAGTTTCGCGGCTGCAAGAAATCAGGTCGTACAGGTCGCCTGCCCGGTGTTTGATGATCTTTGCATCAGGGTGCCCGTTATTATCCAAAACCTGCATCTCAGGTCCTGTTTCCCAGGGCCAGTTGTATTTGCTTTTGTCTTCGTGAATATAAAAAATGATGCCACTATTACCGTCTTTGGCAATTTTCCACTCCAGCTGCAATTCAAAATTATCGTACTCTTCATCGCTGATAATATCCCCACCGTTTTTTATCTGCCAGTTTTCCTTAATACTCGTATCAAGATATAAATAACCGTCCCTGACCTTCCAGGCAGAACCTACCGGACCTCCGCCGTATTTATGCCATCCATTGGTGGTCGTGCCGTCAAACAACAATTGCCAACCATCCTTTTTCTCGCGGGAGGACAATTTGTTTATGTCTGAAGCCTTGTGTGGCCCTGAACAGGAAGCTGCCGTCAAAACAAGAGCCATCAGCCACAGATTTTTTTGCAAAAACATTATAAAATCTACACCAACCGCAGTTTTTACTGATTTCATTTTTGAATGGATTTATTGGTTAAACAGCAACAAATCTACAACAAATATCATTTATTTTGCATCAACATTCACACCAACAATCACATCACCATGATAAAAATATTTAATCTTGCCATGATACTGCTGCTCATCAGCGGATGTAAACCAAAATCAAACACTGATGAAGCAGGCAACCCGGCTGCCGATATAAAACAGGAACTTGCCGCACCTAAAAAGGAGTTGAAAAACATAGAAGCAGCCCAGGGAAAGACCCCCACGGAAACAAAACTGTTTGACACTTATGCCCTGATGCCAAGGTTTGAAAAACTGCTGGGCAAGGAGTTTGATACCTTTAAAGCCGACTGGAATACCGAATCTCCTGTTGAATATGACGGCGAAGTAGTATATTTTTACGGATGTAAAAAGGACAATTGTAAAGAAAACCGATACCTCATCCTCATCGATGTCACGCTAAACACAATCAACATTTATAATTTTAAGGGCGGCAGTGTCAGGGCCTACGAGGAGGATAAAAATGTCATAGGTTTGAACGATAAGGTGGCCGATTATTTTGACAAAATAAACAAAGAGCAGAAAGACCAGTGATTGCTGGGTTATTCTTCAGAGTGTCTTGATAAAAACCCTGCGTCTCTTATGGTTTTCATGCTCAAAGTTTCCCCACTGCGATGACATTTTTAGATTGGTTTCGAGTTCGGGGTTGCTTTCCGCAAATTTATAGCCGTTTTTAATGGCAGCAGGCATGATCTCGGCAAACAGGATGGAGTTGACGCCTTTATTCTGGTATGATGGGTGTACGGCCATCAGATAAAGGTCTATGAGGTCATTTTTCCTCAGGGCATTCAGCATATGATACCACCCGAAGGGGAATAGTTTTCCCTTGGCTTTCTGCAAGGCTTTGGTAAAACTGGGCATACCTATGCCAAAAGCCACCACATTGTCCTCTTTATCCACCACGATGCAAATGGTGTCGAGCCTGAAAAAATTGAAGAACAGCTTGATGTAAAAATTGATCTGTGCTTCATCAAGTTTGGTAAAACCGTAAAGATCCTTGTAACACAGGTTTAGCAGGTCAAAGATCTTCAAGGCGTAGTTGCTAACAACTTCTTTCCTTGACTTAAACTTTTTAGGCTCCAATCCGTACTTTTGCTTGACAATCTCAGCCATTCGGATAAATCTTTCAGGATATGCCTCAGGTATTTTGATCAGATATTCCTTAAAGTCAATATCCTTTGTATAGCCCATCCTGACCATATGCTCAGGATAATAAGGGTAGTTGTATATGGTAGCCAGGGTACCCAGCTTGTCATAACCTTCGATCAGCATACCTTCATGGTCAAAATCAGTAAATCCCATTGGTCCGTGAAGTTGTTCCATGCCTTTTTCTTTGGCCCATTTTTCGACTGAGGAAAACAAGGCATCGGTCACTTCCGGGTCGTCGATAAAGTCTACCCATCCGAATCTGGCGTATTTTTGATTCCATGATTCGTTGGCCCGAGGATTTATTATTCCGGCAATCCTTCCGACTACCTTGCTGTCTTTATATGCCAGGTAAAACACCGTATCACAAAAGTCAAGGGCTGGGTTACTCCCCTTTTTGAGGTTGAGACTATCATCCATAAACAAAGGCGGTGCGGCATAGGGGTTGTCCTTGTACAGGTTAATGCCAAACCAGATGAATTCTTCAAATTCCTTTTTGTTGCTTACCTCTTTGATCGTAACTGCCATAGGTCAGGATTTGTTGGGTTAAAATATACTGCAATCAGCCCGGCTGCACCACCTCTTTAAAATACTCATAGGTGCGTCTGAGACCCTCTTCTCTTGATATTTTTGGCTCCCAGTTGAGGACCTTTCTGGCCAAAGAAATGTCAGGTTGTCGTTGCTTTGGATCGTCAACGGGCAGCGGATTATAAATAATGTGGGCCTTTGGGTTGTCTACCAATGCCATGATCTCGTGGGCAAACTGCATGATGGTAATCTCCGAAGGGTTGCCTACATTGACCGGGAGGTGGTAGTCGCTGAGTAAAAGCCTGTAAATTCCTTCTACCAGGTCATCCACATAGCAGAACGAACGGGTCTGATTCCCTTCGCCAAAAACCGTGAGTCCCTCGCCCCTGATGGCCTGTGAAAAAAATGCAGGAAGTACTCTTCCGTCTTCGACCCTCATCCTGGGTCCGTAGGTGTTGAAGATACGTACGATTCTGGTCTCCAGGCCGTGGTATGTGTGGTATGCCATGGTGATGGCTTCCTGAAACCTTTTGGCTTCGTCATACACCCCACGCGGACCGATCGGATTTACATTGCCCCAGTAGTCTTCACGCTGCGGATGCACCAAAGGGTCGCCATACACTTCTGAGGTAGACGCTATCAGTATCCTTGCTTCCTTTGACTTAGCCAGTCCCAGGAGATTGTGTGTGCCCAGTGACCCTACCTTGAGAGTTTGTATGGGCATCTTAAGATAGTCTATCGGGCTGGCTGGTGACGCAAAATGCAGGATGTAATCCAGCCTTCCGGGGATATGGACAAACTTGGTTACATCATGGTGGTAGTACTCAAAGTTGGCCAGGGGAAAAAGGTGTTCAATGTTGCGTATATTTCCGGTCAGGAGGTTATCCATACCTATGACATGGTACCCTTCCTTAATAAACCTGTCACACAAATGTGAACCAATAAATCCGGCAGCCCCGGTGATCAATATTCTCTTCACGCTCTTATGCTATTATTGTATCGGCAAAGCTACAAAAAAGAACAAACCCAAGGCAATAAAACATCAGATTGAAAAGATGCTGTAATTCCCTGTCAAAAAACAAATAACGAAGCCCCGCACCAAA
>JAGVTV010000037.1 GCA_019136675.1 Bacteroidota bacterium
GGATTTGAAACAAGTTATGACTCGCTGGCCGGCAACACGCTTCAGCTCACGGCCGACGTGGCAGCATCCAGGTTTTTTCCCGTTTCAGGATGGGCAGCCATCCGCCTCGGCATGACAGCCGGAATGCGGTACAATCAAAAAAAGCTCCTGGCAAATGAATATATCCGGACCGGAGGCAGCAGGACCATCCGTGGCTTTGACGAAGAAAGCCTGTTGACTGACCGGTATGGTATAGGGACGCTTGAATTCAGATTGCTCTTTGACAGAAATTCGTACATGACACTGCCATTTATTGACGCGGGTTTCGTCCGTACAGGTGTTAATGATTCGGCAGTAATAAAGCCGGTTTTAGGTGTTGGTCTTGGTCTCAATTTCGGGACCGGAGCCGGAATATTCAACCTTTCTGTGGCCGCAGGTAAGTTGGGAAGTAATCCATTGGATTTTAGCAAAATGAAGATTCATTTTGGTTATGTCAATTTGTTTTGAGGAACTTCATAAAAATGAGAAGCATTTGACAGCAAATATTGCCAAAGATAGGCCGAAGACAGTGTCATAATACCCTGATCAGACTCAGGCCATCCCTGACGGGCAGGATGACAGTCTCTACACGGGCGTCTGCATGTATTTTTTTATTAAACCTGTCGATGATTTCGGTTTTTTTGTCTTTTGGCTCATCAACCACTTTTCCGCTCCAAAGCACATTGTCTGCGATGATGATGGACCCGGACCTGCATTTGTCTATGACCAGGTCAAAGTAGGTGCCGTAAGATTCCTTGTCTGCATCTATAAACACCAGGTCAAAAGTCGATTCGACCTGAGGAATGAGCTTGCGGGCGTCACCTTCCATCAGCTGGATCCTGTCTCCGAAGCCTGACTTTTCGATAAACCTGCGTGCCATGGCAGCGTGTTCGGGATCGTATTCCATCGTGCATAGTTTGCCTCCGGGTCGAAGGCCCCGGGCCAGACATACTGCCGAATAACCGGTGAAGGTACCTATTTCCAGGATCGAAACCGGAGAACACATCATGCTGATCAAACTGAGAAAAGAACCCTGGAGGTGCCCGGAGAGCATCCGGGGGGACAAAGTATGGAGGTGTGTAGCCCTTTCGATCTCTTCAAGTACCGGCAATGGACCGGAGCTGTGAGCTTCGCAATATTCATATATTTTTTTGGACAGGTCCTGCATGTCAGTTAAGTTTTGGTTTTGTCAGGATGTTTTTTACAAAAGGGTAAACAATCACTGCACCCAGTATGATGGCAGTGCCGGTATAAAACATGGTGTCCAGCTCCTTGTGTTCGTTTAGGATAAGACCCGCCAGCAGGATGCCATAGACCGGCTCCAGATTAATGATGAGATTGGCATTGAATACAGACAGTGTCTTCAACGCCTGTAAAGAAAGCACATGGGCCAGGGTGGTACACAGCAAGGCCAAAACCACAAGGTAAAACCAGTCATCCCAGCCAGGTGGCAAAATAACTGCATTGTATAAACCTGTGACACTAAAAACCACAAGTAGTACAGATATCATCACCCAGGCACTTGACAGCTCCAGAAAGGTTATGGTAAAGGGATCTGCTCCCTTGATATATTTTTTGTTCAGAATAGAAAACAAGGCAGCAAGCAGGGCAGACAGCAGGCCCACAATAATGCCTAAAGTCATGCTGGTGTCCACGGATTGGACTATGAGAATAAAGGCCGGAACAATGATGACCCCGAAGCCCAGGTCAATGGTGCTGAATCGTGTCCTCACCATCAAAGGTTCAAGCAGTGAGGTAAACAATGACGTGGTGCTCATACATACAAGACATATAGATGCATTGGACAATTTAACAGACCCATAAAAGCAAATCCAATGTAACCCGATAAGCATCCCGATAAGGCTATATCTCATTTTAAGGCCATTGGGCACCCCTTTGAGGGTTTTGAGAAAACGGGTGAGAAAAATGAGGCTGAAGGACGTAAACAGCACCCTCCACCACACAATGGAAAGTGCCGGCAGGTCTATGAGCCCTCCCAGGATGGCTGTAAAGCCAAACAGCAGTACAGCCACATGTATCTTTAAATACGCTGATCCGGTGGAATATTCATGGCTCATACGACAAAATGAATTCCAAAGATATAAAAATTAGATTAAACATACATGTAGTTGTTTATTAATTCACATATAAATTACAAAAAAATATATATATTAAAATTAAAATATATAAAACTAAGATGTACATTTTAAGTGGTAAGTTTGTAGCCGGTAACCAAACAAAACAAAATGACCGAGGTAAAACTTTTTGCCGGAACGAAATCCAGGCACCTGGCGGAGAGGATTTCAGACTACTACGGTTATCCTCTGGGAGATATCACCATCAAAAATTTTTCTGACGGGGAGATGCAGATAGTGATTAACGAATCTGTCAGGGGCAGTTATACATTTTTTATTTCATCCACCTTCGGGCCGGCTGACAACATCATGGAGCTTCTGCTTATGATAGACAGTGCCAAGCGGGCCAGTGCTGGGTATATTACGGCCGTCATACCGTATTTTGGTTATGCCAGGCAGGACAGGAAGGACAAGCCCAGGGTACCAATATCCGCAAGGCTCGTTGCCAATCTGCTTCAGGCTTCCGGTGTCAACAGGGTCATGACGATGGACCTGCATGCAGAGCAGATCCAGGGTTTTTTTGATATACCGGTAGATCACCTCAAGAGTGAGGCTATTTTTATTCCATTTCTTGCCAAACAGGACCTGAGCAATGTCACCTTTGCCTCGCCGGATGTGGGAGGCGTCAAAAGAGCCAGAAGCTACGCCCAGTATTTTAAGAGGGATTTGGTCATATGTGACAAGGAGCGGCGTGTGGCCAATGAGGTGGCAAATATCACAGTTATTGGTGATGTGGCCGGCAAGGATGTCATCCTTATTGACGATATAATAGATACCGCGGGGACGCTGTGTAAGGCTGCTGATGCACTCCTCGAAAAGGGGGCAAGCAGCGTGAGGGCCATGCTGACACACGCCGTGCTGTCGGGCCCGGCCTATGACAACATAAATGCCTCAAGATTGTCAGAAATCATCGTGACGGACAGTATACCTCTGAGGGGACAGTCAGAAAAGATAAAGGTGCTCTCCTGTGCCAAATTATTTGCCAGGGCCATCCGCAATACCCATGAATACAAATCTATCGCTGCCCTGTTTGTAGAAAAGAATATTTAAGTTTAGCCGCAATAAAAAAAAGAAGGAAGTTGTGCTGAAAATTATTAAAAATATTATCTTTGCGGCTCTTTAGAACAAACGGTAATTTTAACTGGTATGACATCCATAGAAATCCAAGGCAGCGTCAGGAACGAATTTGGCAAGAAGGGTTCACGAAACGACAGAAATAACGGTCATGTTCCTGCTGTAATGTACGGCGGTAACGAAGTCCTTCATTTTACAGTGACACCTGCCGGTGTCAGGCACCTGATATACTCTCCTGACTTTAAAATAGCCGATCTCGACATTGACGGCAAGCATTATAAAGCTATCCTTAAGCAGGTTCAGTTTCATCCGGTATCTGAGCAGATTCTGCATATTGACTTCCTGAGGCTGGTGGATAAGACACCTGTAAAGATTGAGGTTCCGCTGAGGTTTAAGGGTACATCCCCTGGTGTAAAAGTAGGTGGAAAGCTGATTCAGCAGGTCAGAAAGATAAAGATCAAGACCACTCCTGAACATATCGTTGATGAACTTAAGGCTGACATATCTTCACTGGATTTGGGCCAGGCTCTTAGAGTGAGAGATATTATCGTACCCAAGGGAGTTGAGATCATTAACAATCCTGCCACCCCTGTAGCTCTTATCGAGATCCCGAGGGCCCTAAAGGCAGCCGCAGCCGCAGAAGCCAAGGCAGAAAAAGGCAAGAAAAAATAATTGTGATTTAAAGATAATAGCAAGACAAAAAGCCGGTATCATAAGCCGGCTTTTTTGTTTTACACCTTTTTGTACTGCATTATATGGCACTTATGGATACAATGAAATTGTTACATTGCTCAAAAATAGGTCAGAATGTAGCCTTCATATAGGCCCTGCCGACATTGACTACGGGAGAGATACCTGTCTTGCGTCCTTCGTAGGCAAAGGTCAGGTCAATATTTTTGGCAATTCTTTTTGTATAGTTGATATTCCACAGGTAGTTGTTGCCATTCTTAAGACTTTCGAGCATATCATATTCTATAAACGAATTGGCCAGGCCGGAAAACCGGATCTTCACAAAACTAAACATAACATCAAGGCTGTACTTTGAAGCCTGCCTGAATGTAAATTCAGAGGTCAGTTCGTGTTGTGTGGCCACGTCTTGGGTCAAAATCCTTTGTTTTTTGTCCTGGTATGAATACCTTGCTATCAACCGCGTATTTTGGGTGGGCCTCAAATTGACCTCAGGTTTGATCCTGTAGATAAGGATATCCAGGTTTCTTGCCGAAAAAAGCTGTGAATCGTATGATTTTACCGACCTCTCCAGAATCAGGAAGAAATCAGCCTTGTTGCTGACATTAAACCTCGATCTGATGAAGAGATCATGGAGGCCTCTGTCCTCCAGCCCGCTAACCTGTACAATCCTGCTCTGGTTGTTGCGGTTGCCCAGTTGCAGGTCATACCTGACGTTGCCGCGGTTAAAAAAAAGTGTGTTTGCCGTCGATGCCGTATAGGCCACCAGCGAGGAATCGGCAAGGCTGAAGTCTATGTATGAGGACCAGGCAGAGCCCGATGATTCCATGTTTTTCTTGGATACCTTGATAGTGGATAGTGTAGATATCCTCGATATAAACCTATAAAACCTGGTGAACTTTTTACCCTCTACCGGCTTTTTAAATTTTGAAGGCTCGACGGACAGGTTCTGGTTTATCTCCACATTATTGGTGCGGATAAACTCATTATTGGTCAGTGTAAGGCGTATGTAGCTGGAGAGTGGATTTGTCGGATCGTACCTGAAATCCTGGATATTACTGAGGTTGGGGTTTTCGGTTTCGTTAATCAGGAAATAGTCTCCTCTGCCGGTTTCTACCTTTTGGAACACAAACTCCACCCTGGGTTCCTGGCCCGAGCTGGTATTGTACGAGGTGGTGGACCTGATGCCCTGGTTGAGTGCCGAAGCCGTATAATCAAGCCTGCCTACCACCGTCTTCTTGCTTTTGTCATTGGGCAGGAGGTCAGCCTCCAGTATTTTAAGGTCTCTTGCTGTAAGGCTCCACGAAAGGTCAGAATTTTTAGAAGCTGTCCACTTACCTCCCAATTCTATTTCCCGTGCAACAGAGGCATGCAACAGGTTTCCTTTCCTGGCAAAACGGTCATTTCTGGTGCTGTAGCCAAGGTTCATGCTGAAAGTATTGCTAACCTCACTTGTCACGAAGGCCTTCAACAGGTCATAAGCATAACTGCCTCTTTTTATCGTGTCAGCTGATGGGCTTTTTAGTTTGTTGGATTCACCGTCGTAGAGTACGCCGAGTGTGAGCCTGCCGTCTCCGAGCAGACGGTAACTGATGGTGCCGTTTGGCCGGACAAAGGAAGTAGCCAGGTCAGTGGGTCCCGAAACGGAATTTAAGGCATTGGCCAGAATGGAGGCCTTCAGCCGCTCGCCCTGATAATTAAGTTGTCCCTGGTGTTTGATACCATGGTAAAGGGCTGCTTTAGAATAATCACTGTATCCGTACGCAAGGCTGAAACCCTTTTTATGAGACAGGCTCACATCGGCGTACAGCAGATTTTCGGTGCCCCGTTCTGTGATTTGTGCCGTATTCCAGTCCCGGGTAAACTCAGGTGCCCTGAACTGATTGAGAGCATTGAAGTCTCTGTGAAGGTATTCGTGCCTGAAGGCTCCATCCATTTTCCATTTTCCGGCACTGTCCAGTTTGATGGTGTGGGATATCCTGATGTTTGAAGCAAGGCCGGTATTATCATTGTTGCCTATCGGAGAAAGTCTGTTCCTGTCCAGGTTGCTCAGGGCTACCTCGGCGGAGATATCTGTATTTGAGCCTGGCTTATAAGATGCATTCCAGGTGACCAGCTGTTTTTGTTCCGGTGGTATCAGCTGAACGACAGGCAGGTAATTGCCCAGGTTTTTGCCGGCATACCTGTAGACGCGGCCGTTTTTGTTTTTGGTATCGTCTATCACATAGTCGCCCTTGCCTGTACCCACTTCGGTAAAGACCGCCGAATAGACAGCACTGTCCAGGTTTGTGGTAAATTTGAGTATCACAGAGGCCGGGTCTGTCGGGTCTTGTTCGCCTTTATAAAGGATTCTGTTGGTTTCCTGCCTTTGTTCACTGCTGAGCAGGCTGATGCCTGACCGTACTGTCCTGGTAAGCTCGTCCCCGCCTGTCTTCAGGATATTGATGTCGGTCGAGTCTAGCTGTAGGTCACCGGTGGCATTTTTGCTGTCTTGCTCAGAGTATAAATAAAGTCCTGACTTCCATTTTCTGCCGCTGAATTCTGTTTGCGTGGCGTATAGTGTACGAAGGTAGTTGATATCGGTGTATTCAAACTCTATGATGAGCCGGCTGTCCCTGGCGATGACCCTCGTAGGCGAAAAGGTGATCTCGGCCCTGTTGTAATCGATCACATAGTCGTAATCAAATCCGCGGGTGAGGAGAAGGCCGTTAAAAAACACTTTTTCCGTACCTGCCAGTACGATGATGAATCGCTCGCCAAAATTGCCCTGCAGCCGATAAGGACCCTGATTTCCTTCTTTAGTAGGTATGGTCTGTCTGGCAAACTTACCCCTGGAGATAGCAAAGCTGCCTTTGGCGAAAGCTTCAGTTTTTTTGCCCGCACTTAGGGTCGTGGCAAGAGTTACACCTTTAAGCTTTTTGAAATAATTCATAAAATAACTATCAGGCTTCCGGAGATCATAGTCGCCGGCGGTGATTGTTGTGCGGTCTTTACTCACCTGTATAAAAATCTTGTCAAACTCCTGCAGTTGTTGCGTATTACCCTGAGCCTGAATAGGCAGGTTTTCATCCGTGATGGCAGCTACCACCCTGAGGCCATTACCCAGGTCTCCTGCCAGCTGCATATCAAAATTTGAATTGAGGACCAGGCTCTGAGCGTTTCCTACGGAAAATCCCCTTGAAAAGCTACCCTTGTAATCCAGCCCTGATGCATCCACGATCTTGTTTTTTTCGGTGTCAGGCTTGTATTCATATGCCGAAACTATAGGTCTCTCTTTGTAGGTAAGCAGCGAAGAGTCGATGGTAAAAAAAGGCTTCTGAATGTCAAACCCAAAAGTACGGTACCGGATACTTACCGAGCTGTCCCGGAGTCTGTTGCAAAGCTGCGGGCTGAAGACGATGTTTCTGTTTTGAATACTGTAGTCTCTCAGGGTGTCAATGCCGTGCAGCACGGTGACAGAGGAAGGAATAATAGTAAAGTTGTCAATGGCCAGGCTGCAGGAGGTGACGCTGACTACCTTGGTTTTAAGCGGAAAGCCGGATTTCATCTGCCCGGCTCCAGATGTATAACCCATCATTAAAATCCACAAAATCAAAGTTATCCTCCAATGCATATGCTAATATACGAAATTTGAACCTCTTCAAGTATGTGAGTCTAAAGGAATGGGCCCCTTAAAATTCATATTTGACGGAAGGTGACAAGGATATTTATTAATTTGAAGGTATAATGGTCAGAAATCGCTATTTTTGATCAGTCAATTTCATACAATATGAATCATAACTCAGTCCTGACAATGATTATTGCTCTTGGCTTAGTGCAGATGA
>JAGVTV010000200.1 GCA_019136675.1 Bacteroidota bacterium
ACTGTGTATTTCATTTGCTAGAATATTAATATGGATCCGATATCTGAACTTATTCAGGGCAAAGATACTAACAATGCCAAAACTTAACCCTGGATTTTAAAATCTCCTGCAGGCAATAATTTTTTGAGAATACCGGCAGTACGGCCAATCTCATCCAGGGTGTTGAATGGTGAAAAAGAAAACCGGATGGTTTTTCTCTCGTGCGGATGTCCGATTGCCTGAAGTACGTGAGAGTCCTCCTCAACTCCTGAGCTGCAGGCACTTCCGGAGGAGGCAGATACACCCTCAATGTCCAGATTCATGACAAGCAATTCGGCCTTTGGTCCGGGTGGAAAAGATACGCTCAATACGTGTGCTAAAAACTTATCTTCCTGATTGCCATTAAACCGGATGTCGGGCAGGGTCTCTGTAAGCCTGGCTTTAAACTCATTTCTCAGGGTAAGAATATACCGGAAGTTTTCAGCCATCTTTTCATTTGATTTTTCCAGTGCCATAGCCAGACCTGCAATTCCTGCCACATTTTCTGTGCCTGACCGCATATTTCTCTCCTGGCTGCCTCCGTGGATATAAGGCTGTATAATGTTTTCATGACTGATAAAGACAAATCCGGTACCTTTTGGTCCGTGGAATTTATGGGCACTGCCTGTCAGAAACGAGATGTGTGCTTGCTGTACATCAATGGGGTATTTGCCCAATGTCTGTACTGTATCACAGTGATAGAGGGCACCATATTTTTTGCATAATTGCCCTATCTCCGTAATTTCATTCATTGTGCCCGTCTCATTGTTTCCATGCATCAGACAGACAAGGGTTTTTATTGTACTTTGTGCCAGAAGCATGTCGAGTTCTTCCAGATCAGGCCTGCCATCACTGTCAATCTTAAGGCTTACTGCGTGGACGTTATTATGCCGCACCGTATGCTCTATGCTATGAAGTACGCAATGGTGTTCGGTTGCTGCATATATGATCCGTTTGACCCCGAGGTCCGTGACTGCATTTTTTATCGTCATATTGCTTGCCTCAGTAGCCGACCCTGTAAAAAAAACCTCTCCAATGGAGCTGTTTATTACCCTGGCTACCTTTTTTCTTGCTTCTTCAATGATAGCCCGGGCTCTTCTGCCGTGCTGATGTATAGATGAAGGGTTGCCGAAATCGTGTCTCATGATCCCTGTCATCAGATCGATGACCTCAGGAAGCATGGGCGTAGTGGAAGCATTGTCAAAATAGATACGTTGCATTGATCAGTTTTCCTCTCCGCTAAAGTTAATGTTGTACCATTGTTGTACCAGCTGATGTTCTGTCTTATTGTTGGTTTTATGGGTCCATTCGTTGGTGCAAGAATCATAATTGTAATCATTTGACCACAATTGATGGTTTCTTGCCACTGCATCGATGGCGTCGAGGATATGCTCAATTTCCCTGTTGGTCATAGTGGGATGAATTGACATTCTTACCCATCCGGGTTTGTTGGCCAGGATGCCGAGGGAGATTTCATCAGTCAGCATTTTTGACTTCTCATAAGAAACCTCCAGAAGGTAATGTCCGTAGGTCCCGGCACACGAACATCCACCCCTGACCTGAACTCCAAACCGGTCATTGAGCAGTTTGACAGCCAGGTTAAAATGAAGTCCTTCTATGTAAAATGATATTACCCCCAATCTGTCTTTTACATGTTCTGCAAGGATATGCACACCCGGGATGCCCGGAAGTTTATTCCATATGATTCCGAGCAACTGGTGCTCACGTGCAAGGATATTAGGTACACCCATCTCTTCTTTGAGCAAGATGCTGAGAGCCACCCGGATGGTCTGCAGAAACGCAGGAGTACCGCCGTCTTCTCTGGCTTCTATCTCTTCGTGGTATTTATGCTCGCCCCATGGATTGGTCCAGTCCACTGTTCCGCCTCCGGGGTTGTCAGGAATTCTGTTATTGTACAGTTTGTGGTTAAATATCAGGATACCGCTGCTGGACGGTCCTCCCAGAAACTTGTGCGGCGAAAAATAAATGGCATCCAGGTATTCGTCAGCCACGGGTGGATGCATGTCTATATCTATATAAGGTGCCGAGCAAGCGAAATCTACAAAACAGTATCCATCTGCACGATGCATTATGCCTGCTACCTTGTGATACGGGGTTGCTATACCTGTGACATTGGAGCAGGATGTGATTGCTGCTATTTTTATTTGTCTGTCTTTGTATTTCTCCAGCAGCACCTCAAGATTCTTTACATCAACAAGACCTTGAGGGTCAGGATCTATTACCACCACTTCTGCCGTAGTTTCGAGCCATGAGGTTTGGTTAGAGTGGTGTTCCATATGAGTGATAAAGATAACAGGCCTTTCCTGCGGAGTCAGAGTAATTTTATCCTGGAATTTTTCATGGATTTTAAGACCCAGAATCCGCTGCAACTTGTTGACTACTCCAGTCATGCCTGCATTTGAAGAGATCAGGATATCCTTATCATGAGCGTGTACGTGCCGCTTAATGATGTGTCGTGCCTCTTTGTAAGCCAAAGTCATGGACGAGCCTGTCATATTGGTCTCAGTGTGGGTATTCGCCACAAAAGGATAAAATTTTTCCCTGAGTTCTTTTTCTATGACTTCATACATTCTGCCGCTGGCGGTCCAGTCGGCATATACTATCTTCTTTTTGCCGTAAGGCCCTTCAAACTCCTGGTCTATGCCAATGATATTTTTGCGATAGGCAGAAAAATAGGTTTCAAGTGATGATTCGGGCAATTTGGTCATTTTACTGCACGGACTTTATCAATTAGTGATTTGGCAACTTTTTCGTCCCTTGCTTCTGCGTATATTCTTACAATCGGTTCAGTATTGGATTTTCGCATATGTACCCAACCTTCACTAAAGTCAATTTTAAGTCCGTCGATGTCGTTAATCTTCTCGTCGCCAAAGACTGACTTTATCCTGTCAAAAAGGGAATCCAACTCCAGATCATCTTTGAGCTCCATTCTATCCTTAATGATTGCATATGATGGATAGGTGCTTTTCAGTTCTGACATACTCATCTTCTTTTCGGCAAGCAGCGACAGAAAAACCGCAATACCCGCAAGGGCATCTCTTCCATTATGTAGATCCGGAATGATCACACCTCCATTGCCCTCACCTCCGATGAGAGCGTTTGTCCTCTTCATTTCATTCACCACATTTACTTCTCCCACCGCAGAGGCAGAATACTGCCCACCGTGACCGACAGTTACATCACTTAATGCTCGGGTGGAGGACAGGTTTGAGACGGAATTACCTTTTTCGCGGCCAAGAATATAGTCTGCTACGGCCACCAGAGTGTACTCTTCACCAAACATGGACCCGTCTTCGTTTACAAAAGCCAGCCTGTCGACATCGGGGTCCACGGAGATACCAAGATGTGCCCCTGAAGACACGATCTCCTCTGAAAGTTGCCGAAGATGGCCGGGAAGCGGCTCAGGATTGTGGGCAAAATTCCCAAAGTCAGAATCATTGATAAGCTTGTACTCCACGCCGAGGGCATCCAGGAGTTTTGGTACGGCATGAGCACCTGTGGAGTTGATACAATCCACAACTACTCTGAAACCTGCAGCCTTGACAGCCTGAAGGTTCAGGTGTCTGTAAGCCAGTATTTTGGAAATATGGATATCATAACCATCCTCACGGGCCGCATAACTTCCCAACTTTTCTACAGTTTGATAGCTGATACTTCCAAGGGATATGATGTCAATGATTCTCTGGCCGTCTGCTGCTGAAATGAATTCACCTTTTTCGTTAAGAAACTTGAGTGCGTTCCACTGCCCGGGATTGTGGCTTGCTGTAAAAATGATGCCTGCCCCGCTACGGGTTTCCGGTACCATCACTTCCACCGTCGGGGTGGTGGATAATCCCAGATCGACTACGTCGATGCCCATGGCGAGTAACGTATTGATCGCTATTGCACTTACAATGGGACCGCTAAGCCTTCCATCCCTTCCAACCACTACTTTGAGCGGAACATTTCGTTCCTTCATCCAGACAGCCAGGGCGGCTGTACACTCCACTACGTCCTGCGGAGTAAGATTGTCGCCGGCTTTTCCTCCTATGGTGCCTCTGATCCCTGATATGGATTTTATTAATGTCACGTTCAGTATATGTTTTCAGGGGGTAAAATTAGCTGATTTTCGTGACATTGGAAATCATATTTTCAGCTGAGGTTTTAGACTCCCGCGGAAGGTGGAAAGGGTTTGCTGTAGCAGGGTTAATTAAAAAAAGTGATAAATTACCCTTTTGATTTTACATCATCAAAGGTTAATTTTCTTATCATTGTCTGTCAAAACTTTCCAATGGAAATAGTTTTTAAAACAGCCGTCCATGACACTGAACTGGAGAAGATTATCAAACTCCAGGGCATTAACCTACGACACACCCAAAGCCCGGAAGAAGAGCGGGAGCAGGGTTTCGTCACTGTGCAGCATGATCTGCCTTTGCTCAGGGACATGAATGATGCCGAAAATCATGTCATTGCCATGTCAGGAGATACACTGGCTGGATATGCACTTGCCATGGTCAGGGATTTTAAGTACAGGGTACCGATACTGACGCCTATGTTTGAGATGCTTGAAAATATTGATGTCGGCGGTGAAAGAATTGGAGACTCAAATTTCCTTGTCATGGGCCAGGTATGTGTGGCCCGGGAGTTCCGGGGAATGGGTGTTTTTCAGGGGTTGTACCGTCATTACTTTGAATTGTACAAACGTAAATATGACTGGGTAATCACCGAAGTAGCATTGAGAAATACACGTTCACTTAAGGCCCATTTAAATGTAGGTTTTCAGGAAATACACCGATATGACGAGCCCGGTATGGAGGAGTGGGTAGTGCTGAGGTACTGAAAGAACGACCGGTTAAAATGCTAAAAATGAAGTATTACCTATTTACAATAACCTGATATGAACATAAAGTCATTAAATTTTGTGGTGCTTATTGCTGCCTTTATTGCTGTGTTAATTGGCGGTGTCTCGGGTCAAGGCGACGGGGCGAGGCCTGAATATCTCAAAAAGGCACAAAAACTGGCACAAAAATTTATCATTGCCGACGGCCATGTGGACCTGCCTTACAGGCTAAAGGTGACCAACTTCCGGCTCCAAAAGGAATATACAGGCATTCCATACCAATCCAAAGATGGTGATTTTGATTTTGTACGGGCCAGGAAAGGCGGCCTGGATGCACCGTTTATGTCGATCTACATTCCATCCAGTCTGCAGCAAACCGGCGGGGCCAGGGAACTGGCTGACAGTTTGATCAATATGGTGGAATACATTGCAACCAGCCAACCACGGTATTTCCAGCTCGCTGTCTCTCCCTCTGAAGTCATCACGGCCTTTAAGTCCGGAAAAATCGCTTTGCCCATGGGCATGGAAAACGGTGCACCTGTGGAAAACGATCTGGAACTCATCCCGTATTTCAAAAAAAGAGGGATCTCATACATTACTCTTACGCATGCCAAAGACAATAAAATCTGCGACTCATCCTATGATACTTCACGGACATGGGGAGGATTAAGTCCCTACGGCTATAAGGCTGTGGAGAGGATGCAAAAAACAGGGATAATGATAGATATTTCTCACGTGTCTGACAGTACCTTTTACCAGGTAATAAGACATGTTAAGGTGCCAGTAATAGCTTCACATTCCTCATGCAGAAAGTTTACTCCCGGATTTGAAAGAAACATGAGCGATGACATGATTATGGCCATGAAAAAAAACGGAGGGGTCATCATGGTCAATTTCGGTTCTGGTTTTCTGGACAGCAGGATATCAGAATACAATGACAGCATCCGCAATCTGTTTATGGAAGAGCTAAAAACGCGAAACGTAAATGAGGATAGTGAGGAAGGCAAAGCTCTTGCTGAGGAGTACAAAAAAAAGCATCCCAGATTATACTCTGATGTACACAAGGTGGCGGACCACATCGACCATATTGTAAAGCTTGCCGGTGTCGACCAGGTGGGTTTTGGTTCGGATTTTGACGGGGTAGGGGATTCTCTACCCACCGGCCTCAAGGATGTGAGTGCCTATCCAAACCTGTTGGCCGTTTTGCTGGAGCGAGGATACTCGGCAAGGGAAATTAAAAAAATGTGCAGCGGCAACCTTTTTCGCGTCTGGAACAAGGTGCTCAAATATGCATCAGGCAGTTAACAGGAAATTTCTAAAACAATATCTGCCCCTTGGCATTTAATAAAGGTAATCAGGACAATGTCAGAAAAATCAATAGTAGAATCCCGGATATCACCCTTCATACAGGTAGCTGCTGTATTGGTGCTTTTGCTGGTTATAACCGGTATTTCAAGCCTTATGCCGGCCCCAAAATACTCATCCACTGCCCATATTATGCCCTGGGTAGTACTCTGTGGCATGATTCTTTTTTTTGCATTGGGTAACAGCATCCTTGGATTTTCTGCCACCGAACCCAACAAATATTGGTTTCAGTCCATTCTGAGTTTTGCCATTTTATTGGTGGTCGGTGGGCTCATCGCCTGGGGTATCAGTGGTGTGCCGATTTTTGAGGCCGGATCCGTCAGTTGGCTTTATATTGTATTGACATTTGGTTATCTGGTCTTTTTGTCAATTGTGAATCTCATCAGGTTTTTTGTTAAGATCGCCCAACGCCATGACAATAGGCTGAAAGGCGAGGACTAAATATTTGAAGTAGTATGTCAATAAAATTTTTTATCAGTATTGGTCTATTGCTGGCTACAATGCTGGCAGTATCCTGTCAGTCAAAAAAAGGTAATGTCCTTCAGGGTTCAAATCAGGATGCGTTGTCTTCTGACTATTTTATAAACAAGAGGGGAGATACCATCCGTAAAATTGTTTTTACTGAACCAGAATGGAAGTCCAGGCTTAATGACATGGAGTTTTATGTACTCAGGAAAAAGGGTACAGAACGGGCCTTTACCGGTGATCTGCTGGATAATAAAAATGATGGCCTTTATACCTGCCGCGGATGCGGAATGCCACTGTTCCGATCCAGACATAAATTTGACAGCGGGACAGGCTGGCCCAGTTTTTATGATGTAGACGATCCTGCAGCTGTGGCAAAAACCACCGATTACGAATTGGGGTATCCGAGGACAGAACTCACCTGTGCAAGATGCGGCGGACATCTGGGACATGTCTTTGACGATGGCCCTGACCCTACGGGACTTCGGTACTGTATAAATGCAGTGTCTCTGGACTTTGTCAAAGCCGAAAACTCAAAATGATGCCGGTCAATGCATGTCTGAGCAGCCTATGGGTGCACCCGGCGGCAGTGAAGGGGCTTTAGGGATTTTAAATTCCTTTAGCTGTTCAGGAGACATTGATGGCAGACTTCTGATATAGCTGCTGTGTATGGTATCGCCGGATTTAGGCCTTTACTTTTTAAAATCAAAGGAAAAATATAATGAGTAGTGTAAATAAAATCGGCATTTTTTTGGTTTTAATGACCCTCCTTGCCTCCTGCGACCCGATAGAAGTCGAAAAATTTCCGGCAGCTAGTTATGAGCGTATTGATGGTTATCAATCTATTCAAGAAGCATATTTAGTCAAAAACTGGTGGAATACCAGTGAAAACGAAAAGATATTGGATGAATTTGTTTGTAACCATTTAAGAGACGATTTTTATGAGATACATACCTATTTCATAAGTTTTTATAATTATACTTCGGAGGTAAACAATGCAAAATATCTGGAAAGTAAGAAATTGTGCCAGCTTGAC
>JAGVTV010000061.1 GCA_019136675.1 Bacteroidota bacterium
GCTTCAATACCTTCCATCCTGGCACCGTTTGCCAGAACAAAACATGCATATACGTTTTCGAGCGTTGCTTTGGACAAGATGATCATCATCTTGTGGATTTTACCATTATCTTCCATTTTATTTCTTATTTATTTATTAAAGAATTTTTATCAGATGCAACTGACTGGCTTGGGAATACCGGCTATTTTGGTTGCTGTCTTTAGGGGAGCCATCGGAAAAAGCTGATAGAATTCCTTGATGTCCAGCACGCCGCTTTTACCTATTTTCCGTATGCTAAGGGGTATATCATTTTTAAATTCATTTTGAATGTAATCAATCACCTCCCAGTGCCTTGGAGTCAGGGAAATATCATTTTCGGCCGCTATAGCTTCGGCTATGCTTTTGTCCCATTGGCTGAAATCTGTCATAAAACCCTCTTCAGTTACAGAGATGGTTTTACCTGCTATTAATTTGTCCATATTATAATTTATATTTTATTGTTAAAAATGAATTTTCTAAAAATCTTTGCCAGCGAGGTTCATCCTGGCACTGACAAAGGGTATAGGCCTTGCCTTGAGCAGCATGTTCCAGTATATCCAACGGAAGGCTAGTTTTCCAAAATGGTTGAACCTGGATTCCTTAAGAAGCCTCAGAGGGCCAATCCCGGCAATGGGAAATGTACCAGTAACTGGCTCGTGGTCATAGTTAAAGTCGATGAGCAAAGCTTTGCCTTCTCCCGTCTCAATAAAACAATTGGCATGGCCGTCAAATTCCTTTTTCATCTCTTTACCCTTGATATAGCTGAGAATGTTGTCTGTGAGGATCTCTGCCTCAAAATGTACCACGGAACCTGCTTTTGAGGTAGGTATATTGGTGGCATCTCCAATCACAAAGATGTCGGGGTGTTTTTTGGATTGAAGTGTGCCTTTGTCGGTAGGAATGAAATTAAGGTCATCACCCAGGCCGGAGATCTCCACTACCTCTCGTCCTTTATTGGTCGGCACTGTCACCAACAGGTCAAACGGGACAGACCTGCCTCCATAATCCCTGATCACCTTCTCTTCATTGTCTACGGATTCGATGGCAAAGTCAGGCTCGATCCTGATGTTTTTTTCCTTCAGGAGGTATTCCAGGGTGGCAGTTGCTTTTGGCTTGGTAAAAGCACCACTCAGAGGTGTCACATAGGTGATGTCTACCTTGTCCCTCATTTTTTTGTCCTTAAAGAAACTATCTGCGAGGAATGCAAACTCCAGTGGTGCAACCGGACATTTTATGGGCATTTCGGTAATATGTACTACCAATTTGCCGCCCTGCCAGTCCCGAAGTTTGTCCCGCAAGGCTTTGGAGCCCTCAAATGTGTAAAAAGTAAAGACACTTTTACCCCATTCCTCTCCTGCCATACCATCAATTTCTTCCGGAGCTACTTCGGTGCCGGTAGCTACGATCAGGATGTCATAAGGCAGGGTACTGCCATTTTGCAGCAAGACCTGATGTTTTTCAGCCTCGATACGTGAGGCAGCCGTATTGATAAATTCCACACCTTCAGGTATGAGGTCGGCTATCGGTTTGACAATATCTTCCGGCTTATACTGATCAAAAGGCAGGAAAAGAAATCCCGGCTGGTAATAATGCTCTTTGCGTTCGTCAATAATGGTAACGGACCTATTGCTTTTGTCGAGGTCTTTGCGGAGATGGTGAGCCATCATGGTACCTCCAGTACCTGCTCCTATGATTACTACTTTTTTCATTTCTTATGAATTACAACCCAAAATTATGGCTGGAATAATCTGCAAAAAGTGACAATTATCATAGGATAATATGATCAAAGCTATAAATAGGCCTATGCGTAACATAGGTTACGTACAGTGAATGAATTTGCCAGCCAAAAGAGTCCCTACCCGAATTTTTTCTTCATCCATGCTGCACAAACATTAGCCAAATCACGGTTTATTTTCTGCCATAATCAAATAAAGTCCCGCGGATACCTTCGATAATAAGAGTAAGACATTATATTTGCCCCTATATTGCCATGCCCGTTTTAATCCCTGCTGATCATTCAGGTGTAAAATAAATTTATGAACATTTCAAGTATCATGCATTGCCGGAGGACAATTGCCACAGGATGTGCCTTGGTATGTCTGCTCGCCTCAGGTGTGTATGCCCAAACTCCTGCCGATGCTCTTCTGATGAAAGGCAAAGAGATCTGCATCGCACCATTTTATACCCATGATACATGGAACAAGTACTGGGAGGGTTCTCTGCTCAGGGAAAACCAGAATATCGGCCAGCTCACCCGGAATACATACAGCCTGATGCTCGGTTACGGCATCACAGACCGGTTGAATGCTTTTGTTAATCTGCCATATATAAGGACCAGTGCTTCAGGCGGACAGATGAAAGGGGCAAAAGGTATTCAGGACCTCTCCTTGGCCCTCAAGTATAGTTTTCTGCTCAGGGAAAGCATGGGTTTCCAATGGAATATCCTGGGTACAGTGGGTTATAGTGTACCGGTATCCTCCTACCTTTCGGATTACATGCCGTTCAGCCTGGGACTCGGTACCTCCGAATACAGCGGACGTATGATCCTGGAGGCCAGACACAAGACCAACATATACTTCAGAGGCACTACCGGCTATATGCACCGCACAACCACCCGGGCAGAGAGGGATTACTATTACGCTGACAAAGGATATTATACCGACATCATGGATGTGCCCGATGCTTTATCAATTGACGCGGCTCTCGGGGCCTTCCTGTTTGACCACCGACTGCAGCTTGAATGTTATTACCTGCATCAAAACTCTCTTTCTGGTGACGACATCAGGAGACAAAATGCCCCTCAGCCCACCAACAGGATGAACTTCCAATCTGCCAGCCTGTACGCAAGAGTTTACCCCGAACTGATCAAAGGGTGGAGTATATTTGCCAACTATGGCCAGGTGATCAATGGCCGCAATGTTGGAAGATCTACCATGGTCACTGCAGGAATGACGTATCAGTTTTTTACTAAAAAACAAACACTTTAAAAGCCAGTTTTCAACATGAAGATATATAGGATCATCGCAGTCATCTTTGTTTTCGGGACGTTTCTGTCATGCGACAAGGACCTGCCCACAGGCATAAGATATGACAACTATACCTTTGACAACCCGGACAGTAAGGGAGGTACCTGGAAACCTGTATTGCTTGCCTCTGCAGACCAAATAGCTATACCGCAGCCGGAAGATATCAGCTCAGCAGCTTATAAAACCGAATTGGAAAACATTAAGAATGCCATTAAGGAAGGCGACCCTGCCAACGGTTACTGGGGATCAAATCCCATCCTTCGTTGGAATGAAATAGCACGGGAACTGGCGGCGAAGTACAATCTGACACCGGCTCCCAATGCGGACGGTACCTATCCTGCCCCAAATCCCGCACAACCCGGGGTGTATCCTTATTTCCCCTTTGCCCATCCTCCCTACACAGCCAGGGCACTGGCCTATATGAGTGCGGCCCAGTTTGACGGCATGATAGCAGCCTGGCACTATAAATATAAATACAACAGGCCGGCACCCCACCTTACTGATTCTGCCATCAGGCCTCTGTATGACCACGGAAGCCTTCCGTCTTACCCATCAGACGGAGCAGTTATCGGAGCCATATCCAGGGAGATCCTTTCAGCCATGTTCCCTCTCGAAAAGGAATATTTAAAAAGTAAATCAGAAGAACTCAAGAAAAGCCTGGTAGCCTCCGGTGTAAATGCCGAAAGTGATATAATCGCAGGAGACTCTCTGGGAAGAGGTATTGCAAAAATCTTCCTGAAAAGAGCTTCCACTGACGGAATGTCCAAGGCACAAACCCCCAAGGCAGTCTCTGACTCTATTGCAAATGCTGCCTTCAGCAAGTTTGGATGGCAATGGACAAATATGGAAACCCCGCAGAGACCGGTCGGCATTGCCCCTTTTTATGGCAAGCTGAAAACCTGGAATATCCCGGATATTACCACCATCCGGCCACTTCCACCACCCCATCCAAATTCTGAGGAATTTAAAAAAGCGGCCGACGAACTGGTGCAAATCCAAAATAACCTGACCCACGAGCAAAGAAAAATCGCCAACTGGTGGTCTGACGGACTGGGCACCTATACTCCGCCGGGTCACTGGAACAGGTTTGCCACAGATTTTATCGTCAAATACAAGCTCAACCCCATACGCTCTGCCCGGGTATATGCTTACATGAATATGGCGATCCACGATGCGGGCATCAGTTGCTGGGATGCCAAGTATTACTACCATTACCCACGACCTATCCAGCTGATTGACCAGTTTAAGACAATATTAGGCACACCCAATTTCCCGTCCTATACATCAGGCCACAGTACATTTTCGGCTGCTGCAGCGGCAGTGCTGACCTATATGTTTCCAGCTGAAAAGAACCAGGTGGACCAATGGGCCAAAGAAGCATCCGATTCCAGGATCTACGGCGGTATCCACTTCAGATTTGACTGTGAGGCAGGTTTGCTACAGGGTAAAAAAGTTGCGGACCTCTGTATAAATGAAGCAGTAAAAGACGGGGCAGACTGACACACCCAACGCTGATGACGAGGGTGTGTGGATTCACCAGAACGCATGGTTTCACCTGGGATCGTTTGATCAGGGCCATACTGAAAAATACCACCTGAAAGATACCGCAAACGGAGTATATGCCTTTGTAATAATTGGCGACATCACCATCAACGGGCAGGCACTCACCCGGAGAGACGGTCTGGGACTGTGGGGTACAACAAGTTTGGATTTAAAAGCAGACTCACAGGGTGCCGAAGTGCTCCTGATGGAAGTGCCAATGAATCTCTAACCCCCTGTTTTAGTTGATGATTTATGTAAAAAACCTGTTTTGCCCGACTACGTGCATATTAAAGTTTGGTTTAAGTCAGGTTTTTGATAGCTTTGATGTACAAATGCTGACTTATGAAATCAATCTGTTTAATATTTGTTTATTCTCTCATAGCTTCTGTATCATTCACTCAGAATACAGAGGTTTGGGTGGGAGCAAATTACAATAAATATTTTGAGTCGGGAGACAAGGACTCACATGTATTGACTGCTAACAAACCTGGATTCGGATATTGCCTGGGAGTTACATTTAAAAGCTGCCAGGAAAATTGGTCCCCAATGAGATTTTCTGTATTTATTGACAATTACCGCGGTACCATTGACAACGGTTTTTATGGCCTGGGGGGTAGCACTTCTATTTATGCAGAAGTTGAAAAAACGACCTTTGGTGTAGGATTTCTACCTGTAAATTTCAAAATCCTTAAGCGGGTAGACCTGAGCCTGGGTGGAGAAGCCAGAATCAGAATATATGACCGCACCAGCGGTTACAAGGCATGGAGGATAGGACCTGATAGCTTTAGCAAAAATTTGACCGATTACCCTTATTCCATTCATAAAGGCTTTTTCTTCGGAGTTTGCGGAAAAATCGGCTATGACTTCCTTATGCCGGCCAACTGGACCCTTAGTCCTCAATACAAATTTTATTACGGCCTTACGGAAGAATTCAAGAACACCGATTTCAATACGAAATCATTGAGGCATTACATCTTGATTGGAATGTACAGGACCTTGACCAATAATGGATAAAGAAAAGTAAACACAACCACGGAAGGCAGTACCTGCAAACCTGTTTGAGACGGAGATCATAAGTTGAAAAAGGTCGATTTGAAGCAAAGCAGATGAAGCATTTGCAAAATCCCCTTGACATATTTTAAAAAATATGCTACCTTTAATTTTTTTTAAGCCCCTGTATGCCGGGTTTTGAAAGTTAACGGTTTTTTGGTGTTTAAGAGGTTTATTTTACAGGCAGATGAGGCTTTATCGATAACCGAAGCAACAAGAAGTAATATAGGATGAGTGTAAAAAGCAGCAACTATGACCAGCTTATCGGCAATCTGGATGAGTTTGTAAGAAAATACTACATAAACAGGCTGATAAAGGGTATATTGTACACTACTGGTATATTGCCTTACCTTTTTTCTATTTTTTTTCATCAATAACTCAGGCACCGCCTATTTTTATATGGTAATATTTGTACCAAACAATTTTGACAATTAAGATGATGTTTAATTTGAAAAGTAAATAAATGAGCAGCTATTTTTCACACATGATATTGGTAAGACTGACAAGACATTTTATGTCAATTGTTTCATTAATCCTATTGACCATTAGTTATTTAGTTGGCCAAAGAACCTATATTTCATCCAATAATGACAACTACATCTCCACTAATAAAAAATACTTTATTATCCCGGAAACACCTTCAAATCAAGGTCTTAATGACTTCCAATCAGATTTTTATTCCAATATGAGATTATCCCTGCTTATGTCCACAGTTTCAAAAAATGGAAACACAATTGAAGAAGGAAACTTCAGAATCAGCAGGGTTAAATTTGCAATCTATAATACAGGAATTTTCGGGACGTTTATCCAGAACTTAAAAATGGTCATAGTCGAGCCACTAAATACAGGTAATAACTCAAAGCCCGTAGTTTTAGCTACAATCGGTGGCAGACCCACTAATGATTCTGAAGTGAGTTTCCTCACCGGCATCTCGCAATATGCTATGAAAGGTTATGTGGTGGCCTATTATGAAAATCCCAATATAAATACGCAGGATCAACTGTTATACCTGATAAATAAAGGTGTTAACAATAACGTGTATCCCAATGAAGGTTATTTAGCTTCTACATATCTTGGGGTTCAGGTCGCCACTGCTGCGGCAAAGTACCTCTCATTTCATTCTGACACTTATGGTGTTAATTCAAATGAATTTTATCTAATGGGGCAGAGTTATGGGGCTTTCATGAGCATGAATTTAGGCCTTGGTCAAACATCTGACTATATTAATACTGACGGTACATTAAAAAAGCCATTCAACAAACTCGGAGATAGGGACAGATTTTTAAACAACATGATGAGGGCTGCAACTTTTACGATCAAAGGCATTTCTCTTTGGTCAATTAGTTACCCCATCATTTCAAATAAAAATTACAATCCTTATGGAAATTTGATTAGTCCAAATGACCCTCGGGTCATTCATTTTCATGGCCTGATGGATACAGAAGTTTCTTATAAAACGGATTGGCTTAACTTTACTCCAGATACGTCACTTTATTGTGCAGGCCCGACCGACGTCAGAGAATTCTTCTCAGTTAGCCAGGTTCCATTCAAAGCATTCATAAATTGCAAAGGTGGGCATGCTGTTTTTGACATTGGAAACGATGAATTATTTCCAAAAAACTTAGTAAGTCAGTATCTGGCAGAGTTCGACTTTAATAACATCTCAACAGCGGCTCAGCAAAATCCGGAGATTCATCAAAAACTTCAATATGTGTTTGAGCAGGGAACCAATATCATAGATCTGACAACTCTATTTTTTCAGAACCAACCCTTCCCGCAAGACCTGCAAAATGATTTATATTTTATCCAAACACAAAATCCCATAACTGATGGATATTATAAGTTGAGCGACTGCATGGATGTAGGCTATTGTACTGAATATAACAACTATATCAACACTCCGTGCGATGACCAGGATGCTTGCACGACCAATGATGCCATAAACTCTCAGTGCAAATGTGCAGGAATCTTGCAGGATACAGATAATGATGGTACGTGTGATGC
>JAGVTV010000106.1 GCA_019136675.1 Bacteroidota bacterium
GGAAGACCAAAATTGAGTATTTTTAAAGCTGGATTAGATGAAATGCTAAACGTGTTGCTTAATGGTTTAACTAAGAGATTTAACCTTATTTTTAAATTTTTGTCATGTGCTTAGCCGATTTACTTGAACTTATTCCTATACTCTTTAGAAATTCAATGCTATGCCAAAATCAATAAAGTATGCATTAACTTTGCTTGCTTCATAATCACTACTAGTAACAAAATTATTCGATTTATCGATATCTACCACCATCAATGAATTAATATTATATTCAAAACAATTAAAAATGAAATCGCCACTTATCTACACCTTTTTTGCAGCAGTATTTACTATAGTTGTAATTATGAATTGCAAAGATACAAAACCAACTACATCGAGTAATGCGGTATTACTTAATGCCAAATTACCCCAGTATTCATTGCCACAAGATGTCCTCGACTCCTGCAATATAGATGATGCATCTTTTGCATCATGGTTTGCAGGAGTTAAAGTGACTGAAAATGGCTTTGTGAATTCGGCCAATAATGTTACATTTGACCCAGAAAACAACTGTTCATTTTATAGATGGTCAGAACAAATGTTCTTGTTGCTAACCTCCAGTGGAGCAAAATATAATGGTAGCACTACGGTATTTGAATCACCGGTGTTGTATGTTGTATCTCCTGAAAGGGCTGACAATACCCGCATACTCATTCCTTACCAAAAAGGAGACCCGCTTGATTTACTGCAAATCGCAGCACAAAATGGATCTAAAGTGACTCAGTTTCCCACTACCCAATCTGAGCTGGAGCTTCGTTTTTGGCATACCATGGTACAGCAGGAAATGGTATGGTAATATTGCGATGGTAAATCATCTCATCGCTACAACTTGTCACGCTCTGCGTAATCACCTCATCAAAAATATCACAAGATCTTGTGACAATCCAATTTTGATTTTAGCTTTTTTTCGCTATAATTTTGTGACAGCGAACATAATAATTAGATTGGCAAATTGATACCTAACCAAAACGTTCTTGCATTATTCACAGATACATCATAAATGGTAATCACCTTAAAAAATAATCAATAAAAAACAAACCATGAGAGCACTTAAAACAATAACGCAGCCAATCAACGAAGCGGTGATTGTTCGCCCAGAGGTTTCTTTTATGCAGGCTATGAAAGCGTTAGGAAAAATCATCATTTCCCTGCCAGGGTGTACCAGATATATTCATCCTGAGGAAATCTTATACATCAAAGCAGAGAGCAACTATTCAGAAATTTACTTAGTACAGGGACAAAAATTCTTACTATCCAAAACACTCAAGGAGATTGAAGCGGAGTTGCCATCACATATTTTTTTCAGGATACATCGGGGCTACTGTGTCAATATCAGTCATGTCACACATCTTAATAAAAATATTGAAGGGTGGACATTGTTATTGACCAATAAAGAGGAAGTGCCGGTAAGCAGGGATAAAAAATCACTTTTTGCAAACTAAAAATTTTTTATTGTCACACCACAATCTAAGTAATGTACAAACTATATAACAAGCATCAGTTGTGGCTATTGTGGATAAAAGAAACACTTCACTTTACCCAATTATTGCTGCCATTTACATTGGTAATCATAGGGATATCCCACCTCCCGTCTGAGTATCTGGTACAAGATTACACCCGAATCTACCATACAGAGTTTAATGCCCAGCCGTACAATCCACAGCTCATCATGTTATCATGGGTCAAATGTATCGGTATAATACTGATCGTACAAGGAGTCATAACGTGGAGGATAAAAAGACTTCATATCAAAAAGGAAACAAAAAAATATATTTATTGGGTGCTTATAAGTTTTACCGTAAATTTTGCTTTGGCATTTGTTTTATGGAATACTCAGGCTGATTTACTTATCTATGTGACTGTACCTGCAATAATATTAGCATCTGTAAGTTTTTTTTTATATCTGGTTTATATAGTTTTGTATCTGATTCTTGGGTTACGATAGATTACAATTTTAGAAGTGGTTAGCTTTAAAAATAAATTTAGTGGTATTTTTTTCCAATCTTTGATATGTGGAATGTTTTTAGCATGTTTATTGCTTGCATCGCCATGCAAAGCTCAGGGGAATACTCCTAATTATTACTTTGACCATTATAGACTACCTGAAGGCTACAATGCCAAAAGCAGCAGGGATGTCATTCAGGACAAAACAGGATACATTTATATCACTAATGAAAACGGATTAGTGAGATACAACGGCCATCAGTTTAAGTACTATCGTGAAGACAAAAGTAATCCAAAAGCACTCCAGGCTTCGTATTGTGTGTTTATGGAAAAAGACCCGGAAGACAAGATTTGGCTCATGGCTGGTCCGGAACTCCAGATTTTTGACCCTAAAACAGAATCCTTCGAATTGTTGAGAAAACAAACTATGGATACTACTGCCGCATACCATCCATACTCATTAAGATATGATGGCAAAAACAAAAAGATGTGGGTAGCATGTGCAGATGGCCTGTATTATTGTAATGATGGGGAGCGAAAATTGATACAAGTACCTAATCCGGATTCACTATATGATAACTACCTGAGAGACCTGGTTGTTTATAATGATAAAGTCTATGGTGCCAATGATACAGGCTTAATCATTTACGATATCAAAAGCGGCAAACTGACTTTCCATAATCTCATGAAAACCTCGCTGGGAGGTGATTATTTAGGTGGGTTTGAGTTGTATGTCAAAGATGAAAAGCATATATATATCAGTACCTGGAACAAAGGAATAATCCTGTATGATCCCATCAATCAAATTATTCCAGAAAAGATTCCTTTTAGTAATCCTGAAAAAGAACACAATGGTGTTTTGTCTTTACACAAGGACAAGGATTCAAATAAACTTTGGGTTGGAACACTGGTTGGATTATATACTTTTGATCTTGATACCCACAAGTATACACCATACAGAACAGATGATATAGCCGCCCATGATGGCATCAGAGGTGCTGTCAACAATTTTATGTATGATGATCAGGGTGGCCTATGGATATGTGGGGGCGAAGGGCTTTTTCGTCTGGATTTTAACAAACAATTTGTAAGTTCCCATTTAATATCATTTTTACAAAATAAGGATGGTAGTTATAGCCCCGGAGCCTTCACTTTCGAAAGAAATAATAACAAAAAAGACAGTATAGTATGGATTCAAATTTATTATAAAGAATTGTATCGATATGATCTGATCAATAAAAAGGAAATCCCTCTACCTCCCAAAATTAAGAAATTTGGCAAACGAACTGATTTGGGTGTATTTAATTTAGTTATTGATAATCAAAACAGGCTGTGGTATATGACAAAAGAGTTTGGATTGATGGTTTATGACATCGCCAAAGATATTATCGTTATACCTCCCGGGAGTCATTTTTATCATCATAAAACATGGGCGGTAAATATTTTCGAAAATAAGGATGGTGACATACTTATTTGTACCTACGACGGACTTTACAAAATGACTTCCGATAATATGATTGCAGAATATAAAGAGCTAAATCAATTTCTAAGGAAAAACGATTTCCGATATATACGCATGGTGGATGAAGATAAGGAAGGAAATATCATCCTGGCAAAAGCTTCTGACTCTCATAGTATTACTGCCAATGTCGTGAAGTACAATCCGGTGACTCATGCCATCACTTCTTTATCTAAAAAAGATTGTCCTGCATTTGACAAAATCACCAAAATGGAGTTTATGATTGTCAATAAAGAAGATCAGGTATTTATTGGTTCATACAATGGAGTTGCAATATTAAACACTGACCTGGATTGTAGTAAAGTTAGATATTTCAATAGCGAAAACGGCCTCACCAACGAAAGTATTTATAATTTTGAAGAAAGCTACGATGGCAGGGTCTGGTACAACCATGAATTTGGTTTAACCCAATATATCCCTAAGTACGATTATCATCAACATGTGACCTACTACAATAGTGCTCTTAGCATGACACGTGCCTATACTACAATGTCTCCCAACACCGGTATTCTTTACACAGGAATCAATAAAGGCTTCGAACTGATTGACGTCAATAAAATAAAAGAACAAAACCCAAAGTCACTGATAATCAGTCATTTTAGTATAGACAACAAACCCCTGCAATATAGTGGTGGAAAAATTGTGGTGTCACATAAGGATTTTCCGATTCATATTGATGTCTCTTTGTTGCAATATACCAACAGTAATACAAACACGTACGAATACAGTATCAATGAGGAAAAAAAATATACCTTGGATGGTAATACCCTCAAATTTGATAAACTCCCGGCAGGTACATACCATGTCAAAATCTCTGGCAAAAACTTTTATGGTAGAGAAGCTCATTTAAAAGAAATTATCATAAAGGTGTTGCCACCATTTTACCAAAGTTGGTGGTTTGTCACCTTATCCGCACTTAGCTTTGCGTTAACTGTATTTTATTATTTCAAGTTGAAAGATCAACACAGGCAAAACCTGACTAAAATCAGAGACAACATATCAAAAGATCTGCATGATGATCTGGGCAGTAATCTGATGCACATCAAACTCATAAGCGAGCTAGAGATGATTAAAAAAACTGAAGCCGACAAGAATACTTTCAAAGTGATATCTGAGGAAATAAAAGTGGTCTTAGATAATATGTCAGACATCGTTTGGCTTACCCAGTCACAATTTGACCATTTGGAAGATCTGGTAGCCAGGATAAGAAAGCTCGCCGTAGACCTACTTGAAAAGAAAGGTATGGAAGTCATCTGGCATAAAGATGATCTGAGCTCTATCAAGGTCGATGTCAATACACGAAAACAATGTTATCTTGCTCTCAAGGAAATCATAAATAATTGTGGGAAATATTCTCAAGCAAACAAGGTCTGGATCACTATAATGGCAGAAGCAAAAGAAATTATTTTAACCATTGCAGACGATGGTATTGGATATAATCCTTCAGCCGCTACAACAGGAAATGGCCTCGTTAATATTAAAATGCGGATTCGGGATTGCGGTGGCACCATAGATGTATTTGCAGCTCCTGCACAAGGAGTAAAATATGTAATAAAAATACCCCTAAAATAAAATGCCATGATCAAAATCTCTATTTACGAAGATAATGCCAAGCTCAGGAAAGTGCTGATGGAACTTATCGCAAGTCAGGAGGATTTCCGATTGTTAGGAGCTTATGAAAATTGTATTTCCATAGTGGAAAATTGTTATCAATCATTGCCCGATGTCATTTTGATGGATATAGATATGCCTGTAGTAAACGGCATCAAGGGATTGCAGAATATTCGACCCATATTTCCTTCTGTCAATGTATTGATGCTCACTGTATTTGAAGAAAATGAAAAAATACTTGAAGCTATTCAGTCCGGTGCGGCCGGTTATCTCTTAAAAAATTCCGGCCTGCATGAAATTATCCAGGCTATACACACTGTACATGAAGGCGGTGCTCCTTTATCACCTTATGTGGCAAGAAGAATTCTTGAATTCCATGCAAAGCCAACCAGCAATAAAAACGAATGGCTCGATAAATTATCTGAACGTGAACAAGAAGTACTCAAACTGCTGGCCGACGGATATTCATCAAAAATGATCGCAGAAAAGCTGTTTTTAACAAATAACACGATTCTTACACATTTAAAAAGAATATATCACAAACTTGAAGTTCATTCGGCCATCGAGGCAATCAATAAGATTAAAAAATAAAGCTACAGTCTGATTTGCTACCTTGAGCCATAAAGTGAATAAATTATTCCCGGGATAAGTGGGGAAAAACCTGATTGTCAATGATCAACTGATTTATTGGTTTTTAGTGATACCAGGTCTCTTGAAGGCACGGCTGAAACCACAATTCCCTATCAGCAAAAATCAATTCAATAGTAACTATTCAGCAATTGCCGTGTAAGAGTCATTTCCATATTTTACGGGAGGCAAAATGTATGTAACCACGAAAATACATCTGTGGCAAAATGAACAAATGCAATGCATAAGCTATAAAAATCACAAGATCTTGTGACAAGGATAATTTGACTAAAGACTCAGGGAGCTATAAGTTTGCATTAAAATAATTTTATAATGAAAATGAAAATCACCCTTTGTTTTTTAATGGCGGTGCTGTTGTTATCTCTGAGATCAATATCAGCACAATGCAATCATGCATCTGTGCAGTCTTCGTCCTATCAAGCCGGAGACTGTAACAACCTCTATTTTCAGGGGAGTATTGGAGGACTGGTCCAAACTTATGGATCATGTGGCAATCTCTTTTTTACACCTCCTTTGACTGGTGGTAACCAAACAACCTCAACCTATGACATCGGAGCAGGACAAGTAACTATTAATCCCAATCCTGTCCTTGACTACCTTGAGATTGATCCGGGTGTTCAAAAAGGAACACTCATGGTCGAATTGGTAAATGCAACAGGACAGTCTACAGGTATTCGTAAGAATATAGACAGCAGGGCCACCATCGATGTATCAACTTTTACACCCGGCTTGTACTTCGTAATAATATGGCAAGAGGGGAAAAACCGACAAATTAAAAAGTTTATAAAAATTAATTAATTCTAAAATCAATTTTAAAAAAAATGAAAACGATCTTATCTTTTTTATTTATAATCCTGACTTCATTCTGCATACATGCACAATCGGGGTTTAGTTATCAGTCCATAGTCAGAAATTCTTCCGGTGCACCACAGGCAGATATTAACGTTTATCTGAGATTTTCTGTGTTAGAGTCATCTGCCAGTGGTCAGCTATTATACGTGGAGACACAGACAGCCAGAACTGATTCGTATGGATGGCTAAATGCGACTGTAGGAACCGGTACACCTATAACCGGTTTATTTGGATCAATCAACTGGGCTTCAGGCTCAAAGTATCTCAGAGTGGAGTGTGCGGATGGTCCAAATGGGACATACAACGAAATAGCTACATCACAGATCAATAATTCAATATTTGCAGGCCCCGCGGGACCACAAGGTCAGGCCGGTGCACCGGGCCCACAGGGATTGCAAGGCCCAGCAGGACCACAAGGTCCTGAAGGTCAGGCCGGGCCCCAAGGTCCGTCCGGTCCACAAGGCCCTCAAGGCCCTGCAGGCACAGGAGTGAATATCGTAGGTACCGTACCATCAGCTGCAAACTTAAACCCAAACTACAATGGAAGCATAGGAGATATGTTTATAGCTCAAAATAATGGCACTGGATATGTATGGAGTGGCAGCACATGGACTGCAGTAGGACAGATCCAGGGGCCTGCAGGCCCTCAAGGCCCTCAAGGGGCTACTGGCAGTCAAGGCCCCGCGGGACCTCAGGGACAGCAGGGTGCCACTGGAGCAGCAGGCCCAGCAGGAGTAGCAGGCCCACAAGGCCCGGCTGGACCACAAGGACAGCAGGGTGCCACTGGAGCAACAGGCCCCGCAGGAGCAGCAGGCCCACAGGGTCCCGCAGGCCCGGCAAACTCATTGGCGATTGGGACTGTGGCATCTGGTCAGACCGCCTCAGCTTCCATCACAGGTACAGCTCCTTCACAGACACTTAATTTGGTTTTGCCACAAGGCCC
>JAGVTV010000021.1 GCA_019136675.1 Bacteroidota bacterium
GTTCCGGCCACAAAAAGCATTCACAAAAACATTGACGCTTACAAGAAGATGTATAACCTCAGCGAAGCTGAAGTGGTTTCTACCTTCCTGCTGCTTCCGGAATCTGATTTCATCCCTTTTACGATGGAAATAGGTATATACAATGGGTCATCAGATGATTGTGTAGCATGTGCAGGGCCAGCCCTTGAAGAAGGAAATGAGGTGATCCAGTTCAATGTTGAGACTTCAAAGGAAATGGCAAAAAACTTTAAGGCGATCTGGAAAAAGTATCTTAGGACCAATCCATGACATTCTGCCTGTGTCTGTAAGGGTAGATGTCTAATGTGGTATTCTTCCTGTTTAGCCGGCTAGAGCCAATAGCAGCTGGGCTGGATAATAGTTAAATTTTTCTTATTTTGTTCAATTGTGAAATTGCCTGATTATCTTTGTCGTTACAAATTAAAATTAACATTAATGAACAAGTTCTTATCAGCATTATTTTTACTTCTCACCCTCTCCTCCGGAATGACCGCCCAGGGCCAGCAGACACAGGAAACAGCTGTGCAAACCCTGGAATACAAGGCCGAAAATCCGGGCTGGCTCGTGAATCTGGAAGAAGCATTTGCCATTTCAAAATCTACCGGCAAGCCTATTATGGCCAATTTTACAGGGAGTGACTGGTGTATCTGGTGCAAAAGGCTGACGGCAGATGTTTTCAGTAAGCCTGAATTTCAGAGCTGGGCCAAAGAAAATGTTGTATTGCTGGAAGTGGATTTTCCCAGAATGAAAAAACTACCCGACAATATCATGGCTCAGAATGCAAGCCTTAAAAATGCCTTTGAAATCCCCGGCTTCCCTACTGTGTGGGTGTTTAACCTCAATAAGGACGAAAAACTCAACCAGTTTAGTGTAGAGCTCCTCGGACGCACCGGTTACACAAAAAACGTTGCAGAATTTACAGACGGGGTAACCCAAATGATAAAGAAATAACAGCATTAAAATTGAAGTTTATAAAAAGGCCGTGGAGATCTCCACGGCCTTTTTTGTTTTCAAGCCTCAGTAAATCCGGGCTATTATTTTGAATAAACGTGGACAATTTCACCGCTTCTTAGCAGGCTTTGGCACGATTTTGGATATATAATAGACGAGATTGAGTTTTTGAGTAATTAATTAAGCAAATTGTTTACTCGGGACCGGTTCTGTAGGGAGAATCGGTCTTTTTTTTATCCTCTTTTCTTAATCTACCCAATCAGCAATAAATAAGTTTGTATCTCTTGTGCCTTTGTTATTCCTGTTGGAAGCAAAGATGATTTTTTTGCCGTCATAGGAAAACATCGGAAAGGAATCAAAGGTCTTATCAAAGGTAATCTGCTCAAGTCCTGTACCATCAAGGTTGATCATATACAGGTTAAACTGATAACCTCGTGGAGCGGCATGGTTGGACGAAAAGATGACTTTGTTGCCCTTTGGGTGGAAGTAAGGAGCCCAGTTGGCCTTGCCAAGATTGGTCAGCTGCTTCAGACCGGAACCATCGACATTGCACACATACAATTCCATGTTGGTGGGCATGACCTGGCCCTGAGCAAGCAGTTCCTTGTACACCCTGATGTCCTCCTCTGTCTTGGGTCTGGATGCCCTGAATATCAGTTTGGTGCCGTCAGGAGAGAAGAATGCTCCACCGTCATAGCCCAGCTGATTGGTCACTTGTCTGACATCAGATCCGTCAATTTTCATGGTGTAAAGCTCCAGGTCACCTGACCTCAAAGAGGTAAACACTATTCTGTCGCCTTTGGGTGATACAGTGGCCTCTGCGTCATACCCCGGCGTATTGGTTAACTTTTTAATAATATTACCCTTAAGGTCACCGTGGTAGATATCAAATGTCTCGTATATGGGCCACACATACTTGCCGTCAGTCCTTCGTTCGGGCACATGGGGACAGGAGGCATTGGCTTCGTGTGTCGAGGCGTACACGACACTTTTGTTTCCGGGCATAAAAAAACTGCAGGTTGTCCGGCCCTTTCCTGTACTCAGGAGTGGCGGCACGGCCACATTTCTTTCCCACTTTCCGAGGTCAAAGTAATAAATCTGGTCACACTCCGCACCCCATATCTTATTGGTGGCCTGAAAGACTATTTTTTTATCGTCAAAGCTCCAGTATGCTTCTGCATTGTCACCACCAAAGGTTAGCTGTCTGACATTTTTGAGGTGTTTTTCCTGCGGAAATTTTAAGGTATCGGCCGCCGTCGGCAAAACTGTATAAAGTAGCCCCTTTTTTGACTGGCACCCTGCAAAAAGAAGTACCCCTAACATCGGGATAATCAAAGATCTGAAAATCATATTTAAAAAATTTAAAAGCAAAAGTACTGCCCTTTCCGGAAACGGATGACATAATACCTCTACAAAAGTGCCTTAATGTTTCACATCAAGTTTTATTAGGGTTTCAGGGGTAAGCCCTCCCATTTCCAGGTTATGGTCACTTTGAAAACGCACCAAAGCCTTCTGCATTTCAAAATCATACTCACCACTGTACCCGGGCATCTGATTTTCAACAAAATAACCAAAAACTACCAATTTTTCATACACCTTATCAAGGAGTTCCCGGGTCATTTTAGACTCGCAAATCACATTTTTCCAGACTCTCTTGTCCGTCAACTCAAATAAAACTTTGTTATCATAGGCTTTCAATTCGAATGACTTGCAGGCAAAAGTATCTCTGACCTTCACCACATCCATCACGGTGGCATCATCTATTTTTTTGCAATACACCATACAGTCATTGCTGCCGGGTGGACAATTGGCTGCTCTTCTTTTGACCCAATACGTGCAGGCGGGATCCAGTACAAAGCTGACAGTGTCCAGGATACAAGTTTCACCAGCGGCGGAAGTACCTTTATATACCGGTAATACAAAGTTGTTTGTACCAAATCTCGGGGGAGCTCCGCACTCCACATAGCACTTTCCAAATTCTGATGAAGGAAAAAAAATCTGTTGACCACCACCATTGTTTATATATCTGCCACATGAGGTCACGGCCAGCCACGTTAATATAGCTAAAGCGGTATTAAGGTTTTTCCCTGACATACGACCTTTCCGTGCACAAAAATATTTGTGCTGCTTGCTTTACTTTATCTGGACATTGTCGATCCTGTAGGTCGACGTGAGAGTACCACCAGCTCCGGTGTACTTAAACCCTACTCTGACATTCTGTCCAAAAGGCTTAAGATCCACATTGCCGGAAGGCAGGAAGGTATTGTCGGCATCTGATTGTACGGCTATCTTGCAGTTGACCTGAGTCCAGCTGGTGGTGGCAGGGTCGCCTGTGTAGTTAGCAGTAGCCCAGACACTGAGTCCGTCGTGTACCCAAAACGATTTGGCTGTCTCAAATGATAGGGTCGGCGTATCATTGGTATTGACGGCCGGAGTAATCAGCCAAGTCTCCATCTGCGGATTGGTGTCGTTAAATGCTGTAGCTTGGGCATAAGTATTTCCGCTGAACACCTTACCCTGCCACTTTCTGGTACCTTTTACGGCAACATTGACCCAACCGTTGAGGTTTATATCCTGATTGTTGGTCTGGCTGCTGAAGTTCTCTTCCAATCCGGGCACCGGTGCCGAACCCTTGCATACACACTGACTGTCGTATTTGTCATTGACAGTAGCAGCATTACCATCGTCACAGGGCCCACCGGGATAAATATCCTTGTTTTCAGGCGCACAGTCGGTGCCGTTGGCTACGCCGTCACCGTCACAATCCGAGGCCGCATTGTTTACATCACATGGTCCGCCACCTTCGATGTCATTGAGATTGCGGACAGACAGCTGACTGCCGGACGTAAATTCTGAAACTATGGCGGTGACATTGACTGTACCGGAAGCCACATTTTGTCCGGAAAATGATGCTGCAGACCTGGTATAGAGCTGGATATCACCGGAACCATCCTTGACCTTGACGGTGGTCGCTCCGTAGGTAGGACCGCCCGTGAGCTGTGCACCATTGATCTTGATAAGTGTGGATTCGTGCACAGAAAGGTCTATTTGTGAAACGGTAAGCACCCTGGGAGTAACAGTTTTTGCTCCTAAAACCTCCAGCTTGGTATTGTCAAGATTGTTGATCTGAAGCAGCTTGCTAAACTCTTCCAGGGTAGCCCCGGATACATCCATCTTGATTTCGGTGTTTACAGGCACTGTGATGGCATTCTTAAACCTCAGTACAATCCCGTAATCACCGTCCTGCACGACCATGTTTTTTGAATCCAGGTTTCCATTGCTCACATCTGAGATGACTACCCCCTGCACAAAACCTGCAGGGGCTTTGGTGGCACCTCCGGCAAAAGCCTGCCTGACAGACTGTATGGTAATCCTGCTTCCTGTGCTCCCTCCGCATCGGTCCTGCGTAAATGCCACGTCAGTAGTATCACGGATAAACAGCTGCTTGTCTGACCTGAATATGCTGTAGACAGCAGTAAGACTCCCGTTTTTTGAAGGCATGACGGCACCGGCAAAATCAGCATAGCCGCTGTTCCTGACTATGATCTTGTTGTTGTCGCAGTCCGTAAGATCCTGGTTTATAGTTACGGGAGGATCCACCAGATTATTGGCATAGGTCTGACCACTGCCGGCAGATACAAACTGCACGTTTTCAAGTTTGATGAGGGTATTAAGGTCAGTGGATGAGAGTTCTGTGATCTTCTTTACGCGGGGTGTCACGAGTATGTTAAACATCCCAGGCACCACGATTTCTGTCAGAAGTGTAGAAGGTATATACCCGAGTCTGGGCGAGGTGCCTGAATTGTCAATGCCCATTCCTATCTGAGGCAGGCCATTGTAATCAGATATCGTGAGGTCCTTAAGTTTGACAAAGACCCGGCGGCCCACAGGCAGGGTGGCATGGATCTCATTTTCATCAATGAGCAGGGCTATACCCAGATCAGAGTTTTCGTCTTCGACGATAATGGTTTTGTAAAAATTTCCTGATTTGTCATCGGCCACTACCACTGCTTTAAGATACTTGTCCAGGGTTATGGTCGTATATTGTCCTGCCGTGTAGAAGGTATTCATCACTTCAGTGAGCGTAACGATCTTGTCGGCTGAAATGGCGGGATCGACACCTCCTGTGGGTGGCTGATCAAAATCTCCTTTAAGACATCCTGAAATGGCCAGCACCGAAGCCAGAAATGTAAAACTGAATAATATTTTAGAAAAAACGGATTTCATTATAAAATTTTTAATATTTTTAGAATAATTTTGATCAATCATTTTTTATCTCGGAAAAATATAAGTTACACCCAGGTTGTAATTCATGCCGAATGAATAAAAATACCTTGGCGGAAACTTGTCGACATTGTTTGTTTCAAAATCGTATCTCAGTTGCTCGAAGCCACCGGTCTTAAAGTTCCTTTTGTTGAGAATATTTCCTACATTGAGATTGATACGGATTAAGGCACCTGATTTCATCCTCAATGATTTGCCCAAAGAGGCATCCACGGTTATAGCATCCGGCAGCTTTTCCTCATCTATTATTTTATTGTAGAGGTCGGTTTCTGTAGCAGGATCCACATTGGCCACAGCCTCAGCTGTCCGCCTGTCGGGGTTGAATGAAAGGTAATTTTTGGCAAAACCGTTGACATTAAGGCCTGCCCACCAGAATTTTACACCGGAGTAACGGATGCCCACGGTACCTGCCACCTGCGGACTGCCAGGAAAATAATAATTGTTTATGTAAATTGTCCTGCCCTGCACGAAGTCCTCGGCACTGTTGTCACGGGATATGGAAGCAACAGGCCTGCTTGTATAAAAGTAGTCACCTACCGAGCCTGCGGCATTTAGAATAATTCTTGAATTAAGGTTGTATTCCAGGCCCAGCTCCACACCCAGGTGTTTTCTGTTGATGCCGGTCTGAATGTAATTTACAAACGTCCTGAATTCCTCATGATAAAATACATCGCTGGAAAGCTTGTTCTGGAAGTATGTGTAAAATCCGGTAAGTCTTGCCTTCAGCCTGGTAAATCTCGCCAGGTATGAAAGGTCGAAGGCTGTTATTTTTTCATTACCAAGATTGTTAACTACCTGATCCCTCACCCTTGGGGATACAAAACTCTCATTGGCAAAAGGGGCCCGCGTCCTGTAAGAGCCATTTAGCACTATGTAGTTCCTGCCGTCAATTTTATAGGTGATACCACCTTTGGTGCCCAGGTTTGTAAACCTGTGTACATCAGACTTACCGTATGAATCATCGGGAAAAAGTCCAACTTTGGTATAGCCATTCCTGTAAAAAGACTGTGTAGCCAGTGAGATGGCGGCAAAATAGTCAAACCTGTCGGTTTTGAAGACCAGCTGGCCCCAGGCCGAACCTCTTCCGGTCACAATATCATAATTATGGCCGTAGACGTCTCCTTCCTTAAGAAGTCTGTTAGGTTTGTTTACGTCATTTTGGCCGGCATCCGGATTTTCAGGAAAGTCTCTGAGGGCAAACCGATTGAAGTCTATATAAAAGTCAGCTCCGAGCAA
Source organism: Bacteroidota bacterium (assembly GCA_019136675.1). Lineage (GTDB taxonomy): Bacteria > Bacteroidota > Bacteroidia > Chitinophagales > Saprospiraceae > OLB9. The sequence goes on from JAGVTV010000021.1 coordinate 6,490, forward strand.
ATCCTCAAGTTTTCTGTAGTAGTGTACCTTTTCGTGCAGATATTGTATGCCGCCGGTAAAAAATGTCCTGCTGCCGATTTTAGTATTTAATACGGAATTGATGCTTGCCTTGCTGTTGTCATAATTTTCGGATTCGAGCACATAGGCAGCCAGTTTTCCGGTTACGTTGTTGCCAGGAATTCCATTGGCATCCCTGATGGTATAATTGCGTGTTTCATTGGCATTGTACAGTGATTGCCAGTCAAGCTGTCTGTTGGCCTCATTGGCTGTCAGAAAAGCTGTCACCAGATCTTTTGCCTCCTGTGTGGTGGCATAGCTGGGCAGGTTCCGGTAATAATCAGGCCGTGGATCGGGAGCATCGTACCAGTCCAGCCTTGTCGATCCAAATCTGCCCCACTGATAACCCACAGTAGTAAGCACATTGGTCGTGGTGCTGATCTTCCAGTCATGCCTGAGCATAGCCACAGGCTGATTTATCAGGTATTCCCGAGCACTTCGGACTTCACCGTTTTGATAGCCCCAGTTGGGATTGTAAAAATTGGTACCTGCCAGGTCATACATTTCCTGTACGGAGCCTGTAGAGCGGCCCCTCCTGAGCGGACTACCAAACACGACCGCATTGAGCATATGGCGGCTGCCTATTTTCCTGTCTACAGATACAAAATAACTTGTCGCCTGAATGCCTGTCCCCTTGATGAAGCCCTGAGTCCCGTAGGTATGTGATCCGCTTACGCTGAATGCCCATCCGTTTTTCATCATGCCGGTAGACCAGGTACCCCCTATCCTGTGTTGAAAAGTCCTGTTTGAATTGGTGTAGGTGATTGCCTTCTGTGCCCGCTGGCTGCTTGCCCTGAGGTCCACAAACGACGCACCGCCTATGCCTCCGAATGTAAAGTCATTGTCTGCCAGATTAAGCAGGTTTGACCGGTTTCGCATCACATCATTGAGCCCGTACCAGCCGGTCCACAACACCCTTCCGTCATCCTGATCATTCATAAGCATACCGTTAAGATATACGTCCGAATCTTCATTAAAGTAG
>JAGVTV010000255.1 GCA_019136675.1 Bacteroidota bacterium
TTCTGGGCGTTACACCAGCGTATGAGAGACTTTCACTCTCTAGATAACTTGTTTCCCAACAAGTTGTACAGCTAACATTTTAGCCGTACATTTGCCATTCAAGGCACACACAAGCGATTTGATGTACAGATTTCGTTATCACTCATCCGTCACAAATCGCAGCCGATATTTTTAGCGAACCTAAAACATCTGGAAGTTGGGAGTTTAATGAGGACTTGAACAGAATCAGATTATACGGAGAGCCGGTTGGTGATTTTATGAATGATGTAGATAATTACTACTGGCAGATTGATGACATAAATGGCGATTCTATGGTGGTTTCTGTATTGGACAAGACAGAGAAGTTCATAAGGAAAAGATCATTTTATAAAATAAAATAATCTAATCTGACTCACAAAAAAATCATCAAGGCCTTTTACTCAATTTGTATTTTATTTATTATACTGATTTACATCAGATTATGAGCAGTTTATAATTGGCATCTGTAGAATTTAATTTCATTATTAATACTCAACCTTTTTGTAAAGGTAGATTTATAGCAGAGGGCTAACTATCCCGTCCTGAAACCACAAAAACCACCTGACAAATATGGACAGACGGCATTCAATTTTTTAATACGTAGACTTTTTTTCAAAAATACGCTTCAACTGGCTTGAAATATCAGTATTTCAGGCTATATTTGTTGCATCCAAATACGTTGAGGTCATATGTGAAAAAATTTATAAAAATTTATAAATGAAACAGCTTTTACCTATTTTATTATCTATAATAATCGTATCCTGCGAAAAAGAGACGGTAATCCGTAGTCGCACTGTCAAACTCGATGAACTGATAGGAGTTTGGCAACAATCAGAGCCATTTAAAGTTTCTTTTACAGACCTTGAAACGGGCATAACAACTGAAAAATATTATCAGGAAACGTTTAGGCTGAATACAGACAACTCATTTAACCTCTCTGGTGAGTTGTTTTTCAGAAAATCTGATACCGGAAAATTCCACTGGGACGAAAATACCCAGGAGCTCGGGTTTACGGGCGATCCGTTAGTCATCGAAATAGGTGGCAACCCAACAGTCTTTGATGCCAATGTCCAAAAATGGAAATGGAAGATTAAGTCTCTTGAAAATGATTCTCTGTCTGTGTCGGTTTTTAATTTTGATGATAATAAGAGCAGTTTTGTGCATAGTTATGACGACACCTTCATAAGAAATTAAAGAGTGTGTGTGGGCAATATTCCTACTCCCCGTTGGGTCCTGCCGGCAGCATGATGGTAAAGGTAGTGAGTTCGTTGGGCCGTGAACCCTTTACAAATATTTTTCCCTTGTGGTATTCTTCAATGATCCTCCTGGCCAGAGACAGTCCCAGTCCCCATCCCCGTTTTTTGGTGGAGTAGCCGTGGCCCGTATCAGACAAGCCGATGCAGACATACGCTCCCTGTCTGTACACTTCGCACGAAATGGTGCCACGGCCGTCCATGGCATCCAGTGAGTTGCGGACAAGGTTTTCGACCACCCAGGCAAACAGGTGGCGATTGATGCGGACTTGATGGGTGGATTCCGGCTGTTTGAAATCAAATGCCACCTTGCGGGGAGCACGCCTCTGAAGATAATCTTTTACCTCTGAGAGCTCTGCATAGATGTCGGCAGATTCCAGCACGGGCTCTGAACCGATCTTTGAAAAACGATCGGCGACGAGCTCCAGCCAAATTTTAAAAATAGAAACGGAAGTTCTGGAAGAAAAACTAAATGTATCTGACTTACCCCAAAATACAATAAATCGGCTCCATGAAACATGGGAGAACCGCCATAAAAATATTAAATGGACAATAAATATTACTTCATTTGGAGCCTTGTGACACCCAATGTGAAATCTTTTCTTTTCACCAAAGTGTGTGCTTAAGATTTTGTAAGTTACTGAGCGAGGGCATCAAAGTGTATTTTACTAACGATGATGTCCAAGGCTTTAAGTTGATTTCAAGGTAGATAGACTCATATCAGTTCCCTTAATGACACAGGTCATATCAATCTGCCCGTAAGGAATATATTTTATAGGCATTAGATAATTAGAATTATAAAACTAATCCTATGAATACTCTCTTTATTAAAAACAGCAAATTATTTATTGGCTTGACCTTGGTTTTGATGATGTGGTCGTGTGAGCCTTTGGTGGATACCATCCCGGAAATACGGGATGGTGAGCCATATACCAAAGCCGATGCTGTGCCGGCCGAAAAAAAGGATACGGTAAAGGTCATGACGTGGAACATCAGATTTGGCTGCGGAACAGAAATTCTGTGGTTTGGTGATGCCTGTGGTGAAAGGACTGTTTTGTATAAAAAGGAAGTGGAATACAACCTGGACCGTGTCATCGCCGAAATCAACCGAATCCATCCCGACGTATTGCTCTTGCAGGAAGTGGACATAATATCCAAACGCTCAGCTTATATCGAGCAGATGAAATACATCATGGACCGCACCTATTTTGGCTATGGTTATTATGCCACAAACTGGAAAAGTCAGTTTATCCCAAGCGATGGTATAGGCAGGATGGATGAGGGCAATGCCATCTTATCAGTGTGGCCCATGGACGAAGCAAAGATGTACCCTCTGCCACTGCGAGGTGATGTAGACGCACTGACCAGGTATTTTTATGTAAGGGAGTCAGTAATGAGTGTGCGGGTGAATATGCCAGGGGGAAAACCTTTTTATGCAGTGAATACCCACCTGTCCGCTTTTTCGACCGACGACACTAAGCAGAGACAGTTAAACAGATATATTAGCATTTGCGACTCACTGGTACATACGGGATTGCCGTTGGTAACTGGCGGTGACTACAACCTTATCCCACCCAACTCCGATGTGACCGATTATTGTCTTGAGGATGCCTGTGAGGACGAACACTACCACGGAGAGGGCGATGACCCCATGCATAAGGAGGGTAGTTATTATACACCGGAGATTACTTGGCTTAATCCGTTGTACAGCAAGTACTATCCATCGCTACCACTCGAAAGTTATAAAAACAATCAAACAGACAATTTTACTGCCTGTGCGGACCCTGAAAACTTCTGGCACAAGACCCTGGATTATTTATTTGCCAGCACACCATTTGTTCCGGGCTCGCATAAGGCCTGGCAGGAATTAAGAAGGCAATCCGACCATGCACCCGTGACGGCCTACTGGATTGTAAAATAAATAAAGAAAATTAAAATGAAAAAGATAGTCGTAATATTGACCATCATGGTGTGTATCAGCCGGATGGTATTTACTCAGCCGGATTATAGTTTCAAACAATTCGGAAACACAGCGGAACAACCGCTCAAAAAACAATGGAGGTATTCTCTCTTTTCAAATGCAGAGTACGGTATTTCTGATAAAGTATCCCTAAGGGCACATCCGGTGTGGTTTTTTGTAGCACCATCTGCAGAAGTGAAGTGGCAATGGATGGGGTCAGAAAAAAGAAACATTGCTTTTGTCCACGGCATCACCTGTCCGACACCTGTTATGAATATCTTTGCCATGTCAGGTACAGGAGGGCTGATTTCTCCGGAGTTTAAGATTCCGGTCATGTTTTCCATAAAGAATGGGATCATATCCACATGGCGGCTCAATGACAGGCACAAAATCACCGCGGAAGCATTAATCAAATTTGCGGTACTGAACAGCAAGCTGCAGCCGGGTAGTTCCATAGACCTGCCGGTCATCAGTCCCAGGAATGCAGTTTACTATAAAAATGTGGGCCTGGAGGCAGCCTTGACCAACGAAGGGGTGTTGACGGGAAGATTTGACTATTATTCCAGATTGCAGGCTTATCTTTTTCCGGCAGGAAAAAAAATATACAAGGAAGAATATGGCAGCACCAGTCGGTTTTTTGGTGAGTACACAGCCATGGTAGGGTGGAACATTTCAGATAAATTCAAGCTTGGAGCCGGCGGCAGATTATGTTACGGTGAATACCCCTTTGGCACACAGTGGCACCTGTTGCCGATGTTGGATTTTGTCAGATATGTGAGATAGGGCAAGATACAATTATCCTTCAATATAGTGCCGTAACTTCCTCAACATAATATCTATGTTTTGTGTGTGAGGGCAATATTTCTACTCCTCTGTGGGCCCCGCTGGTAGCATGATGGTAAAGGTTGTAAGTTCGTTGGGCCGTGAACCCTTTACAAATATTTTTCCCTTGTGGTATTCTTCAATGATCCTCCTGGCCAGAGACAGTCCCAGTCCCCATCCCCGTTTTTTGGTCATACGCTCCCTGTCTGTACACTTCGCACGAAATGGTGCCGCGGCCGTCCATGGCATCCAGTGAGTTGCGGACGAGGTTTTCGACCACCCAGGCAAACAGGTGGCGATTGATGCGTACTTGATGGGTGGATTCCGGCTGTTTGAAATCAAATGTCACCTTGCGGGGAGCACGCCTCTGAAGATAATCTTTTACCTCAGAGAGCTCTGAATAGATGTCGGCAGATTCCAGCACGGGCTCTGAACCGATCTTTGAAAAACGATCGGCGACGAGCTCCAGCCGGTCAATGTCTTTTTCGAGTTCGCCCAGCACTTCCATATGACCGGGATCATGCCCATAGGCCTCCCGGAGGTATTGTATCCATCCCAGGATGGCACTGATGGGAGTGCCCAGTTGATGAGCGGTTTCCTTGGCCATACCTGCCCAAACCCGGTTTTGCTCTGATTTGCGGGAGGCACTGAAAAGAAAGTAGCCCAGAGCTATGTACAACCCTACCAGTATACCCTGAACCAGGGGAAAAAGCTTGATATAGCCCAGAAGAGGCGAATTGAAGCAATAGATGTTTTTGGCATATCCGTCCGGCCCGGCTATGACCTCATGTCCCTCAGCGACAAATTTATCCCGACGGGACATCAGAAAAGCCTGGTCATTTTCCTTGTCGGGTCCGAAATTAAACCCTTCCAGTTTACCTGATTCATCCTCATAGATCACCGGGAGAGGAAAAGAATCTATCACTGCATTGGAGAAGGCAAAGCAGGCTTCGTCATAGGTCTCGGACTTAGCCATACTGGTGAGGTTTTTTATGGCTTCCTTATACAGTGTGATGTTTTTTTGTTCATTGGCCTTGAGCCTGGTAGCGAGATAATTGGAATATACAATGCTAGCCGTGAGGATACCGGCACCCAGCACCATCAGGATCAATTTCCAGTAATTGTTTTTACCCAGCAAGTATACCACCTTGTGTTACACACTAATAAGGCATAAATTGTACCAAATGTTGTACAGCCGGACCAAAATGGTGTTACTCAGGTTATCTGCGGCAAGTTATGACAACAAGGTCAGAGCAACTTGAAATAGGTACCGATCATCCAGGTATTGTATTCATAGTTTGGATTATCCCGGAAGAGGTTTGTAAAATTGTATCTGCCTACCAGCCTGAAGCCGGACACATCAATGCCGGCAGAGGCACCGTATATAAAGTTTCTGAGCAGGTATCCTGAGTGTCGGTGCTCCTCTATTGATTCATAACCCTCCTTGAGGCTCACCTTCTGCATAGTAGAAACCCGCAGGCCTCCGTATCCGCCGATTTCTATGCCTGATTTTTTGCCAATGTCTATCCTTAAGCCAAGCGGTATATTGAGGTAGCCTATACTTAGTCTCGGATTGCTTTTGGCGTTTTCTATGTTGACAAAAACAGGATTATCGTCCTGTCTGGTAAGCCGTACGTCATTTTCAAAACTGAACCGGTTGACCAGGTAGCCAAGACCGTACTGGAGATTTACTTTGCTTTTTTTGCCGCCCAGTTTAGAGCTTCGTATGAGGGCTAGTTCTGTATACCACGAGCTGCCTGTACGTATCTCGGGGTTTGTACCTGACGGTCTTTCAAAATCCCTGTACAGGGAGTTAATGCCAAATTGCAGCCTCAGCGAAGTCTTCAGCTTGATTTTAAAGGGCATGACCTTACCAAGCGGCGAGGACCCGCCCTCATTTTGATCTTCGTTTTCGCCTGAAGGATAATCCATACCATATGAAGGCTCCTCCTGTGCGGGCGGCTCTGCAGGCATGGTATCAGGCATGGCGGGAGGTGTTTCGGCTACGACATCGGGTATCACAAACTTGTTAAGTTCGCTCTCGATCTCATTGGTCACCATGTCCAGCCTTTCGAGCAGATCGAGTACTTTTACAGAATCCGTGTAATACCTCATGGCCTGGGAATTGTCCCGGATGGATGACAGGTAATATCTGAGATTATCAAGTTTAGCCTGTTCTTCATTTTGGGCAAACAACAGGGCAGGCAATACAAAACTGCCAAAAATCAACAGAGTCGAGCGTAACATATTGGCTTAATTTAAGGGTAAATTATTAATATCCATAACAAAGATACCCCTAAAAGCCGAATAAAGCAAGATTACTGAGGTGCTCCGTTTTTAATCCAGCACTCTATCAGTTTGATTTTATCATCTGACAATTTAGCGGCGCCCTGTGGCATTGCTTTCACGCCGGAAGCATGCTTGATGGATTTGAGGACATCGTCATTATTGAGGCTTTCGTTTTTTGCCGCAGAATAAGTACTCAGATCTATACCTTCAGCCGGAAAACTACCGCTATGGCATCCAACATTTGCACACGATGCATTGTATATCGGTGCTATATCTGCTGTATATGTGGGGGTTACCCCTGTACAGTCAGCAGTAGAAGTATCGTCCTTGCTGCAAGACAACAGTATCAAAAAACCAATCATAGAAATTGAAACCAGAAAACGCATAAACTCTATATTTAATTAATGTAAACAACAAAACAACGAATAAAACCAAATACTTTGTATCAAATGCATTGTTAATAAAACAATAATATGGAGAATGGCCTTATTTTTGCCCTCCCGTCAAATGATTAAGGGAATAATTTAGAAATTGTACTGTTATGGACTTTAAGAATCTGATTTCTCATTGCAAGGAATATGGCTTTATTTTTCCGTCATCAGAGATTTACGACGGGTTAAGTGCAGTATACGATTACGGTCCATACGGGGTGGAGCTAAAAAACAACATCAAGAACTACTGGTGGAAAAGCATGGTACAGATGCACGAAAATATCGTCGGCATAGACGCTGCTATTTTTATGCACCCCAAGACCTGGAAGGCTTCCGGCCATGTGGATGCGTTTAATGACCCTTTGGTGGACAACAAAGACTCCAAAAAAAGATACCGGGCAGACCAGCTTATCGAGGGTTATGCCGAAAAGATAGAAGCCAAAATCATCAAGGACATAGAGAAGGCCAAGGCACGATTTGGTGATTCCTTTGACGAGAAGCAGTTTAGAGAAACAAACGACAGGGTCATCGAGCGACAAAAAGAGATTGATGCTGTCTTGGCAAGGCTTGCGGCGGCCATGAAGGATGGCAATATGGAAGAGCTGGGAGCTATGATACAGGAGTACGAGATTGTTTGTCCCGAGAGCGGATCCCGCAACTGGACAGAAGTAAGGCAGTTTAACCTCATGTTTAATACCCAGTTGGGCAATATCGCCGGCGAAGAGGGGAAACTTTACCTCCGACCTGAAACCGCACAGGGCATATTTGTCAATTTCCTGAATGTGCAGAAATCCACCCGCCAGAAAATACCGTTTGGCATTGCTCAGATAGGGAAGGCTTTCCGCAATGAGATTGTAGCCAGGCAGTTTATCTTCCGTATGCGGGAGTTTGAGCAGATGGAAATGCAATTCTTCATCCGCCCGGGGTCAGAAATGGAGTGGTACGACTACTGGAAGCAAACCAGACTCCGCTGGCACAGTGCACTTGGGACTGACCCGGCAAAACTAAGGTTTCATGACCATGTAAACCTGGCACATTATGCCAATGCTGCTGTCGACATAGAGTTTGAATTCCCGTTTGGATTCAGAGAACTGGAGGGTATTCATAGCCGCACGGATTTTGATCTGGGGCAGCACCAGATGCTATCTGGCAAGAAACTCCAGTATTTTGACCCGGAGCTCAATGAAAGCTATGTACCATATGTCGTGGAGACCTCAATAGGCTGTGACAGAATGTTCCTGGCCATGATTTCAGATTCGATCAGGGAAGAAAATGTACCCGATGCGGAGGGACAGGATTCTGTGAGGACAGTCATGAAGTTGCATCCCGCCCTGGCACCTGTCAAGGTCGCTGTGCTTCCCCTCCTGAAGAATAAGGAAGAACTGACTAAAGTGGCAACGGACGTCTATGACAAGCTCAAGGTATCATTTAATTGTCAGTATGACGAGAAGGATGCCATAGGCAGAAGATACAGAAGACAGGACGCCATAGGTACTCCATACTGTGTAACCGTAGATTTTGAGACGCTCGAAAACGATACAGTGACCATCCGTGACCGGGATACACTTGTGCAGCAAAGGATCAAAATCAGCGAAATTTCGGATGTAGTCAGTAAGTCCGTGGCCATGGATAATCTGTTGTCCAGATAATTTACATGTTTTTTTGCTGGCAAACCCTTGACAGAGCTTTTATTCCGGGAATAATAATTCACTTACTGCTCTGATCATCTGCTCACAGACGGATTACCCGGAAGCAATGCTGATCTGACCGGTATGTCCAGGTACGGATAACGGACAGACACCAGATGTAATCCTTGAGGATAGGTTATAGTACTGTACTTTAGTCGCCCATGGCCCGTGTTGATGTCCTCAAAGGTGGCCATCGTGATTTTGCCGCTACCCAGTTCCAGCAGCCTGGCGACAATGATGCGTATCATGGATTTGAGAAACCGGGCAGCCGTAAACCGAAACTTCATCCTGAGTCCGTCATCACTAAACTCACATGTGGCGGCATCAAGCGGGCAGATGGTGTGTTTGGCCCGGTTTGGTGTCAGGCACATATACCTGAAATCCCGCAAAGACATCAGAAAATCCAGTCCTTCCCGTATAATCAGCGGATCGGGAGGATTAGTTACCATGTGCGTGCTGTACAGCGAAAGGAAAGGATCTTTGAAGAAATGCAGGTGATATTCGTATGATCTCTGCACGGCGTCATACCGAGTGTGGGCCCTGTCATGCACAGGGATAAAATCAAACACCGAAATGTCGTCAGGCAGCATACGGTTGAGCCGCTCCACAGGATCAAAATCAAACCCGGGATAATCAATGTGGGCAAAATACTGGCGTGCATGGACCCCGGCATCGGTGCGGCCACATCCGGTGACGGTCATTTGCCGGCCTGTCATCCTGCTCAGGGTTGTTTCGATAATTTCCTGTATGCTATCGGGAGTATTGAGCTGCCTTTGCCACCCACGGTATCTTGTTCCGTCGTATGCCAGGTGGATAAAATACCTCATACCCTGCCGATCCTGGCGAGAAATTCTTCCTCGGTCAATATTTCAACAGTACCGAGTTCGGAGGCTTTTTTTAGTTTTGAACCAGCTTTTTCTCCTACAACAAGAATGTTCAGATTAGAGCTCACGGCAGAGATATTTTTAGCCCCTGCTTTTGCCGCCATTTCTTCGGCTTCCTTGCGACCCTTGGTCATCAGAGTACCTGTAAAAAGTATGGTCTTGCCTGCCAGCACCCCGTCTGCGGCAGCAACCAGCGGCATGTCCTCTTCGGTTTGTGAGAGGTTTACGCCGTATGATTCCATTCTTTGCAGCATGGCCACATTTTGCGGATCGTCAAACCAAGCCGTTACATTTTCGGCCACGACCGGCCCTATATCTTTTATCTCCAGAAATCTCTCCACCGTCCAGCCTCTCAGGTCGAGCACATGAGAGATCTGTTCGGCTATGAGTTTGCTTGCTTTTTTACCCAGGTGGTGGATGCTGAGTGAATGGAGCAGCCGGTGAATGGGATTTTGTTTTGCCTTATCGACAGAGAGCTTTAGTTTTTCTGCGGACCTGGCCCCGAATCCTTCCAGGGCCGCGATGCGGTCATAGTCAAGATTGTACAGATCGCTGATGTCCCTTACCCACCCTAACGAATAAAACCGCTCCACATACGACTTGCCAAAGCCGTCGACTTCCATGGCATCCTTTGACACGTGGAAGATCATTTTTTGCAGATTCTGAGCACCACATACACAGTTTGGACATCTCCAGGCAGCTTCACCCTCCTCCCGTACGAGTTTTACCGGGGTTTGGGTGTTGTTGACGGGACAGTCTTCCGGGAAAAGTATGGGCTGTTCGTCTCCTTTCCTGAGTTCAGGAAACGATTTAACGATATAAGGGATGACGTCACCAGCCCTTTCTACCAGCACGGTGTCTCCCAGCCGGAGATCCTTGCTGCGGATAAATTCCTCATTGTGCAGCGAAATGGAAGACACTGTCACCCCGGCCAGATATACGGGTTCGATCTTAGCCACCGGGGTGATGGAGCCAATCTTTCCTACCTGGTACTCAACTGCCAGAAGCTTGCTGGTGGCCTGCTTTGCTTTAAATTTAAAGGCGATAGCCCATCGCGGATGATGAGCTGTAAAACCACACTTTTCCTGCAGGTTCAGGTCATTAACCTTAAGTACCATGCCATCGATTTCATAGGCATAATCATCCCTTTTGGCCTCCCATTGGCGGATGAAGGCTGCAGCTTCCGAAATGTTGGAGCAAAGTTTTTTTTCGGCTTCAGGTATCTTGAATCCGAGGCTGCCCAACAGATCTATACCGGCCATATGTGTCTTAAGTTCCGGCAAGAGATTATTGCCATTGATATCCTGGGCAAAAGCCAACTGATAGACAAAAGCTTCAAGTCCTCTTTTTCGGGTTTCGCCGGCATCCTTCGTTCGGAGCCCTCCGGTGGCTGCATTGCGTGGATTGGCAAAGAGGGTGAGGCCTTCCTTTTCCCGTTCACGGTTTATCCTTTCAAAATTGTCCTTGCGAATGAGGGCTTCGCCCCGTAACTCTGCCCTGGCTACGCCATACTTCGAAAAGGAAGCCTTCAACGGAATACTGGAGAGCGACTTGGCGTTTTTGGTCATCTCTTCGCCCATGGTACCGTTGCCCCTTGTGGCTCCGCGTACCAGCAGGTCGTTTTCGTACACCAGGGCTATACTGCCCCCGTCAAACTTCGGTTCCACACAGTAGGCCACGTCATCATTGGCCGCAAGGCCACACAGTTTTTTGACCGATGCATCAAAGTCCTTCAGGTCGTTTTCATCGTAACTGTTGTCAAGAGACAACATGGGTACAAGATGCTGTACAGGAGGAAAGTCGCCGGAAAGGTCGGTGCTCACCCGCTGTGTAGGTGAGTCAGGCGTGATCAGATCAGGATATTTTTCTTCAAGATGAATAAGCTGCTGATACAACTTGTCATACTCATAGTCGGCAATGAGAGGATTATCTTCAATATAGTATTTCCTTTCGTGAAAGATCAGGCATTCCTTGAGAGCAACCATGTCTTCCTTTTCGGCCGGGATTTGAAGAAATCTTTTAGACAGGTCTATGTAGTGCTGCTGAGATTCCGGCGTGTACATAGGGCAGGTGTTGTTTTTAGGTTTTGGAAATTTTACCTCCAAATGTACGATAAATATCAGTTTGGATAATAATCATGAATCTCCGGTTACCCGACATTATGTGTAAACTATCGGGCGAAAAATGTAATTTTGAAGCCTAATCACTTAATTGTCATGCATACATCCGCTCCCTCTCCGGTCATCGACGAGCTTCTGTCCAGAACGGAGGCTTTTGTCCGGGAAAAACT
>JAGVTV010000130.1 GCA_019136675.1 Bacteroidota bacterium
GGATTTTTCCTTTGGCAAAAGATCGGTTTCGTCAAGCCTTTTAGTGAATATATCAATTGGAGAAAGTTCCCTGATGTTAAGTTGTTCTTCAGCAACTTCCGGTTTTCCTGTTTCTCTGTCGGCATAGCTAATCCGGTTTTTGATCACCCTGATATGGCCTGCAAAGTCCATGTTGATCAGTTCATTGGCCGCCTGGTGGACTATAGGGTCAAAACTTTTTTCTATCACTTCCACTTCCGCGATAGCCATGAGCGGGTAGTTGTTTTGATATGCCTGAAGCCTTTCTGTAACTTCTGGCAAGGTGCCGGTGACTTTTGGCATATCTCTGAATTTTGGTATGGCGACTTCCCGGATATTTATTTGATTCTTTTCTGAGATTTCAACGATTATGACCATCTTACTGTACTCTCTTTCCGAAAAGTCGAGGAATACCGGCGATCCGCTGTACCTGACATTGTCTTTTTTTCCGATTTTTTGAGGCTTATGGATGTGCCCAAGGGCAGTATAAGTGATTCCTTCTGGCAAAATGTCAGATTCAAGACCCTCGAGATTGCCGATATGGATTTCCCGTTCGCTGTCTGATTTGAAGGTCCCCTTCATAAACAGATGACCCATGGCAATGACAGGAATGTCGTGTCCGAATTTTTGAGTCGCCAGGCCCAGAAGCTCGCTGTATATGCTGTGTACAGCTGCTGGAATAACCTTGCTTCTGTCTTCTGCCTCAGCTGCAGGCACTGATTGTCTCAGATCTCTGTCTCTCAGAAAAGGCACAGCGAGCACTGCACACGACCTGCTTCCATCCCTGCTTTTTGCTTCAATGACATGGTCCCCATATTCCTGACTTAGCCCTCCAAGTACTGTGATGTTCATCGACCTGAGAAGATAAGATGCGGCATTGAGCATTGAAACCGAATCGTGGTTGCCCCCGGTAATGATTATCTGAACACCAGTGTCTGCAAGCCGCCTCAATGCTGTATAATATATTTCAAGGTCCCTGTTGGCCGGATTTGAGAGATCGAATATATCTCCAGCCACAAGCAATACATCTGTTTTTTCCTGCCTAACAAGGTCAACCAGCCAATCAATGAACATGAGGATATCCTCTTCCAGGTCCTGCTTATGCAAAATCTTGCCAATATGCCAGTCAGCTGTATGTAAAATCCTCATCGTAAAGTATTGTCCATGCAAATATAACCTTCCCGGCTTAATTGAGTAAATGTACATTTTACATTTCTCGAAGGCTGCCAAATATCTTCATTAAGTTCCTCCTTGTGCATTACCTTTCCAATAAGACAGTCTGCGGTATGTAAAATTTTCATATTCCTGATTAAAAGTACGTAAATAAGATTTATTGCAGTAATGACATATTTGGTTTATACTTGTTATTTATTTATAAAATACGGAGTTAAAAATAGTTTTAACATAAAATATATATTAAAATTAAGTGAAATATATATAAGTCCGTTATCTTTGCTACAAGAATTGATTTTAGACCCTGGTATTTCTTTTAAGTATTTCTTTAAATCTTATAAATCATGGGTCGTATTTTAGTAGGTATATTTTTTTGGGTGATTATTTCAGGATGCCAGAAAGAGCAGGTCTCATCAGATACGCTGCCCACAGAGCAGTTTGAAAAAATCGAGGATTATATCATCATCTTCAAGGAATCCAGATTTGCTGGCATGAATTCACTGGTAAATGAAAATAATTACGAGCAATCGTTTGATGTCTTCCAGTATGAATACAATAAAATACTTGCTCAGGCAGATGTAAAGCCCGAACAAACCACCCAAACCTATATTAAGGTTTTTAACGGTTGTGCCGTATCAATGAAACGGGGAGACTATCTGAAGTTATTGGCAAATGTTAATGTTAACAGCATTGTTAAAGACAGCACCCTAAAACTTTTATCTTCCGGTTTTATGGGCTCATGTGCAATTGAAGGCATAGAGACAGTACCGTGCGGAGTTGGAATGCTGGGTGCAGGAAGGCCATACACAGGAAGTAATCGTGTTTTTATCCTTGATACAGGTGTTGAAAGGGATCATCCGGATTTAATATTGAGTAAGAACATGCAATTTTCAGCGTACAAGCACCGAAATGACAACAAGGCGATAGACAGGTTTGGACATGGGACACACGTTGCAGGTATAATAGGAGCTATTGCCAATAATGGCATTGGGGTAGTGGGTGTCGCACCAGGTGTCGAAATTGTACCAGTCAAAGTAATAGATGACAACGGTACAGGGACTATATCCTCTATCCTTGCGGGTATAGATTATGTAAAAGTGAAGGCTAATCCCGGAGATGTGGTAAATATGAGTATCGGGGGCGGTGCAATAAATATTCTGGATAATGCTGTGTATGATATATCTCAGAAAGGGATATGGTTTACGATTGCTGCAGGCAATAATTCAGGTGATGCTGCTTTTGTATCACCGGCAAGGACAAACGGCAAATACATTTGTACGGTGGCGGCCATGACCTGTGAAGGTACTTTTGCCTTCTTTTCAAACTACGGAGAAGGAGTGGTCGATTATGTCGCACCAGGGGTTAATATCTGCTCGACAAGTTTAAATGGTGGGTACGCATCTCTGTCAGGTACTTCCATGGCTGCTCCGCATGCTGCAGGTGTTATCCTCATGACCAATGGTAAGCCTAATTCATGCGGCAACGTCATGTGCGAAAAAGACAATGTATACTACAAAGCCATTTGTCTTTGATATTGGTTTCATAAACCCAGGGCATGCACAGGAATCTCGAAAATTTCAGTGCCGGCGATGCCATAAATACCAGCATCTGCCTGAGGGGTGATAACCTTTACCCCGGTAAAATATCCAAACGCAGGCAAGATAAGACTTGTTTCGGTTTTGTAAAAACAAGGGACCACATCAGATTGCTTACCTTTTCCCCGGACTCTGACAGCCGGATGGATGTGGCCTCCGATATAAAAAGCAATGTCAGTTCCGGTTCCGGAGATTTCATGAATTAATGTGATATCTCCGGAACTGAACTCTGGCAAAACTTCGATACCAATTTCCTTATAAATCTGTGGCATAAGGATGTCGTGGTTACCCTGGACCAACAGAAACGTGCAGTCAAAAATTTCAGTTATGACCTTGCGGAAATAGACCACTGAACTGTTGGCTTTGCTGTGGAAAAGGTCTCCCAGGAAGAATACTGTATCGGGCTTGATATCTGAGATAAGCATTGATAACCGGGATAGTGTTAAATGTCCTGCAGTGGCGGGAATGCCGATTCCTGAATTTCTGAAATGTTCTACCTTACCTATATGAAGGTCAGATATAATCAACCAGTTTTTTTCCTTCCACCAGATGGCTTTTTGCCACAACAATTGAAATGTCTGACCTCTGACTGAAATTTCCAAGAATGACTATTTTTAAAAAAAGCAAAATTAATAAAAGCAAAGGCTCAAACCGGAAAAAGATAAGTTAAGTTAAGTCAAAGTTCCAGCTCTTCAAGGGCTGATGCGATTACCGCATATTCAAATCCTCTGGTCTGGGCATAAGCCGTCAGTTTTCGTTTTTTGGCATAAACATCCTTATCCTTAATGGTTCCAGATTTGGATGTAAGCAGCTTTTTAAGAGTCTCCAGATATTCTGCATCGCCAATCTCGGACAGCCCTGCACGTATGCAGTAATCTGTTAACTGTCTGGCTTTTAATTCCTGTTTAATTCTTGTCTTGCCCCACTCATTCATTCTGAACTTGCCCCTGGCGTATGACCTGGCATATCTTTCCTCGTCCAGAAAACCTTCTGTAATCAGAGTGACGACAATGTCCTCCAACAGGTCGCCATAGATTCCGTGTTCTATGAGTTTGTACCTTACCTCAGAATGACATCTTTCTTGAAATGCACAATATTTTTTAATCCTGGACAAAGCCTCGTCAGCATTCCAGTTCACTTTTGAGTTTTCGTCTCCCGGCATTTTGTCAAAATAAATTGGCAGATCCGGAGACCTGCCAAAAATTAAGGGTGTTAATAAGAATCTGTGTCAAAAGTAAGTTATTATAATGTATGTGTCAAGTCATAGAGGAGGATCTTTAATTTTTCCTTTCTCAGACAAGGTCTGTGGTTTTATTCTTGAATTTGTTTATTTCCCTATGCATGACCCGGAACCATAGTGGGGGTACCAGTGAAAGCATCATCATTCCCGGGTAACCGGTGGGCATTTGCGGACTTTCGTCAAAATGCCTTAAAATCTGGTATTTTCTGGACGCAAGAAAATGATGGTCTGAATGTCTTGATAATTCGAGTAATACCAGTCTTCCCAGCGGGTGATTAGAGTTCCATGAATGTACCGGCATAGTACGCTCGTACCTGTCACCATTTTTCTTTCTTCTCAGGCCATAATGCTCTATATAATTGACAGTCTCCAAAAGCAGAAAACCAACGGAAGCACCTCCCAGATACCAGCCCAGGGTTTCCCAACCAAAGGTGAAAAGAATCACCACCAGCAAGCCAGCCTGAATGATCTGAAATCTTATCATCTCATTTGCAGGAGAGACCGGGTTTTTCCCTTCTTTTCGCAACCTTTTATTCTCCAGGCTCCAGGCAGACAGCCAGCTGTCTCTTATTGATCTGACATAAAAGGAATACACGTTTTCACCCAGGCGACTGGAGGCCGGATCTTCATCCGTTGATACATTTTTATGGTGCCCTCGGTTGTGTTCTATGTAAAAGTGCATGTACTGGGAGGTCAGAAGCAGCATCTTGCTCATAAGCCTTTCGTACCAGGTCCTTCTGTGCCCCAGCTCGTGTGCAGCATTAATGCCAAGTATGCCACACGCCATGCCAAATGACATCATCTGTCCAAATTTTGCGTAAAACGGCACGGAGTCCAAGCTCACCCTGGATAAAAACAAAACCAGGATAAAGTACTGACAGGGCACAAGACCATATAACAACAGGTCATACGTTTTGTCTCTGAGGGCTATTTCTTCTTCAATTTCTGTCAGATTCCGTACGGATCCCCTGGCAAAAAGTTCGAGGGCGGGTAACAATCCAAAAAGCACGGCGACGGAAGTAAATGTGTATAAATCATCCTGGTACAGGGAAAATATCACCAGTGCCGGCGAAAGGTATGCGAGCAAATATTTGTATGCCGAAAACTTCATACAATCTATGGTATTAATGGAACAAATATACACAACGGGCCAAAGTAATTCATGACTTTTTTACTGATTTTCGTCTCACAATTGTACCTTAGCATAAAATTTGGAAATTGGATAAAAAATTAGTGCTTGCCATTGTTCTGGTTTCACTTGGCCTGGGGACCTCTTTTTGCGACAAGCCAGTTTGGGGTTTTTACGGTCACAGGCTTATCAACAGAATGTCAGTATTTACACTGCCTCCGGAACTTGTCGGTTTTTACAAAAATAATATTGAGTACATGACCGAGCATGCTGTGGATCCTGACAAGAGAAGGTATGCCACCAAACATGAAGGCGTCAGACATTACATAGATATCGACAAATGGGACAAGATACCTTTTCCCAATGTGCCCCGTGATTTTGAAGAAGCGATTATCAAACATTGCCAGATCCGCTTTATATCCGGCACAGACTCACTGTATTTTGACAAGTCGATAACAGCGGACTCGGTCATTCTGAGCACTCCGCATTTTGGAGGTGTGAGGCTTGCCATAGGATACCCCGTTTTTGTCAAATACTGGAAAAAAGTAGTCAAACCCATGTATTATGAAGACGAGTGGAGGCTTTCAGGTTATGATCTTGATGAGCTTTTTAATACCTCATATTTCCAGCAAAATAAGGTTGACGTATTGATTGAGGACCATTTTTCTGAGCATGGCATCGTTCCGTATCATCTGGAGGCAACCCTCGGCAAACTGACGCGGGCATTTGAAAGCAAAGACAAGACGGCTATTTTGCGTATTTCAGCAGAATTTGGCCACTATATAAGTGATGCCCACGTACCATTGCATACGACATCAAACTATAATGGTCAGCTGACAGATCAGGTAGGTATTCATGCTTTCTGGGAGTCTCGGATACCGGAACTATTTGCCGAAAGAGAATATGATTTTTTTGTAGGCAAGGCCGATTACATCGAAAACCCCAGAGAATACATTTGGAACATCATCATCAAAGCCCACGGATACCTTGACAGTGTCCTCCTGGTAGAAAAAAGGTTAAGCAAGAGTTTTGACCTTGATCAGCAATACTGTTTTGACGAAAGGCTCGGCAAGACCCTTCGTATACAGTGTCCTGAATATGCGGCGGCGTATACTGCGGCTATGGGTTCGATGGTTGAGGACCAGATGAGAGCATCCATACACGCGGTGGGGTCGATGATCTTTACAGCATGGGTCAATGCCGGACAACCGGAAATCGAAAACATAACCGAATATGTCGAGGTAAAGGAAGAACCTATCGTGCCTGATGCCAGGATACAGGCAAAAGCCAGGGCCCATGACAATTAGCACGGCCGCCATGAAAATTTTTTATAGCCATTTCAGGACCAATCGTCCGGGTAAATATGCACTTCATCGATAAATTATCAATTCAGGAACAGAAACCACTTTAAAACCTATTTATATGCTACCAACATCAGATATGTTTAAAAAAATAAAATCCATTTTTATCGTTGAGGACCCGGCTGCTGAGCAAGCTGCCAAGGCAGTTGAACCGTCATCTGCAGATACGTCCAATACACCGTCAGCACCTACATCTGGTGGACAATCATCCGCACCCCAGGGCGGGACCCCTGATCCGAAATTTACGGAATTGCTCCTCAAGGCGATTGAAACCAATAATACCGATGGCTTTGATTATCTTGAGTATATGAATTCCATCCGCTCGCTCGAAAACGTCATACCGGATGAGATTATGAGGTACAAGTCAGCCTTTGAGATGGCAAAGACTATGGGCGTCACCAAAGAAAAACTGGCCCAGAGCGGCGAACATTACCTGAAGGTCCTTGCCAATGAGGAAAAAAAATTCAGGGATGCCATGGAAAATCAAAAAGCAAGGCAGATTCAGGCAAGGGCTGACCAGATGGCATCAATGGAAAAAGCCATTGCCGATAAGCAGGCCCAGATCGAAAAGCTCACTCGTGAGATCGAAGAAGCTAAAACATTGCTTGGTACCACCAAATCTGAGATCGAGCAGGCTATGGCAAAGATCGAGAGCACAAACCAGCAGTTTGTATCCTCATACAATCAGGTCTTTGGCCGCATCTCTGATGATATGGCAAAAATTAAGTCAAACCTATGATCAAATTTTATCATTTTGACCCGACGATTGAACCTTATCACACATCGGAACATTATTTTCTTTATATTTGACGCACATTTTTTATACGATAGACCATGTCTGAACTAAAGCCAAAAACATTTTGGTCCCGGCCGGAAGGAGTCACAGGTGCTCTTTTCCTGGCAGCTGTTTTATTTGGTGCAGGCTTTGTGACATACACCAGCCTTGCTGCCATTGCGGCTTTTGTTTCGACCACGCTCGGAGCTTTTATTTCCCTTATGGTCCTTGGAACGATAGTGTTTATGGCACTGGATTCCAAAACAAGGACCTTGGTAAGTTATATGTACAAGAGCCTGATGAGGTGGATCACAGGTTTGTTTATCAAGATCGACCCTATTTCCATATTAAAATCTTATGTGGAGGACCTGAAGTCTAATCTCACCCGTATGAACAGGCAGATAGCCCAGCTGCGAGGACAGATGCATAAGCTTCAGGAGATTATACTGAATAATAAAAAAGAAATAGATTCAAACCTTAGTATGGCCAGTCAGGCCGCTCAGGATAATAAGCAGGCCCATGTATTGCTTAAGAGCAGAAAAGCAGGCAGGCTCCAGGAGTCCAACTTCAAATTAGAAGACCTCTACAAGAAAATGGAAGTATTATACCGCGTGCTGGCAAAAATGTACGAAAATTCGGAGATTCTCGTGGAGGATGTCACTGACCAGGTGACTGTCAAGGAACAGGAAAGAAAGGCAATACTTGCCAGCAATTCCGCCATGAAATCAGCCATGTCAGTCATTAAAGGCGATCCTGACAAAAAGGCCATGTTTGACGCCGCCCTGGAATCTATAGCAGATGACGTGAGCCAGAAAGTGGGAGAGATGGAAAGGTTTATGGAGGTGTCTAACAGCTTTATGCAGAGTATTGACCTTCAAAACGGGGTGTTTGAGGAAGAAGGCCTCAAAATGCTGGAAAAATGGGAAAACGAAAGTATATCATTGCTGCTCGGTGGCGAAAAACAAGAAATCATCGAAAAAAGCAAGGATGACAGTGAAGTATTGGACCTCAATGCTCCTATCAAACATCCTGAAAAGGTGGGAAGGACAAACCAATATGACAATCTTTTTGAATAATTTTAAAATCATTACACAAAATGGCAACCAGACTAACAGGATTTTCAAAACTCGTGATCACTCTCCTCATCCTGGCGGGTATTTTTTTTGGTGGCAGATACCTGCTCAATCAAACCAAATTTGGGCAGGATCTCAAGAATCAGGCTCAGCAGGCGGGCACAGAAAATAAATCAGATGGATCGGATAATAAGGGAACCAAGCCTTCGGGCGGACCAAGGGACCCTAATACGCTTAGAGTCCAGCTTGTAACATGGGGAGGATACGCTCCGGGGCTTTATTTTAATGAAGGTGCGGCCCCCAATGAAAACTCAAGATACTTTAAAGATTATGGCTTTAAGGTCGAGTTTAAAGTAGAAAATGACCTAATCAATGCCATGAACGCCTGGATGGCCGGTGAATATGATGTTCTGGTGCAGACAGCAGATGCTTTCCCGCTGTATACTGGACCCAATGACATCAACGAATTTAAGCCTATGGCTTTCATGCAGGTTGACTGGTCCAGGGGTGGAGACGCCATCATTGTCAAGCGTGGTATAAATACGGTAAATGACCTCAAAGGAAAAAAAATAGCAGTGGCAGTACCATCACCGGCACAGACCCTGCTCAACAACACACTCGAGGCAGCCGGTCTCAAATACAGTGATGTAACGGTGATAGAGACCACTGATAACCTCAAGGCAGCTGAACAGTTCAGGTCAGGAGACATAGACGCTGCCGTAGTTTGGAGCCCGGATGATATACTTGCCACGAAGGATGTTGCAGGGTCAAAGATCCTGCTTACCACCAAACAGCAGTCTCACATCATCGCTGACATCATGTTTGCCAGCGAAAAAACCATAAATGAGAAAAAGAACATGATCCATGGTTTCTATGAAGGCTGGATGAAAGGAGTGGCAGAACTCAATGGCAGCACGGCAAATCACCCCAAAGCAGCAAGGTACCTGGCAGAACTTAATGGCCTTACTCCTGAAGATGGCCTCGGTATGATGTCAAATGTGTATTGGACAGGTCAGGGAGATAATGTAAACTTTTTCGGTCTGAATTCTGCGTACAAGGGACAAAGAGGGCAGGACCTGTACGAAAAGATGTCTAAAAAATTTAAGGAAATCGGTGGCTTGCCAGCAACCGAAGATGTACCATCGTGGAGGTCAGTAATCTACACCGGTGCAGTGACTGCGGCACAGGCTAACCTGACAGGACCATCTTATGAGGCAGAAAGATCAAAGGAATTTTCTCCAGCCACCAAGGCAGAAAGAGTGGCTCCGGCATTGGCCTCCAAACCCATCAGCATAACATTTGCCTCAGGAAAATTTGCCCTGGACGAAAATGCCAAAACCATCATTGACCTCCAGTTTTCTGAGGTTGCCAAGTCTTTTGCCAATGTTAAGGTACGTATAGAAGGCAACACAGATAATGTAGGAAGCAAAGCTTCTAATGTTGTCCTTTCTGAAAAGAGAGCCAAGGCGGTTGCAGACTATCTTAAGAGCCAGTATGGCATCGATCCCAACAGGTTTGTGGTAATTGGCAACGGACCTGACAAACCGGTAGCAGGTTGTGAAGCCAATGCAGACGAAGCATGTAAAGCCAGAAACAGACGAACAGAATTCCAGCTTATTGGCGGTTAATAACATAGTAAGGGGCCCGAATTTTTCGGGACCCTCTTTTTATTTTACCAGCCAGTGGCGAATCTTAAAATTAAACCCACCCCTAAACCCAGCTAATGGACATTAAATGGTTGTTTAAACTGAGGGGAGACCTGACCCAAAAGCAAAGAATCATCCTCAATGTTTTCGGGCTTTTATTTCTCTTACTTATATGGTTTTTGCTGACAACAGGTGCTGAGCCGATTCTTCCCAAAAACGTTTTTCCTGACCCTTTGAGGGTAGTAGGGGCTTTCCGCGATCTCGTCTCTGACAATAATCTTATTCAAAACCTCTGCAGGTCTGTAGGTCTGAATTTGGGTGGTTATATTAAAGCTTCATTGTATGCCATTCCCATCGGATTTATAATAGGCCTCGTACCCCTTTTCAGAGGAGCGTTCCAGCGTATGGTCGATGCTGTGAGGTTCCTTCCTCTGACAGCCCTTACCGGACTTTTTATCCTGTGGTATGGCATTTATGTCGAGGCAAAGATTAATTTTCTGGCATTTGGTATTTTCATTTATCTTCTGCCTATAGTGATTCAGAGGATCGATGAAGTGGATGATGTCTATCTGAAAACAGTTCACACCCTTGGTGCCAACTATTTCCAGACCATATGGACTGTATATCTGCCGGCGGTACTTTCCAGGCTTTCAGATGACATCAGGATCCTGACCGCCATTTCGTGGACATACATCATTGTGGCGGAGACCTCTGCGGACCAGGGTGGTATAGGTTCGCTCATATTCAGGGCCGGTCAGCGGTTGGGAAGGGTAGACATTACGGTAGCCTGTCTGATTATCATCCTGCTGGTGGGCATATTCCAGGATAAGATATTTGCCTATCTGGACAGGAAGTTTTTTCCGTTTAAGTATCAGGCCAAGGAAAGCTATGACGGTGGCAAAAAGCTGAAGACGATAAGCTTGTGGGATGCGGTTTGGGACTTTGCCATTGCCATTTTCACCTGGATCTTTCTGGGGTTGTACCTGTTGTTTGTCATTAACGAATACTATCCCGTTTTAGGTGGACTCAAGCCGTTGTCATATCTGTTTGGAGATGCCTTGTGGACCATTCACACATTGTTTATCATGGTACTGGCTTATCAGTTATATAATTTATACACAAAATTCTTCGTAAGATCATGAGCCAACCTTTTACTTTTAAAGACGAACAGGCTCTTGACAATATCATTGAGCTTAGGGGTATAGGCCAGAGTTATGATGGCAATAAAAACTGGGTGATCCGGGATCTTGATTTTATAGTGGAAGACAAACCCAATCAGGGACAATTTGCCATAATCCTGGGTATGTCCGGGTGCGGCAAATCCACTCTTCTCCGTTATATATCCGCATTACAGACCCCGACAGAAGGCACTGTCCTCGTAAAGGGCAAACCGGTAGACCAAAACACGCACATCAGCATGGTTTTCCAGCAGTATTCATCCCTCCCCTGGATGACTGTTCTGGATAATGTAGGCTTGTCACTCCGATATGCAGGAGTTTCCAAGAAGGAAAGAGACGAAAAGGCCATGGAACTCATTAAGCTTGTCGGACTGGAAGGCCACGAAAAAAAGTACGCCATGTATCCAACACTTTCGGGCGGGCAGCTCCAAAGGGTGGCCATTGCCAGGAGCATCCTTGCCAATCCGGACATCCTGCTCATGGATGAGCCATTTGGTGCACTGGACATAAAAACGAGAATTCAGATGCAGGATTTGCTTCTGCAATTGTGGGAGAAATTCCATTCCACCGTCATTTTTGTGACCCATGATATATCAGAAGCCGTATATCTCGGAGACGATATTTATATTATGAAATACGCACCTTCAAAAATCGTCGAGCATATTAAAGTGGACCTTCCTTTGCACAGAAACAGGGAAACAAAACGTGATCCTCACTTTACTCAGCTGGTGCATTATGTGGAGGATATGATGATGAAAGTAAGCAGCGAAGGAGCCAAATAAAATTGAACATTTTAGTTTTTCTTGCTCCTTTTGTTTTGTTTGTAGTCCATAAAAATAAATTCTCCCAGACTTTCCAATGAGGAATAAAAGGCTTTGCCGTTGTTGGCCTTGGTAAACTGATCTACAAAATTAACCAGATAAGGATCACGGGCAATCATAAAAGTTGTAACAGGAATATTTAGTTTTCTGCATGTTGCCGCCAGCCCCAGGGTTCGGTTGAGTATCTTGCGGTCCAGCCCGAAACTGTTTTTATAGTAATTATTCCCTTTTTTAATGCAAGTCGGTTTCCCATCTGTGATCATCATGATCTGCTTGTTAGGGTTTTTCCTTTTGCGAAGGATGTCCATCGCCAGTTCCAGCCCGGCAACAGTATTGGTATGATATGGACCCACCTGAAGATAGGGTAGGTCTTTGACTTCTATCGACCAGGCATCATCCCCGAAGACGATTATGTCAAGGGTGTCTTTGGGGTATCTTGTAAGAATGAGTTCAGAGAGTGCCATGGCCACTTTTTTAGCGGGAGTGATGCGGTCTTCGCCGTACAGAATCATGGAGTGAGAGATGTCGATCATCAGGACTGTAGATGTCTGGGCCTTGTAGTGGGTCTCATGGATCTCGATATCCTTTTCTGTTAGTTTGAAGTCATCAAGGCCGTGACTTATCTGAGCATTGCGTAATGTCTCTGACATGGCCATATGGTCCAGTCTGTCACCGTATTCAAAGGGCCTGAGTTCGGCTGTAAACTCGTCACCTTGTCCGCTGTATTTGGTATTGTGGTTTCCTTGTTTTGATTTCTTAAGCTGGTCAAAAATATCATCAAGTGCCTGACGTCGCAGAGCTATCTCCATTTTTGAGGTAGGTGCATAGCCCTGCCGGCCATTTTGGTTTTGTGAGGCGATGTAGCCTTTTTCAGTCAGATCCCTTATAAAGTCCGCTATGCCATAATTTTTGTCTGTGAGTTTGTAATGCTTGTCCAGTTCAGTAAGCCATGCCAGGGCCTCGGCTACATCACCGGACGTGTGGATGAGCAGTTCCTTGAAAATCTTAAGAAGCTTTTCAAATGGATCTGTAGGTTCATTGCCCTGAAAATCAGTAAAATTCCAACCTTTCATGATACGGTCCTGATATTAGGTGGTAGAACAGACAAAAGACCAGGAAGGTTCTATTAAAGAGGATTTGCCATATCGAGTACCTTCCAGGTGCTGTCTGCCAGCAATTCTGCTTTGGCCAGATATACATAGGGAGGATTTTTACCCCATTCTGTCGGTGAGATCATTGACAGTACCCAGGATGAGTCCTTTTTTTCATACAGGTAATAAATGTGTCCGGCTACGGGCCTGAAGCCGCAGTCAGCTTTGTATATTCTTTCTGAAATCGATATCCTGTCATGAATCTCCTGTGCCTGTCTGATCAGCGTTTCGACCTGCTCCCGGATTTGGAGCAACTGGGTTTCCGTCTGCTGATACATAGCTTTCATAGCCAGACCTTTGGTCCTCCCTTTGTCTAGCGGTCTTATAATGGCACTGCCTACATGGTGTGCATATGGCAACAAGTGTGGTATGTCCGTGACCTTCTCATGGTCTATAGGGTTTACGGTCTTGCCGCTGTCTTCCATCATTCGGTGTTTGTATAAAAAATATAAACAACGAATGTTTGGATTGTTCAAATTAACTGAAATAAAAAAACCGGCCATTATAGGTGACCGGTTTCTTGTATTTTAAAATACTAACTCTTATATTCGTCAGAACATAATAAACTTAGACCTTGCTCCGCACTGAGCTTTGGCAAAGTATCCCACGCCCCAGTTGAGCTCAAAAACCACTCCGGCAAACACGGGGTTGGTTTTTTTATAACCACTCGCATATACGGCAGCATCACGAAGCGGGGCATTGGTTGCTGAGGTACCCCCGGTTGCGTTGACCATGTCGGTAAAACCGTATTCAAATCTCAGTCCCAGGATACCGCTGAATCTACCGTCATTGCCCATGAGATTGGCACCAAAACCAATTACTCCGGCTATGTTGTTTTTGTTGTAATCTGACGTCCTGTCTACATTACTTCCGTCTACATTGTCTTCTGCTTTGCTGAGGAATGAAATTTTAGGACCGATCTCAAAATAACCCAGATTTTTTGCATTTCTGAAAAGAGCGTACACGTCAAGTGCACTCCAGTTGACAGTCTTCAGGGCATTGGAGTTGGCTACCTCAAATTCCTGCTTTGCAGTACTTTTCATGACATCGATGGCAAGACCATTATATCCGAAGTTAATGCCAAGCTTACCTCCGAATGAATAACCAGTAGAGACCTTGTAATTATAATCCTTTGAATCTACGATGGCTTTGTTGTACAAACCGGCAGCTCCATATTGGGCTTTTACACCTACATCAAACCATACGATCTTTTTTTGACCATACAGCTGAATAACGGTAAATACCAGTAAAAAAGATAAGAGATGCTTCATTTTTAAGTGATCAGTTAAGTGTTAGTGAATATGAATTAATGTTATTTCTGATGTCAAAGGTAATGATTTTGGCTGATTACAAAACATTTTCATAATCTCTCATTCTTTTTGGCTGTAACTTTTATTCACCATATAAATGCCGGCAAGTGTGATTATACAACCCGTAAGAATGGTAAAACTCAGTTCCTCACCGAGTACGATAGCCCCTGTAATTAAGGCTACGATAGGATTTACATATGCGTAAATGGCTGTCTGTGTCGTAGGCAGATGCTGAAGTGCATATACATAGCACGCAAAACCTATTAAAGAGCCGAAAATAACAAGATAAAAAATAGCAAACCAGGAGATGGCAGGTATTGCTGAGATGGAAAGGTGGCCCGGATCGGTTGCAACAGATATCACCGAAAGGATGATTCCTCCCAGTAACATCTGAAAGCCCAGGCCAAAATATGGATTAAAGACCCGGGCATGTCTTTTTGTATAAATGGTGCCAGCTGCCCATGACCATGTGGCCGCAAGAGATAGAAAAATACCAAGCCTGAATTCGGGCACTAAAAAATCCGGTAAATGACGGTAAAATATAAAACATATACCTGCAAAACCTGTGATAATTCCGATTACTGAGAGCAGAGGTGGGCTGGACTTACCGGCCATAAATCCTGCCAGGACTATCCAAAGTGGAAAGATAGCACCCATAATGGCACCCAGTCCTGCAGGAATGTATTTTACCCCCCATGTACTCAGTCCGTTACTCAGGACAAAATTCAGGATAGCCAGAATAAATAATGGTAAAAATTCTTGTTTGCCCGGCCAGGGATTCTTTTTTGAAATGTAGTAAGCAAGATAGCACCCTCCTCCCAGCATCTGTCTGAGTCCGGCCATCTGAAGGGCGGGCATCTGCATCACTCCCTGCTTTGATACTACCCAGGTAGTACCCCACACAATACTTACGACCATAAGGGAGAATAGTGCCTTGAAACTGGTGCTTTGTTTTTTTAGTTTACCCGGCAAATAGAACAAAAGGCCGTTTATGGCATCGGAGACGATCCACTTACTTACTTCCTTAAGTTTGCCCAATTTGCTTATTTTTGTGCAAATCTAAGACATTGTCAGTTTTTATCATGTGTTTTTATACATTGCATGATCATTAATATATTTTTCTGATTATAGTGGAAAAGATTCTGGAAATCAATGGTCTTTCGGCAACATTTGATTCGCCAACCGGACGGCAGACTTTGGTCGATTCTGTATCCTTTTTTACAGGCAAAGGCGAGGTACTGGGTATCACAGGTGAATCAGGAAGCGGCAAGTCTATGACGTGCCTGTGCATGATGGGCCTGGCAGGGTTTTTTCCTGGCATTACAGCTACCGGTTCCGTCAGACTGAATGGCAGGGAATTGAATGGGTTTGACCAATTTGAATGGGAAAGGATCAGAGGAAAATCTATGTCCGTTGTTTTTCAACAGCCGGATACAGCATTGAATCCATTGCTGAGGTGTGGCGAACAGATTAGGGAAACGCTCATTGTACAACGCAAGGAACTTAATAAATCAGAAGCCAGAAAGCTTGTATACGATTTGCTGATGCGTGTCGGCCTTTATGAGACCGACCGGTTTTATAAATCTTATCCGTTCCAGTTGTCAGGAGGGCAGTTGCAGAGGGTTGCCCTGGCCATAGCATTGGCCAATAATCCGGCAATCATCATTGCAGACGAAGTAACCTCATCCCTGGATCCGGTGACGGCTGATCAGATTGTCCAATTGCTTCTTTCGGCCCGCAGTGAAGGTTCAACCATTGTTTTGATCAGCCACGACATTTCCATGATGAAAAAAGTCTGTGACCGCATTCTTATAATGCATCAAGGCAGGATTACGGATGAATTCCGTCCGGGGCAGGCAGCTGAAGGTCTCTCAGAATATGCCCGTAAGCTTCTTTCACCCATCGACTACAAACCAAGACAACCTCTAAGTTCAGGCGAGGTTTTGCTCAGTGTTTCAGGTCTGGGCAAGAAATATAAAAGTGGTAATTTCAGACTGTTTGGAGAAGAAAAAAAGATCATTGCTCTGGAGGGAGTCTCATTTGAGCTGAAAAAAGGAGAAATGCTGGGTATTTTGGGGCCTTCCGGTAGTGGAAAATCCACACTGGCCAGGATAATCACGGGACTGGAAGAGGCGACCTCAGGTAAAGTGGTTTGTCAAAACAAAGTTTTAAAAGTCCGTGCTTTTGAACAGGACAAACATCTCAGACGGCAGATACAATATGTGTTTCAGGATCCGTTTTCGGTGTTTGATCCGCTGCAATCCTTTGGAGACGCTCTGATCGAGGTGTTAAAAGCATATAAAATAGGTGAACATGCTGCCAGAATCAACAGAGTTCTGAATCTGATGTCCCTGCCTGAGGATATCCTTAAGCGGTATGTACATCAGGTTTCCGGAGGCCAGAGACAAAGGCTGGCTTTAGCCCGCGTTTTGCTGTTGGAGCCCGGGTTACTTGTTTTTGACGAATCCCTTTCAGCCCTTGATCTGACAAACCGCACAAGCATTGTCAGTAAAATAATTGAAATCCAGCAAAATACAGGATTTTCAGGTTTATTTATATCTCATGACATTGACCTCATCAGGGCCTTGTGTCACAATGTCCTGGTGCTGGATAGTGGTAAGGTGATTAAATACGGAAGGGTAGAGGATCTGATACCGGGCCAGGATGCCTAGCTGTATTGGGTTTTTACAGGTCATATTCAGGATTTGAAAAATGATTCTGCTTTGTGCACCTTTCCGTCTCCCAATCCATCTGTAACAGAATACGTAAAACCAGGCTGTATGGAATAAGCACCGTAAGAACCGTCTTTTGCCAAAGCCAAAAAACCGACCTGAAACGTCTTTGCTTTTTCAGGATTTAATTTAACCAGCCTTTCTATGGCTTTTTTGCATGCTTCCACCGGTGTATTTCCCTGTCGCATCAGTTCCACCACCAGATGGGTGCCGCAAATCCTGATTACTTCTTCGCCCTGTCCTGAAGAGGTGGCTCCGCCTATTTCATTGTCAATAAAAAGTCCACCACCTATAATAGGGGAGTCTCCAACCCGGCCATGCATTTTAAAGCCCATGCCACTGGTGGTACATGATCCCGACAAGTCTCCATTGACATCCAGGGCTACAATGCCCATGGTGTCATGGTTAAACTCCCCGTCAGACAGGCGTGCCGGAGGATTTGACTGGCCTGAAGACTGGCCTGAAGACTGACTTGCTTCAATATTAATGACAGGCTTGTATTCTGATTTTTCGAGCCACTTGGTATATTCTATTCTGGCACTCTCTGATAATTCCGGTGATTCTGCCTGAAAGCCGTTTTGCACAGCAAAGCGATAAGCACCTTCGCCTACCAGCATGACGTGAGGGGTGGTTTCCATTATCTTCCTGGCTACGCTGACAGGGTTTTTTATACGGCTGAGGAATGCCACACTGCCGCAATTCGATTTTTCGTCCATGATACAGGCATCCAGTGTGACGACCCCGTCACGATCAGGGTTCCCGCCCAGTCCAACACAGCAGTTGACTGTATTTTCAATTGAATTTGCTCCCCGTTCCACAGCATCTATCGCCTTGCCGCCTTTTCCCAGGATATCCCAGGCAGCCTTATTGACTTCAATGCCACTGTCCCAGGTGGATAAGATCACCGGCTTTTTGGCTGACGTACTTATTTTTTGGTTTGTACAGGCATTTAACACTGACATGACAGGTATGGTCAGAGCTCCATTTACCATAAATTTTCTCCTTGAATACCACATAACCGGGTTTTTTGTGTAAAAGTAAAACAAATAAATTAAAAATCGGACGCTGTCAGTTATC
The DNA here is from genome assembly GCA_019136675.1 of Bacteroidota bacterium. GTDB lineage: Bacteria > Bacteroidota > Bacteroidia > Chitinophagales > Saprospiraceae > OLB9. The sequence goes on from JAGVTV010000130.1 coordinate 18,280, forward strand.
AGAGGATTCAGTTGCCTGATTGTATTTTGATTTAGCTAAAAAAAGTATCTTTGCACTCTTAAAAATATTGACATCATGTTTGAAAACTTAAGCGAAAAATTGGATTTTGCCTTTCGCAGCCTGAAAGGTGAGACCAAGCTTACGGAACTTAATATAGCCAACTCCATAAAAGAGATAAGGAGGGCACTTGTTGCTGCAGACGTAAATTACAAGATTGCCAAGGAATTTACTGACAAGGTAAAAGACAAAGCCATGGGTACTGAAAATGTACTCGCTTCTGTAAAGCCGGGAGAACTCATGGTTAAAATCGTGCAGGATGAGATGACTGAACTGATGGGGGGGCAGGCTGCCGGTATTAATATCAAAGGCAATCCGGGGGTAGTGCTTGTTTCAGGTCTGCAGGGATCGGGTAAAACCACTTTTTCAGGCAAACTGGCAAAGTTCCTGAAGGACAAGAAATCAAAAAGACCACTCCTAGTGGCCTGCGACGTGTACAGGCCTGCTGCTGTAGACCAGTTGACCGTTCTGGCTGAGCAGGTTGGTGTCCATATATACAAGGAACCGGACAATAAAAATCCTGTACAGATAGCACTTAATGCCATCCTGCATGCCAGAAGCAATTCGTTTGATGTGGTAATCATTGACACGGCCGGCCGGCTTTCTGTTGATGAGGAAATGATGGCCGAGATCGAAAATATCCGGAATTCAGTAGTGCCGACAGAAACCCTCTTTGTTGTTGACTCCATGACAGGACAGGATGCTGTAAATACTGCTACAATATTTAATGAAAGGATCAATTTTGACGGAGTAGTCCTTACAAAGCTGGACGGTGACACGAGGGGTGGGGCAGCCCTTTCCATCAAGTATTCTGTAGGCAAACCAATCAAGTTTGTAAGTTCAGGGGAAAAAATGGATGCCCTTGATGTTTTCTACCCGGACAGGATGGCCCAAAGGATCCTCGGAATGGGAGACATAGTGTCCTTTGTCGAAAAGGCACAGGAGCAATTTGATGAAAAAGAGGCCGAAAGGATTGAAAAGAAGATAAAGAAAAACAAATTTGATTTCAACGACTTCCTGGGGCAGCTTAATCAGATCAAGAGAATGGGAGATGTCAAATCACTTATGAATATGATCCCCGGCATGAATAAAATTACCAAAGACCTGAATATTGATGACAAGGCCTTCAGCAAGGTAGAAGCCATTATTCAATCAATGACCCCCAAGGAAAGGGCCAATCCCGAACTTCTCAATATGTCAAGGAAAAAAAGGATTGCATCCGGAAGCGGCAAAAATATTCATGAAGTCAATATGTTTATCAAACAGTTTGATCAGATGCGTAAAATGATGCATATGATGTCCAAAGGAAAAGGAATGGACAGATTTATGCAAGGAATGCCAAATATTGGGAAGAGATAAGCGTCTTTTTAGATATTATTTGCCTTTTACTGAAAAAAATTGTAATGTAATTTTACTGAAGATAAATATTTTTTCTATTTTGGAGGACAAATCGTCAATAAACAAAACACCATTGAAAATGAAAAACATTTTACTCTCTGTTTTTGCCGTTTTACTCTTTGGTTTGCCATTACGGGGTCAAATTGCTGATGGAAGCATAGCCCCTGATTGGACGGTGACCGACCTGAACGGAAATTCTTACAATCTTTATTCCATACTCAACTCCGGCCGGCATGTAGTCATAGATTTTTCGGCAACCTGGTGTGGCCCTTGCTGGAATTATCACAACGGAGGCGCCCTTGAACAGTTGTATAATACATATGGCCCATCAGGCACAAATCAGGTTATGGTGTTTTTCTTTGAAGCAGAAAATAATAACAACACTGCTTGTCTTTATGGCCCAACAGGATGTGTCGGACCAAATGGTGGAACACAGGGTAATTGGGTTGCAGGTACTCCGTATCCTATTGTTGATCTTTCGGCAATCGGTCAAAACTCCATTAAATCCTCTTATCAAATTTCTGGATATCCAACATTATTGGCAGTTAATGCGTACGATAAAAGAGTTTTTGAAGTGGGCCAGGCCAGCCTGAGCAGATGGCAAAACTGGCTTTTTCAATCATTTGAATTAAAAGTGAATCCTCTTGTTCAACAACCGCAGTGTATAAATAACGGTTCAATTAACCTGAATACTTCAGGCGGTTATAATAATAAATCCTATCAGTGGTCTAATGGGGCTACTACCCAAAATCTCTCGGGTTTATCTGGTGGAACTTACAGTTGTAGAATATCAGACAGCTATGGCTATTTTATTAACACATCTAATTTTGTATTAACAAACCCAGTCCCAATAACTGTCAACCAAACATTACATTCCAACGTTGTTTGCGGCGGTGAATCATCCGGGGCACTCAGTGTATCTGCCTCCGGAGGTTCAGGAAGCTTTCTGTATTCCTGGAGTAACGGCCAAAATGGTCCTTCAATAAGCAATATTCCGGCAGGCACCTACACAGTTGTGGTTACGGACGGTGCCCAATGTACCAAGACGGCGAGTTATACCATCACCCAGCCGGCACCTTTAACTGTCAGTCCGCAAGTCACCAATGCTTCCTGCAGCCAAAACAACGGAACAGTACTGCTGATAGAAGCAGGAGGCAACTGGCCTTACACCTATCAGCTTAATGGTGTTTCCCAATCTACACCGAATTTTGACAATCTGGGAGCAGGTACCTATAACTATTCTGTAATTGATGTTAACAATTGTTCTGTTTCAGGAAGTGTCACACTTTCCACCTCGGTGGCTCCGGTAGCACAGGCATCTACCACTTCAAGTATAACCTGCCTGACTCCGACAGGAACGATAAGCGGTACCGGCTCCTCCACAGGAGGCTCTTTTGGTTATCTATGGACCACTTCAAACGGAGCGATTGTATCTGGTGCTACACAGCTTACAGCTACTGTCAATGCAGGTGGCACTTACACCCTTAAAGTCACGAATAACGGCAATGGTTGTACAGCCACAAGCAGTGTTACTGTACCTTCCAATACAACACAACCTACTGTGGCCATTCAAACACCCGGCCAGTTGGATTGTAATGCGAGCACTGTAACAATTAATGCATCCGGGTCTTCAACAGGATCAAATTTTGCATACGCATGGAGTACAGCGGACGGAAATATTGTCAGTGGCGGAAATAGCCTTTTACCTGTGGTGGACGAACCCGGCTCCTATGCTCTTCAGATCACAAACAATACAAACGGTTGTATTTCTAATTCTTCAGTTTCAGTCGCAGAAGACATGACTCAACCCGTCATCACCGTAGCTACCGAAACTGTGCTTACCTGCAGCCAGCAAAGTGCTGAGATTTGTGCAACTACATCCTCCGGAAGTGTGGTGTGGAATATTCCAGGGGCAAACGGCAATTGTGTGACACTGGATCAGCCCGGTCAATATACCCTGACGGCAACTGGAACCAATGGTTGCACCAGCTCAGCCACCTCATCGGTTGTTTTATCCAATGATTTTCCGCAGGTTACAGTGGGCGAACCAGACCTTCTGACATGTATTGTTACTTCAGTGTCCCTGAGTGGACAAGTTAATGGAAACCCACAGGATTTTACATTTACATGGAAAGATGAAACAGGTGCGATTATAGCCAATACTGCAGAGGCAGCCACTGAAAATCCCGGTACATTTACCCTTGAGGTTCTGAATAATGCCAACGGCTGCCAGGCCTCATCAAGTGTAACGGTCGCAGAAATTACAGAAGCACCCTCAGCACAGTTTAACAGTGCATTGCAGGACGGTACTGTAAATGCAGCTGTAGAAAATGTGGACGGACTTGCTGAATATTCATGGACGGTTAACGGAACTCCTGAGGGTACTGGAAGTGAATTGTCCTATACCCTGCCAGGCCCGGGCGTATTTAATGTATGTCTGGTGTCCTCTAATGATTGCGGATCCAATACACTTTGTGTAGAATATTTTGTGGCAGCTCCATTGGCTGTACAGGTTGCAGGTACCCAGGTTGCATGTTTTGGACAAAACAACGGAACAGCAAGTGTTTCAGTGACAGGTGGTGTACCCCAGTATTCGTATGCATGGACAGGTCCTGACAACTTTACTTCTTCAGAAGCATCTATTAGCGGCCTGGCTCCGGGTGTGTACTCTGTCGTGGTGACCGATGCCAACGGACAATCTATATCCTCTGAATACACAATAGGACAACCAGCCGCCCTTACACAGGGAGATGTTATAATAACCAATGACCAGGATAATTCAAATTCAGGTTCTGTGGAACTTACTGTACACGGAGGCACAGGCAGTCTTTCCTATGCCTGGTCAAACGGATCCAATGGTACAAAACTCGGAGGCTTAGGAGCCGGTGAATATTCATGCACAGTGACCGATGAAAACGGATGCCAGCAGGTATTTGGTCCATTTGTGGTAGAAAATGTGTCAGGAGTAGATGAAAGCGAATACCTGACAAGTTTCAATCTTTTCCCTAATCCTGCTGCTGATTTAATTAATGTCTCTGCTGGCCTGGTTAAGGAAGGTAATGTCACTCTCACCTTAATGAATGCTTTTGGCCGTGAAATAGTGGCAGAATCCCACAGGGGAAATTTCAATACCCGTCTGAATGTAGCAGGTATGCCATCAGGTATGTACTTCATTCAACTCAGACACAGGGACTTTACCATACTTAAAAAAGTACAGGTGCTGCACTGAAAGTAACCAAATGCAAATCAATATAAACAAGGGCTTCCGTCAGGAGGCCCTTGTTTTTTTATTACCTTTGCTAAAAATATGATTATGGCTGAACTGGGCAAGGTCAATCAAATGAATATTGTTAAAAAAGTGAATTTCGGGCTCTATCTTGATGGAGGCGAAATGGGAGAGATTCTTATGCCAAAAAGATATGTAACGAAGGACATGAAGCCCGGGGATTCCGTAGAGGTAATGGTATACCTGGATGGAGAAGAACGGTATGTTGCTACTACTGAAAAACCAAAGGCAGTGGTTGGGGATTTTGCCTCCCTCCGGGTAAACAAGGTAGAAAAATCCGGTGCTTTTCTGGATTGGGGGCTAAGCAAGGAATTGATGGTGCCCTTCAGTGAACAAAAAGTAAAAATGGAGGAAGGCCGGAGTTATATAGTATATGTATACATAGACAGGATAACGGGAAGAATAACGGCCTCCATGAAACTGGAAAGGTTTTTTAGCAAGGAAAAACCACAATATCAGGCCGGAGATGAAGTAGATCTTCTGATTTGGACACCTACTGACCTCGGATATAAGGCAATCATTGACAATAAATACCTCGGTGTTGTTTATAAAAATGAAATTTTTAAAAAAATCAACTCCGGCAATAAGTTGAGAGGATTTGTAAAAAAAGTCAGGGACGACGGAAAAATTGACCTTAGCCTTGAGTCAATGGGATACAAGAAAAAAATAGGAGGCATCGCTGGTGTAGTCCTTGAAAAACTCAAAACTGCCGGTGGATTTCTACCATACCATGATAAGACGGATCCGGATGTGATCTACAGTATTTTTGGCGTAAGCAAAAAAACTTTTAAGCAAGCTGTAGGCAATCTGTACAAGCTCCGCCTTATCGAAATGGACCAGAAAGGGATAAAACTCACCGAAAAAGCTTAATTGGCGTTTTGCTCCTTCAGTTGCTCCACTAGCCATTCAAAGTACTCCTTATTACAGTTGGCCTGCCAGTGTATGACTGCAGGTACGCTGTAAGGATGGACAGCCTTTACTTCCGATTCTATTATTACAGCCAGTGCGGGTATAGACTTCATGACAGCAACATATTCATTTTCGCTGACCATGGCACCTTCCCAGGTGTACAAACTTTTGGCAGTGACCACATTGCCGCAAGCTATCAATTTTTTGGCAAGCAGATGGGCAACCAAATTGCCGGCTGCCCCGGCATCCGGACAAGGTACGTAAAAAACCTCCAGGACCATTAAAGAGCCAGGATTTCAGCCATCCTGACCAGGTCTTTGTTGACAGGTTTGGTTTTGGCTACCGCTTCCTTAAATGGCGTAAAGGTGATCTTGTCGTTAATTATTCCCAAAGCCACACCACCTTCGCCCCTCATCAGTGCCTTGACGGAAGAATGGCCCATCCTGCTTGCAAGGACCCTGTCCATGGCAGTAGGCGAACCTCCTCTTTGGAGGTGGCCTATGATGGCTACCCTCACGTCAAATTCCGGGTTTAATTGCTTTATCTGATTGGCAATAGCAGATGCATCACCATTTTTATTCCCTTCTGCCACAATCACGAGGTTAAACAATTTCTGACGCTTGACAGATTTTCTGAGGAATTCAGATAATTCTTCAATTGAAGAATCTATTTCAGGAAGGAAAATGGCTCCGGCTCCGCTTCCTATACCAGTGTGCAAGGCTATAAAACCAGAGTGTCTTCCCATTACCTCCACAAAAAATAGTCTGTTATGGGAATCGGCAGTGTCGCGGATTTTGTCTACTGCCTCAATGGCTGTATTGATGGCTGTATCAAAACCGATGGTATAATCTGTGCCGTAAATGTCATTGTCAATCGTTCCCGGTAGCCCTACAAACGGTATATTGTATTCGCTCATAAAAATATCAGCTCCGGTGTAAGTACCGTTGCCACCTATGGCCACGACCCCGTCTATGTCGTGGGCTGCGAGGTTTTCATAGGCCAGTTTGCGGCCTTCTTTGGTCCTGAATGCCTCACTTCGTGCCGTTTTCAGTATGGTGCCGCCTCGCTGGATAATGTTTGCCACGTCAGATACATCCATACGCACTATATCTCCCCTGATCATTCCGTCATATCCCCTCTGGATGCCATAGACAAACAAGTCATGATAAACTGCGGTCCTGACCACGGCCCTGACGGCTGCATTCATACCAGGGGCATCACCTCCGGATGTAAAGACTGCAATTCTCTTAATGTTACTCATATATTTTGTTGTTTAAATGATATCTTACTAACAGGTCCACAGGCTTAACAACTATGTTGCCCGGGTTAAGGCCATATTTATTCAGTATTCTGAGAAGATATTCCCTGAAATGGTATGCTATCGATCCTGCGAAGTGCACTTTCAGGATTTTATTCTCCTCAAAACACAGTATCCTTGAGACCACAAATTCGTTTAACACTTTTTCGGCCAATGCTGTTTTCCACGGACTGTTGATCTCCACAATAAATTCAGTAAATGAAGCTATATATCGGTTTGGGGCCTCGCCCTGATACACGTTTGTAATCAAGTCTTCGAGGTTGAGATGGTATTTGTTTTCAAACGCAAGATGCACATCCTCGGGCATAGTTCTGTAAAAATATGATCTCAGGATTTCTTTTCCGAAATGTACACCGCCGCCTTCATCCCCGATAATATACCCAAGTGACGGTATTTTGCTGGTAATTCTGTTTCCGTCATAAACACATGAATTTGAGCCGGTTCCCAAAATACAGGCTATGCCTGCCTCGTTGCCACAAAGGGCCCTGGCTGCCGCCAGCATGTCACCTTCGGCGAAAAGCCGCCCGCTAAATCCGTTGGACCTAAAAAAGGTTTCAAGTTTCTTTTTTGCTGACTGATCTGATACTCCTGCTCCGTAAAAAAATATACTTTCTGCCATTTGGAAACCTGAAAGTAAGCCTTGACATTCTGAAAGATCCGGAAACTCCCTCATGACCGCAGGGTTCATACCTGCGGAATGGTAGTCACTGACATTTCCCTTGTCATCAATGACAACCCAATCAGTTTTGGTGGAGCCGCTTTCCGCAATGATAAACATGCTGACAAATAGAGTTTTAGCTGGATAGCCAGTATAAAAATGGCAAATTTAACAGATTATATCTATAAATTTATTATTATATCACCTGAAGGGTAAAATTTGGGATTGACAGCAGGGACAATTATCTTTGCATCCTATCCTTAACCAAACCAGAAACAAGCCATGGAAATTAAGAATGTAACAGTGATAGGTGCCGGCACAATGGGCAATGGAATAGCACAGGTCTTTGCCATGCATGCCTTTAATGTCACACTGTGCGATATTTCAAATGAAGCCCTGGAAAGGGCATTGAAGACCATCAGGACAAACCTGGACAGGATGGTAAATAAAGGTCTTGTAAGCCAGGAAAATGCAGAACAGACAGTCGGGCGGGTTTCAATCTCAACAGATACTTCCCGGGCAGTGGCTTCCGCAGATCTTGTTGTCGAGGCAGCTACTGAAAACTTCGAACTCAAAAAGAAGATCTTTTCACAAATAGACAAAGCCACCCATCCGAACTGCATTTTAGCTACAAATACATCATCCATATCCATCACATCTCTGGCTGCCGCAACTTCTGATCCTTCTCGGGTCATAGGCATGCACTTCATGAATCCGGTACCGGTGATGAAACTCGTGGAGATCATCAGAGGTTACTCAACTTCCGACCACGCCTGTAAAGTCGTGATGGACCTGAGCAAATCCATGGGCAAGGAACCGGTAGAGGTCAATGACTACCCGGGTTTTGTGGCAAACCGCATCCTGATGCCCATGATCAATGAAGCTGTTTACACCCTTTATGAAGGAGTAGCCGGAGTAAGAGAGATCGATACCGTGATGAAACTGGGCATGGCACATCCTATGGGGCCTTTGGCCCTGGCAGATTTTATCGGGCTTGATGTGTGTGTGTCTATACTCAACATCATGCAAGCCGGACTAGGCAATCAGAAATATGCTCCCTGCCCGCTGCTTGTAAATATGGTCAATGCAGGCAAGCTCGGAAAAAAATCCGGTGAAGGCTTTTATGTTTATCAGGAGGGCAGTAAAGAAGCAGATGTTTCACCAAGACTGAGATGATATTTCCGGACTTTAAGAATGATGCCAAACCTTTCTCAGGACTGAAGGTACTGGATATTTCCAATATCCTGGCCGGCCCGCTGGCTGCTTCATTTTTTGCTGAGCTGGGAGCCACTGTGGTAAAAGTAGAAAATAAACTTACTGCCGGTGATGCCACCAGAACGTGGAAACTTCCCGGTGAAGACCCGGCCAGCCCGTATTCTGCCTATTATTTTAGTGCCAACTACGGCAAGGAGGTTGTTTTGCTCGATTTGACAAACCCCGCTGACAGGCAAAAAGCCGAAGAAATGATTGCTGACAGTGATGTGGTCATTTCAAATTTCCAAAAAAAAGTTGCACAAAAACTCGGCCTTCTTCCGGAAGAAACTGCTTTAAAGTATCCTTCTCTCATCTTTGCACAGCTGAGTGCTTACGAATTTGATGATCCAAGGCCGGGGTATGACCTGGTGATGCAGGGAGAAACCGGATGGATAAGTATGACGGGAACGGATGACAGCCATCTGGCCAAGATACCTGTGGCAGTCATTGACATATTTGCTTCTCACCAGATCAAGGAAGCGGTGCTTATTGCTCTGATAAAAAGGGCCGTAACAGGAAAGGGAAGCACTATTCACGTCTCACTATATAAGAGCGGTATTTCCGGACTTGCCAATCAGGCATCCAACTATCTGATGCAGGGCGTTGTGGCAAAACCCATAGGCACACTTCATCCCAATATTGCTCCTTACGGAGATATTTTTACATCAGCCGATGGTACTGACTTTTTGCTGGCCGTAGGCAGCGACGATCAGTTTAAAAAACTATGGAAAACCCTGATGCCGGGTGTTGCAATTAATCCCAATTTTGAATCAAATTCCGGAAGGGTTAAGAACCGCAAGGAATTATGTAAAGCACTGCAACAGTCTTTTGGTAGCAATCCGTTCGTAAAAATAGAAACTTTGCTGGGAACAATAAATGTACCGTACTGTTCTATTTTGAAAATGAATGATGTTTTTCAGGACAAACTTGCAAAAGAAATGGTCCTTACCCAGACAAAACATGATGAAACTGGTCAATCCGTTAGCAGTATTGCGTTTACCATTAAATGAGTTAAGGGTGTTGCAGGTGTATTTTTAGTACGATTTTTGCTTTACCTTACACATTACAGGAGTATTTTTTACAGTTTTAAATCAATTAACTGTATGGTAAGTTATAATGTATTACATTTATTTATAATATAATTCAAATAGATGAACATTCGTAAACTGTTTATAAAAATATTTTTGCTGGCTGCAGTTTTTTTTATTTGCAGAAATGCAAATACTCAGGATTTACATTACAGCCAGTTTTACAATTCGCCCCAAAATATAAACCCTGCCCTTACGGGTATGTTTTCCGGTGACCACAGGTTTATGGTGTCCATGCGGGATCAGTGGCGATTTGTGCCGGTTCCGTGGTTTACACTGAGCGGTGCTTATGACAGGAAGTTTTATGTTTTAAAAAGTGAAAAGCATTTCATTGGAGGTGGAATTAACCTGAACCACGACCGACAGGGAGATTCTGACCTCAATCTTTCGTCATTGACACTAAACGGGGCATACCACCGGCTGCTGACGCCACATCACATAGTCAGTGCAGGTTTAACGCTGGGCTTTTCATCCCGCGGATTTAATACAAAGTCTCTGACCTGGGACAAACAGTGGAACGGTGACGCCTTCAACGGAGGCCTTCCATCCGGAGAAGCTTTCCAGAATTTTGAGCGAATCAATTTTTTTGAGACAGGGGTAGGGCTTAACTACAGATATCAAAAACATAAAAGGACATTTGCCGATATCGGAGTCGGGGTACTACATCTTGTAAGTCCGAATGTTGCATACTATGATAATTCTACGGCCAACTTACCGCAAAGACTTACTTTGTCGGCAGTCGGGCAGGTGAAGTTGCTCGATATTTTGGATATTCAGTTACATGGCCTTCATCAGATTCAAGACAAATACAATGAGACGGTAATCGGTGGCCTTGGTAAGATATACATAAGCCAGAAGAGGGGCAAAGAGGTTCAGCTCCATGTTGGGCTTGGTTACAGAACAGCGGGTTCGTATATTCCCACGGTAGCCCTTCAGGTCAATAACATATATGCAGGGTTTAGCTATGACATTGATACAAACCAGTACAACCAGACCGTTGGGTCCCGCAGAGGAGGTCCTGAGATTCATGTCAGGTATATTATTGCCAATGTGCCTGCCCTTAAGGAGGTAAAAGTATGCCCAATCTACTAAAATAAATGATGAAAGGATGACAAGTAAATCGAACATATACAGCCTTATCTTCACGGTTTTAATACTGGTGCAGGGGGGGCTTTACGGTCAAACTCCTTCCAAAAGGAAATACATTGAGGCTGCCGAAAGGGAATTTGCAGATAAAAACTATTACGGGGCACTGCTGTATTACAATGAGGTCCTTGAATTTGACAGGGATGACCGGGATATTCTGTACAAGTCAGCTGAGGCAGCCAGGCATTTTAATTCCTACACCAAGGCGGCAGAAAAATACCAATACCTGATTGATTCCCTCAAGGATGATACGCATCCGGAGGCAGTTTTCTGGCTGGCAAATATGAAGCAACATGCGGGAGACTACAGTGAGGCAGACAAATATTACGACCTGTACATTTCAGAGTATGGTGGCATCGATACTCTTATGACAGCCAGGGCCAAAAAAGAAAAGGCTTCTGTCAGTTATGCACGGACATTGGCGGCAAGGCCAAAGAAAAATGTGAAACTTGAAAAGCTTGGAAACGATATCAATACTCCGGCATCCGAGGTTGCCGGCAGCCTGATACGCGATGAGTTTTACTTTTCTTCCATGAAGTATAAGGAAGAGAAGCCTGCAAAACTTCCGTTTCGCGATATATCAAAGATCCTAAAAAAGTCGAGGGACAGTATAGTGGATCTAGTCCCGGGAGTAGCCAATAACAGAAATAACCTGGTCTCAAATGCCGCCTTGTCTTCTGACGGATCCACAGTGTATTACACAGTTTGTGACTATATAAACGGGTCAGACATCCGGTGCAATATCTTCAGGGCAAAACTTGGACCCGATGACACACTTGCAGATGAAGTCAAACTCCCTGACCCCATTAATTTGCCGGGGTTTACTAGTACCCATCCCAACCTTACCCTTGATTCCATCACAGGTAAGGAAATGATTTATTTTGTTTCTGACAGGAAAGGGGGAGCAGGGGGACTTGATATATGGTACAGCCTGATAGACCCTAAGTTTGGATTTTCCGAACCCATAAACATCAGGGAAATTAATACCCCTGACAATGAAATTACCCCATTTTACAATAAGGAAAGCAACTTTCTGTTTTTCAGTTCTGATGGTCGTGAAGGTATGGGGGGGTATGATATATTTAAATCAGTACGCACTGCAAACGGATTTGGCAATGTTGTAAATGGTGGAGTTCCGCTCAACAGCAGTTATCATGATATTTATTATTATGAGGTTCAGGGTGGCAATACTGCGTATTTTTCGTCAAACCGGAAAGGAGCCTTGTACCTGGATGATTATTTCGAATCCTGCTGTTATGATATCTACAAGATGGATATTACTAAACTTGAACTGGATCTGAATGCTCTGACATTTGACAAAATTACCGGCCGGCCACTTAAAAATGCTACCGTCATCCTGATTGACCAGGATACCGGAGCGGAGATCGCAAGGGTAAGAAACGATGATGGCAACGACCACAAATTTCCATTGGATGAAGACAAAAATTACCTGATCATTGCACAAAGAGAAAATTACTATCCGGATACTCTAACTCTTTCGACCTTTGGAGCTGAAAAATCAGAGAGCATCACAAAAAAAATGTACCTGAGCACCGATATGATGCTGCTGGATGTATTTACATTTACAAAAATAGGAAAGCTCGCGTTACCAGGCACGACTATTACCATTACTGACATGACGGATCCTTCCAAAAAGGAAATTATTGAGGTCAATAACCTTTCAAATGACTTCCATTTTATGGTAGACAGGGGCAAGCAGTACCGGATTACGGCACGAAAGGAGGGATACACGGATGCCGTGGAGATTCTGGATACCAGGCCCTATGACAAGTCAGCTCTTATTACTGTTGACATGTATCTCGATAAGTTTGTCCTGCAGGACCTGCTACCAATTACTCTGTATTTTGACAATGACCTCCCTGATCTTGCCAGTAAACGCACGATTACCAATACAAAATATGGTGAATTGCTTACCAATTACATGAACAGGAAGGAGGATTATAAGGACAAGTTTTCTAAACCTTTGTCAGGGACGGAAGCTGATCTGGTGAGGAATGATTTTGAAAATTTCTTTGAAGGCGATGTACGCGGAGGTTATGACAAATTCAGGATGTTTATTGGCAATCTTCTTCAGGAACTGGAAGCCGGCAATCAGGTTGAGCTTATTTTGAAAGGATTTACATCCCCAAGGGCAGAGTCCAAGTACAATCTGGCATTGGGACAAAGAAGGGTAAACTCGGTCAAAAATGAGATGATTATTTTTGGTAATGAGCAGTTGAGGCAATATTTCCTGTCCGGCCAGCTGAAGATCACTGATATCTCGTTTGGCAAGGAGTTGTCTCCTCCGGATGTTCCGGCAGATATAAAGGACGAACGCAATTCCATTTACAATATAAAGGCCGCAAAACAAAGAAGAGTGGAGATATTGAGGGCATCAAGAAACAAAGCGACTAATTAAAATTGATGAGAATGAACATGATAAATAAAATATATAAACTGGCAATTCTGGTTGTAGGCTTAAGTGTATTTATACCTTCAGAGTCATGGGCTACCCATATAGTAGGTGGCAACCTCACTTACCGGCACATCTCGGGCACCACCTATCAGGTCAGGCTGACTCTCCGCAGAGACTGCCTTTTGGGGTCTCCTGAAGCACAGTTTGATGACCCGGCATCCATAGGAATCTTTACCAGTTCCGGTGCCCTTGCCATCTGGGTCGGAAACAATGGTCAATTGAAGATACCTTTTATGTCTTCTGATACACTAAATCAATATATCAGAAGTGACTGCGGCTTTGAAGGTACACAGGTTTGTGTGCACGAGACCATTTATCAGGGCAACATCAGTCTGCCCGAACGTCCCGGTGGGTACATCCTGGCCTATCAGAGGTGCTGCCGCAATGCCACGATCAATAACATACTCAATCCATTGGAGACCGGTTCGACCTATTGGGTAGCAGTAAGTGAACAGGCCCTGGTAACAAAAAACACATCACCTGAATTTAAGGAATGGCCTGATGTGTACATATGTGCCAATAAACCCCTTGTTTTTGACCACTCAGCCACGGATACCAATGGCGACTCGCTGGTATACAAGCTTTGTGTTCCTTCCACCGGAGCAACCCTGGCCAACCCCAGACCCCAACCTCCCGGATTTCCGCCTTATGTAAATATTCAGTGGGCACCTCCATATTCTTTAAATGACATGATGGGCGGGGTTCCGCTCAAAATAGACAGTAAAACCGGTGTGATAACAGCCAATCCAAATCTTGTCGGTCAATTCCTCATTGGCATTTGTGTGGAAGAATATAGAAATGGAGTCTTATTGGGTACCGTAAGACGTGATTTTCAGTACAATGTCCGTGTATGCAGCCAGCCTCCCAAGGCTCAATTTACCACCTCTGAGAGCAATTGTGACGGCCTCAGGGTAGAGTTCTATAACAACAGTTTGAGTTCGTCCGCCTACCAGTGGGACTTTAATTATCCGTCCTCCGACCCGGCATTCAAATCGACAGAAAAGAATCCCGTCTTCACCTTTCCGCAGTCCGGAGTTTACACGGTCAGGCTCAGGGCGACAAGGGGATCTGACGGTTGTTTTGATACCTTACTGCAGACGGTGTCGGTTTTTGAAAACAAGATAGTACCACAGTTTTCGTACCGGCTGGACGGGTGTAACGACCGCCTGGATAGTCTGACATTGTTGCTCAATGACGAATCTGCCTTTAATGAACCGGGATACAACCTTGATTCCTGGAGCTGGTCAGTCACTCAGCATGGACAGACCAGGTTGTACTCGGGTAAAGAAGCCAAGGTTTTGGTGGATACCAATGGAATTGCGACCGTAACATTATCCCTTACCGCTTCAAATGGTTGTAAAACTGAAATAGAAAAACAGGTGGACATCCAACAGTTTATCCCTAAACTGGATTTTGATTACCGTCTTGTACAATGCCCTTCAGAAGGAGTCGCCCAGATAGAACTTACCGATAAATCAGGACCATTAAATCCAAATGCAATCATTGAGACCACATCCTGGACTGTAGGAAATCAAACCCTGACGGGAGGCACAGTGCTGGTAAACATACCGCAGGATACGAAGTCCTTTGAGGTAAATATGTCGACGTTGTTTAAGTCAGCATGCCGGGTGGAATTGACAAAATCGTTTGATCTCAGCGTGCTGGTTCCTTCTGCCGCCTTTACGTTTGATCCGGTAGGTTGCCCCGATGTGGACAGTGTTACGTACAGACTTACCTATGATGGAAATCTTTCAAACGGACAGCCTGCCACAAATCTGGAATGGATGGCGGGCATAGCCTCAGGGCAATCAGCTTTTAGTGGCAACCAGATTGAATTTACCATACCTAAAGACAGCCTGGCTGTATTTTCACTTATGACTGTATTTGAAAACGGATGTATTGACAGGTTGGCTGATACACTTTGGGCAGGACCCTGATACACTTTGGGCAGGACCCTTCGCTGATCTCCAGTTTCCATCGGATTCATTGATAATATGTGCCGGAGAAGCACGAGATATCGTTATAAACGCTAACCCTGACTGGCAGTATACATGGTCTCCTGATACGGGACTTGACCTGAGTGATCCTGCCCATCCCCGGGTTATAGGTACCACCAACCAGAATTATTCTGTGACAGTCTCTGACGGCCTGTGCAGCGTCAATGGTTCAATAGAGATAGTGGTGCTGAGTGGGGGAGTTGTACTGGCCGTTGAGGCAGATACCATATCCTGTGACGGCAAGGTCAATCTGAGTGCAAGCGGTGGGATAGGTGAGGGGGTTTATTCCTGGGGCACTAATCCCGGGATAGATCCGGTGATCGCTACTGGCAATGATGTCAATACCACATTTACAGGGGCCTCCCAGACTTTTTATGTAAGGTTTGTAGGTGATCAGTGCTCCACAGAACCGGCTTTTGTAAAGATTTATAACCAGAAGCCGTCTGTAGATGACTTGTCACCGCATCTGCTATGTCCCGATGACACGGTCAAGATCATTACAATCAACGAAATAGCGGCTCATCAGCTGGTTTATAACTGGAAGCAGGACGTTCATATCGTAAGCGGGGGTAATACTTCCTCTCCAACTATAACGGCAGGGATAAATGAACAGCAACCGTTTGTACTATATTACACGGCTACAAACCAATATGGCTGTGTACTTGAGGATTCTGTACTTGTAAAAATCGGAATAAATCCCGTCGTCGATTTCACATATGATCTCAAGGCGTGCGGAGATCTGCAGATTTGTTTTGAAACACAGGGAAATTATCAGGGTTTTATCAAATGGGACTTTGGTGATCCCAATGCCAATAATGATACATCCATCGAGAGAGATCCGTGTTATACCTATACGGACAGCGGTTCATTTACGGTAAGCCTGTCAAATCTTGTCGGTACGTGTCCGTTTAAAGATGTAAATAAAACCATCATTGTAAATCCGAGGATCCGGATCAACGAGTTGCAGGATACGGTCTTGTGTAAAGGTGACACGATCAATCTTTTGGCTTCCGCCAATTTGCAGGATGTTAAATATACCTGGTATGATGCAGCCAACAATATTCTGGCAACCACACCCGGATATTCTGGATCTTTTCCTGCAAGTACCCAATTGACCGTCATCGGTGAAGATATCTATGGCTGTAAAGACACGGCCAGTGTAAATGTCAATTATTTTAAATTTGAATACTCTGTAAATGTCAAGGACAGCCTGTGTGTTAGCGAGCCCACAGCCATAAACCTAAATTTGGCCAATTCGCAAGCGTACAGCATTGCCTGGTCGCCGGCTGAGTGCATTGTTTCAGGCAGTACCACGACAAATCCAGTCGTTTTGCCAGTGGAAGGAAAGACCATAAAATTGGTAGTCAGGCACCTGGAAACCGGATGTGCAGACTCTACTTCTGTCACGCCAAAGGTGACAAAACCTTTTGACTTTGCCATTGATACAGCAGATATACTTT
The DNA here is from genome assembly GCA_019136675.1 of Bacteroidota bacterium. Lineage (GTDB taxonomy): Bacteria > Bacteroidota > Bacteroidia > Chitinophagales > Saprospiraceae > OLB9. The sequence continues at coordinate 35,327 of JAGVTV010000130.1, forward strand.
GTTTTGCTGTTCCCACCAATGTACACCTGGACATTCTCAATCCCGAAAAATATAATTACGAGTGGACTCCTGCTGGCCTGATTACTTCCGGCGGCAATACCACGGATCCGGTGGTAAACCTGGAGGAGGACCAGTTATTCACCGTTAAGGTAACTGACAAGCTCAGCGGATGCCAGAAGATCAAAGATGTATTGGTCAGGGTAGGAGATGAGGTATTTGTGGATGTAAATGCTGAGCCTGATCTCACGATCTACGAAGGCGAATCCATAGAAATAGTCGTACAGGATCCGGTCACAGGCTCCTCTTATGTCTGGAGTAACGGAAACAGCGGTACAACCATAACAGTAGACCCGGTCACCACTACTACATATACTGTTACGGTCACTGACTCTAACGGATGCACAGCCACAGATGAAGTGGTGATAGAAGTAAGGACGGCCCGTTGCGACGAAACGGATGTATTTGTACCCAATGCCTTTACACCAAACAACGACGGCAACAACGACATATTCCGGGTCAGAAGCAATTTTATTGATGAGCTTGAAATGCTGGTGTATGACAGGTGGGGACAGGAAGTATTCAGGACCACGGATCCGGCTTCTGGCTGGGACGGCACATTTAAAGGTGTGGAGCTGGCTCCTGACGCATACGCCTATTACATCAGGGTCAGGTGTATAAACTCAGTGGAATACAAGAAAAAAGGAAATGTGACACTATTGCGTTAGTGTCACACTTCCTTTTATTATTTTGATAAATAATTATTTAGCTGCCTTAGTAGCAAAATTGTTATTGATTTCAGCAACGATCTTTTCACCTATCGAAAGCATCTTGCTTTCATTTAATGAAGTAAGGTTCAGAGCCAGCATAAACAGGTAATCGTTACCCAGGCTCCAGTAAAATCTGGATTGTTCATGAGAGAAGGCTCCCACCGTTTCGCCAACTGCAAATTTTTTATATTTTATTGCCTTGTCTTGTCCGAGCACCGTTTCGCCTTCCGACAGTTTTGCAGCCACAAAATTAGAGATATATTGCGGGTAATCCTCAAAGACGGGATTTGTCTGAATCTGGATCAATATACCTGCATTGGGGGTATTGGGGTCTTCCCATTGGAAAAAACAGGATTTTGATTTTGGATTTGCAGGGTCGTTGGCTTCCTTGATCCTGACTGAGATGCCGGCAGTATTCATGATCGCCTGGAGTTTTTCCTGTGTAATCATTTCGCAGGCACTTGGTATGGTAAGCTTGGCGGGATCAGTAGGAGTTGACATATCAGTCTTCAGTATCTTATTGATAGGTTTCGCGTCTCCTGCCTGGTTGTCATTTTTACAGGAAAACAATAAGCCGAAGCATACAAGGATTAAAATGTTTCTCATGATCATGGTATGTGGAATTGCTACAAAATTAATTTTGGCTCAAAGATATAATTAAATTGATGAAATGAATAATATGTATGCCATTTTGCAAAGCCTCATGGAAGGATAGCCTGCCTTATATTGACTAGTTTTTTTAACAAGGTTGACATTTGGTCCAGGGGCAGCATATTGGCTCCGTCAGACAAGGCCTGAGAGGGATCGGGGTGTGTTTCGATAAACAGACCGTCTGCCCCTACAGCAATGGCCGCCTTGGCTATCGTGCTGATCAGCCCCGGCTTGCCACCCGTTACCCCGGATGGCTGATTGGGCTGTTGCAACGAATGTGTACAATCCATGATTACCGGCACCCCAAAGGCCTGCATTACCGGAATTCCCCTGTAATCAACCACCAGGTCCTGATAGCCAAAAGTTGTACCCCTTTCTGTTAGCATGACCTTTTCGTTTCCGCATTCTCTTACCTTGCTTACAGCATGAAACATGGACTCAGGACTCATAAACTGCCCTTTTTTGATGTTGACCACCTTGCCGGTTTCGGCTGCAGCCTGTATAAGGGATGTCTGTCTGCACAGAAAAGCAGGAATCTGCAGGATGTCAACATACTCTGCCGCCATAGCCGCTTCTTCATCCCTGTGTATATCAGTAGTGACAGGCAGGTCAAAAGTTTCCGAAACTTTTCTCAGTATTTTGAGGGCTTTTTCGTCACCAATACCTGTAAACGAATGGATTGAGGAGCGGTTTGCCTTTCGGTAAGATCCTTTAAAAATGTAAGGTATTTTTAGTTCATATGTGATCTCACGAAGCTTTTCGGCAATGTGAAGGGCCATTTCTTCAGACTCAATGGCACAGGGGCCGGCTATCAGGAAGAAATTGCCGGATGCAGCGTTTTTAAGGTTCCTGACCGCAGGCACAACAGATAAATTTGACATGGGAATATTTTAAGATCACTTAATTGCCAAAAACATACGCAATAATGTTTGCACCCATCCTGAGGGCACGGATTCTGACTTCATCGGGGTCTTTGTGCACTTCCTGGTCTTCCCACCCGTCTCCCAGGTCGCACTCATAGGAATAAAAGCATACCAGCCTTCCTTCCCATAAAAGTCCGTATCCCTGAGGGGCTTTGTCATCGTGCTTATGGATTTTGGGCAAGCCCGACGGGAAATCATATTTTTGATGGTAAATAGCATGCGAAAAAGGCAGCTCTGTAAACGTCAGCTCAGGAAAAACCTTTTTCATAGCCAACCTTACAAAGGGGTCCATTCCATAATTGTCATCAATGTGCAGAAATCCTCCGGCGATGAGGTAGTTTCTCAGGTTTTCGGCTTCGGCATCAGAAAACACCACATTTCCATGGCCCGTCATGTGCACAAAGGGATAATTGTACAGTTCCACACTTCCTACATCTACCACGCCATATTCCGGGTCAATATTTGTGCCTAAAAACTTGTTGCAGAAAAGTGCCAGGTTTACAAGGGAAGATGGATTTGCATACCAGTCACCCCCTCCGCCGTATTTGAGTAACCCTACCTTTACAGAAGGTCCGCAAAATGAAACTACAAGTGGCAACAGCAAAAATGCCAAAAAACGCATATGTGGGTATTTTGGATTATTAAACGATAAATAATCGAATTCGTTTATTTTTTCCTCTGAATAAATTATAACGTAAAGCCTGCTGAATCATCTGAAATTCAAACGATTTATCTTGGAACGCCACTGTTTTATGACAGGATAGTCAGTTATTTTTTTTCACACTTAAAGTTTTTATTATATCTTTAACCGTCAATTCCAAATTTTCAGAAACAGTAATACGCATTAAAAATGAGGATATCTGCAGTAATATTGGTTTTTATTTTCACAGCTCACGTATGCCGTTCACAAGTCATATTGAAAGAAACTCCATCGACTAACGTTGGTTCGAACCGGGAAACTCAGGCCATCGACTACAAGTCTATATTTAATATGCTTGAAGCCAAAAGGTCTCAGAGGACCGGACAGGTCATTTTCCTGCCATTCTATGGGCAGTCCACAGCATTTATTGCTCATGAGAATGATGTCATGGAAGGGAGTGAACGAAACGTTGCCCTTTCGGGAATCAGGACGTATGATATTTTTATAGCTGATGATCCTTCGGTCAACGGTGCATTGACGATAAGCAATGAAGCACTTTACGCCACGATCCTGGCCAAAAAGCAGCTTGTCACCATCTATCCTGCAGAATACGGTAAGTCTGATGTTTTTTTTGTGGAGTACGGTTTGCAGCCGGGACTTAAAAAACTGGCATTGACTTGTGGCCATGACCACAATCAGGAAATCAAGGAAGTGCGACAAAACAATAACTTACAAAGCCGCCTGGCAGGTATAACTATTGGATCAAAAAGATATAACTACAGGGTAGCAATAGTCGCCACCGGCGAATTTTATGTAAAAAACGGCAACAATGACTCACAGGTCAATACCAAGGTGATTAACAGTGTCAACTCGATAAGTGCCATTTACAGAAATGAAATGTCGTTTACACTCAATGTAGGATCCAGGGTTTTTCTCTATAGAAATCCGGCGACAGATCCTTTTATACCGGATATGTCCGGAGGAGAGGGAAGGACTGTACAGGCCGGAAAGATAGTGCCAATGAACTTTTCGCCTACCAGTTTTGATATCGGACATGTTTTCCACACACACGAAGAAGGTGACGGATGGAGCGGCGGTGGTCTCGCCCAATTGCAGTCCGTTTGTGATGGTTTTGTCAACGCAGACGGCAAGCTATCCAAGGCCAGTGCCTGGAGTGGAGCCTATGAAAACGAAGGCAGCGGTTGGATAAGCCTGGCGGCACATGAGTTTGGTCATCAGTTTGGAGCTACCCACACGTTTAATGGAATCGGTGAAAGCTGTACCGATAATATCTCCGAGAGCACATCCTTTGAAATAGGCAGCGGAACAACTATCATGTCGTACAATGGTATCTGTGATGCTCCTCAGAATATCCCCGCCTCCGACGACCTGGATAATTACTTCCATGCCAAGAGTCTGGAGCAGATGTTTGACTATGTCTACAATGGGGAAGGAGGCAGTTGTGGCAATCCGGTTGTCTCAAGCAATCCGCTTCCTGAAGTGATTGCAAATTCTTGCCAGGCGACCTATTTTTTACCAAAGGGAACACCTTTCTACCTGAAGGCCCAGGGTAATTTTACAGATGGTGACAGCCATACCTATTGTTGGGAACAAACCGATGAAGATGGACTTAACATTGCCCCCACCCAGGGATTTATCGGGACGCAGGCTGCAAATTCTACCCTCGCCCCATTATTTAGGTCTTATCCTCCGTCACCATCTCCGGAAAGGTATTTTCCAAGCCTGGATATTTTGACATCAGGAGGCATTAATAATTTCGAACCATTGCCCAATGTACCCCGTACGCTAAACTTTAATGTGTCCATGCGTGACAATAATCCTTCCGGCGGGGCAGTGGCAAATGACAATGTCACCATCACTGTCATGAATGCAGGTCCGATGAATGTCGTGAGGCCAGTAGGTGGAGAAACATTACAGGCAGGTATGTCAGAACAGATTACCTGGGCTACAAATGGATCAGGCGGGCTTTGCCAGAAAGTCAGAATCAAGCTGTCTGTAGATGGTGGAAAAACCTATCCCATGGTAATTGCTGAAAATGTACCCTATGTAGCAGGGGGTTATGTATATGAGGTCCCGTCAAATATTGTACGGACTACCGCTGCCAGGCTCATGATTGAGTGTATGGATTATGACTGCTTCAGGTTTTTTAATGTATCACCATCAGATTTCACCATTAATTCCACCTGTTTGGCCGAGGAAAGCGTCCTTTGCCCGACATCAAAGGTTTCTCAGGACGAAGGAAGTCCATCGCTAAATCTGATCATGACTAAAAAAGTTGGAAACAGAATCTTCAGTCTGAGTCGTCAGGTCAATGAAAATCTTCCTACCGGAATAGTGGCCATTAAAGGCGTGGGCGGGACAGGATGTGATCCCATATCAAACAACTATTTTTACAACAGAGTAAATATCCATGTCACAGAAACAGGGACCTACAATTTTAATGTGGAAGGAAGTGGTTTTGTCTCCATTTTCCGTTCAAACTTTAATCCTTCCAATGCTTGTTCTTCTTTTGTGACTTCATCAGCCACCTCAACTGGCACAGGATCCTTGACCCGTCAAGCCGGATTTACTGCTCAATTGACCCAATGCACCGATTATGTAGTGGTTTTTTACAGTTTTTCCACACTGCCGCAGAATCTTAAACTTTCTGTGCTCGGAGGTCCCGGTATGATCATAGAACTTAACGGCAATCCATCTGCAAATTACCAGAATCTTTTTATTCTGGTCAATGACTCAGACAGCAAGATTGCCTTTGCCGGAAGTAATACTGACCTGACCTCCGTGATCGCAGGCAATTATACATTGTATTCTGTGGTTTTGGATAAAAATATTATGCCTGCCAGTCTGATAGGTACCAGTTACTCCACGCTGAAAAATACTGCTTGCCTGAATGAAAGTCTGAATGCAAGACAGGTTGAGATAAAAACATCGTGCAAGATACAGTCTGTACAACCCGGCGTCCAGGGTGCCTGTGTCGCCGCCACCAACTTTTACACGCAGGAGATAATTGTTGCCTATTCCAAGCCTCCGGCAACGGGTAAGCTTCGTGTCAATGGCCAGGATTTTGATATAACTACCAGCCCGCAAACAGTAATGCTCACAAACCTTGATTCTGATGGATTGCCGGTAAATGTGTCAGCATCCTTTACAGATGCTCCGGCATGCAGCATTTCAGTGTCCAATCTGTTTCAGGCTCCAGTAAACTGCTGTCCTGCTGTTGTCGAACTCGGCACTGACAAATCAGCATGTGTGGGCCAGAGCATCACACTGGATGCAGGGATTACCGGAGTTTCTTATAAGTGGTTCAGGGATGGAGTAGAGATTTCCGGCCAGACCCAGAATACCCTGGCGGTATCCTCTGACGGTAAATATGAAGTTGAAGTAGTCCATTCTTCAGGGTGCTCCAGGCGGGATAATGTAAATGTCACTTTTTTTGCTCTGCCTGTAGTTTCACTTCCGGCCACTGCCATGTTTTGTGATGGGGAAGCATATGTACTGGATCCGGTCATTACCGGAGGAGTTAGTTATAAGTGGTTTAAAAACAATGTTCTGGTAGGTGGTGAAACCAATGCTACCTTAAACATAAACCAGGCAGGTACTTATAAAGTGGAGGTCACCGGCCAGGGAGGATGCACAGCTGAAGCTTCAGTTACTGTATCGTTGATTGCAAGGCCTGTGGTAGAGCTTGGGCCGACCCAGACTAAATGTGAAGGGGAGACTTTAACGCTCAATGCTGGTTCAGGAGGAGCCATTTACCAGTGGTTCCGTGACGGCACACTTATTCCGGCCGCCGTATCACCTACGCTTCAGGTTACACAGTCCGGCGTCTACCGGGTCATAGTAACCAATCAAAACCAGTGCATGACTGATGACAATGTCAAGATAGACTTTTTTGCCAGTCCTGTTGTGGCTGATCTGCCTCAAATGATCAATATCTGTCAGGGTGACTCGATTACTCTTATGACCACAGCATCAGATTATCAGACTCTCCAGTGGTTTTATGAATCCAATATCATCAGCGGATCCAATGGCCTTACCCTCAAGGTTAAGAACTCGGGTAAATACAGCATTGAAGCAACCAATCTTGCCGGATGCAAGACAAAGAAAAGCACAGATGTTGATGTTCGTTCCAACCCTGTGGTAGAGTTAGGCCCTGATTTGACATCATGTATCGGATCGCCGGTAGAGCTAAAGGCCGGCAGTGAGGGTACGAGCTATATGTGGTCTAAAGACGGTACGGCTTTGCCGGTCACGGCTAATACGTTGTCTGTGAGCCAGGCCGGAACTTATGCTGTGACGGTCACCAATCAGTACCAGTGTGTCACCAAAGATCAGGTAAAGGTCAGTTTTTCACAGGGTCCAAACGTCGATCTTAATGGTGACAAGACCATATGTGAAGGAACCTCCCATACCATCATCGTGACAACAAATGCAGTAAATCCTATCATCAGGTGGTACCGAAACGGAATAATATTTCCGGATGAAAATCAAACAAGCCTCAGTGTAACTCAGGCCGGCACATATGAAGTCCTGCTCACAGGAGGCACTCCGCCATGCGATGTAAAGAAATCGGTGGTCATTACCGTAAATCCGGCGCCTGCCTTTAACCTGGGCAATGACAGGACACTGTGTGAGGGCGATACCTACCCAGTGCTCAATGCAGGTGCGGGCAATACCTCTTATGCCTGGACACTCAACGGCACACCTCTGTCAATGGCCCAGACTGTTACTGCGGACAAATCAGGTACCTATCAGGTCAAAGTGACTAATTCATTCGGGTGTCAAAAGACAGAGCAGGTAAAAATAACAATCGATCCTCTGCCATCACTCACAATGGACACTGCTTACAATCTGTGTGCAGGAGCTTCCCTTACCATTTCGCCGGTCACCAACGGTACAAAATTCCTATGGAAAAAGTCGGGTATCGCTATAACGGGCGAAACAAACAAAACAATCACCTTGTCATCTGGAGGAATGTACACATTTGCCGCTTTCACAGCTGCCAATTGTAAGAAGGAGCAGAATTTTACCATTACCAGCAGACCGTCACCCATGGTTGATTTGGGGCCTAACCAGAATATCTGCCCTGATAAATCTGTAACTTTGGATGCTGGTCAGCAAACCAATTATTTGTGGTCTGACAATAGCACAGCACGTACTCTTACGGTCGATGCCGGAAAGCCGGCAACCGAAACCAAAAAGACATTTTCGATTACAGTTACCAATCAGTTTGGGTGTACGGATAAGGATACGGTAGAGATTGTATTATATGCAGCCGTAAAGGCAGCAGTCACAGCAGACAAGCCGGGAGTATGTAACGGAGAACCTGTCACTCTGACAGCGACAGGCGGATCAGCGTATAAATGGGCAGATCCCGATGGCAATACGCTTTCTGTTAAAGATAAAGCAGTAACCATAGCGTCTCCCGTCAAGACTACCATCTATACCGTTGAAGTCGGAGACCAGAACTGTCCTGACAATAAGGAGAGCAAAACGATAGAAATCAAGGTCTTTGAGCCAGTGAATATATCTGCAGGAAAAGATACCTGTGTGGTCATCGGCAAATCGCTGCGTCTGAATGCAACGGGCGGGGTGACCTACCAATGGGACAATGCTGCCCTGATCACCGGTCCGTCCAATGTTGCCAACCCTCTTGTGACACCTGTAGTGGAAACAGTATTTACAGTAACGGTAACGGATGCCAACGGATGTGAATTTACTGATGATGTTACGGTTTGTGTCAAGGAGGACACCTTTAAGCCTGTTTCTATTATTACCCCCAACGGGGATGGCAAAAACGATGAATTATATTTTGGAGGCTTGTCAGACTATCCCGATAATACACTGAGGATCTTCAACAGATGGGGCAACCTGATCTTTGAGGCTGAAGGATATCAGGTGAACGGTGAATTATTCAAGGGGCTCAGAAATGGTGATAGACTGCCTGCTGACACCTACTATTACATATTGACTTTTGACAATAAGGTAGTCAAGAGTTCTCTTACAATATTATGGGACTGATAAAAAGAATGAAAATGAAAAGAAAATTAATAGTACTCACTGCTTTTTTTGCTTTAGCATTAAGTGCCAATGCACAACAGTTGGCAAACAGTACCCATATTCCGGAGGCCAGGACTGCCTGGAATCCTGCGTTTACTGCGACCGGAAGCAACATAATTACAGACGGTTTCTTCAGGATGCAATGGCTGGGATTTACTGGGGCCCCTGTGTCAGGCTTTGCTTCATTCCAGTATCCTTTTGCCAGATATAACATGAGTGGCGGAGCCCTCCTGCATTTTGACAAGACAGGACCTGTAAGTAAGATTGGTGTACAATTGAATTATGCCTACAAACTTAAAAAGGTCCTGGGCAGGTACAGTCAGTTGAGCCTCGGTATATCCGGAGATTTCCAGCAATACTCATTTAACGGTTCCGGACAGATTTTCAATGATGATGGTGATGCTTTAGTCAATGCTTCCCGGGCGAGCAATTTTTTCCCTTCGCTGGGTGGGGGATTTTATTATATCAGCAATACAAGAGAGTATAAGGACAATACATTTTTTATCGGTGCGGCTATCAGCCAGGTACTGACCACAAAGGTGCTTGTCAATGACTTTGACCAGGAAAGGCAAAAACATATACACTTTAATGTGGGGGGCAGATTTTACGGATACGACTTTTTTGTCGAACCCATGCTTACTGCCAACCTTGTCAAGCCTGATATCATTGATGTCCTGTACAGCCTGAAATATGAAATGAGAGACGCCTTCTGGGCAGGACTGGGATATGCCAGTTCAGGTATGGCTGCTTTTCAGGGTGGGGTAATTCTTGATGAGTTTGGTGGCAAGGATGGCAACCTCAGACTGGGAGTACTGGGCAACTACGGGATTAAATCTTCCTTGTCAAAAACAGGCCCCGGACTTGAATTTTACGTAGGGTATTCATCAGATATCAGATAAATCTTTTCGGAGCATCTGCTTAACGTTGTTGACATTTTTCACATGTTCTGCCAGTAATGAAGGATTCGATGAATAACTTTCTATAAAGTTGGCAGTATCGGTGGGCATTTTTGAGGTGACGGCTTCCATTTCCAGCAGATCAAGATAGATAAGGTCTTTGGAGATTCTTTCAAATATTTCAGCCCGGCTTTTAGCCGTATCCCCATGACCGGGTATAAGTAACCTGACGGATTTATTGGAAAGAACAATTTCCTTTATCTTTAGCAAGGTACTTCTGTATTGATCCAAATGAAAATACACAAAAGGAAATTCAATATTGCTCAGATAGTCACCGGCTATGATTATCCCCTGATCCCTGAGCAGCAATATGGCCCCGTCTTCTGTATGGCCGGAAGCCAGGAAAAACTGTAAATCAGGGCGGTCTGAACGCAGGCTTTGTCCATCTTTTACGATTTTTATGTCCACCTCAGGATATTTTATCGGATAATCCCTTGTAATATAAAAGCTATGGTCAAAATTCAATACCTCAGCGAGGATATCCGCCTTATTGTTGTTGGTAGACAAAGCGTCTGAAGCTACGACTACCGTATCTTGAAATGCTCCGCAACCAATAATGTGGTCATAATCAGAATGGGTGATAAACAAGTAGACCGGCCTCCCTCCGGCGATCCTGTTGACATGATCCCTGATCGTACCCACCTCTGCGGGAAGCCAGTTTGGGTCCGTAACAATTACAAGGTCTCCCAGATCGGCAACTGTGGAAGTGGTCCGGTACAGAGCACTTTCAAAAACTGTTACAATGTCGTTTTTAAACTGGATTTTCAAAACTTCCTGAATTTTGGTGTAAAAAAAGCGGCACCATTTTTCATGATGCCGCCACGTTCACAATTAATTATGCAGGGTGCTTTTTAAATTGATCTTAATTTATCGATCAATCAATTTCGTCTACTATTCTGTCTGCCTTGTAAATGTACTTCAGGGCCGCAAATATGCCGCCTGCATGCACAGATACCGTGCGGTTGACTCTTTCGTCAAAAATGAAATTTCCCGGCAGTGATTCAATGTTTCCATCAAATATCAATCCTACCGCTTCCCTGTTTTGATTAATGAGAGGGCTTCCGCTGTTACCACCTATGATGTCATTTGTTGATACGGTGTTAAGCGGTGATTTTAGGAGTTCCATACCCGGGTTGAGCCATTTATCGGGAAGTGACCACGGAAACTGCATCTTATTGGAGAAGTATCTGTCGTACATACCGTAATAGGTGGTAGTGGTCGGAGCCGTAGTTCCGTTGTATTCGTATCCCTTGATCACACCGTCAGATATCCTCAGGGTAAAGGTTGCATCAGGAGGGAGTTTGTCTCCGTATACCTTAAAGACTTGATTGGCAATTTTAGCTTCTAGTGCTTGTCTGGCCTGGCCGGTAGACTGAAACTGGAAGCTTGCCTCCTTAAGTCTTGTGGTAAAGATTCTTGCCGCCTTCATTAATTCGTCATCGTTTTTAGCTATCTTGTCTTCCTTCTCAAAAAACTTCTCAACTTTCTTTTCTTCCGTAAAGTCAGTTTCTTTCAGAAGGTGTTTGACATAGTCGTCTATGCTCTTTCGTTTGCCTAAAACATTCTGAAGCGTCAAATCACCGGGATAAATGTCTTCGTTGACCTCATTGAGCCACATTTTAAAGAGCTCTATCTCTTCGGCATCCTTCAGGGCCTTGGATTTTTCCATGATGGTCATTTTGAGTTTTTCCTTTTTGTCGGCATCGCCTCCGGATTTGACCATTTCCTGATAGTTAACCAGGTCATGCATCAGGGTGTAAATCTTGCCCCGGTATGGAGATGGCGGTAAGTCAGCCATAGCCCATCCGTGTGGATTGAGTACTTCGTAAAACTTGGCCAGGTCATCCCAATAGGTTATACCCGGAGATTTGGACCTGATATAATTTTCCATTTCTGCCTTCCTGCCGAAAAGTTCAGGATCTCTGAGCCCTTTCACGATTCCTCCGATGGCTTTCATTGAATTTGCAAGACCGAAAGCATCGTTAAGCAACTCCTGTGCCTCCAGTTCCCTTTTTGGGTCGTCCTTGACGGCATAATACTTCTTCATCAGAAATTCGTTGCGGTTTTTCAGGAACTTATACTGCATAGGGTATCTGTAATCACGGTCGTAGGTCAGCTGAGACATGGTCCTGTATCTTTCAGTACGTCCTGGATTTCCAACTACAAATACCGGCTCTCCATCCACTGCACCGTTTTTATTAAATTTAAGGTAATGGGCTGAGGTGTTTAGAGGCTGACCGTTATCGTCATAGGCACGCCAGAAAGTCACGTCGAGGTTGTACCTGGGATAAGTAAAATTGTCCGGGTCACCTCCGAAAAACCCAAGATCCAGTTCCGGTATCCAGACCAGTCTGATGTCATTGAACCTCTTGTAACCGTAGATGGAAAATTTGCCTCCGCTGTAGAATGTGACCACCTGAGTCCTCAGGCCTTTCCATTCCGGCTTCTCCTTATACATTTTTTCGATTTCTTCGAGGGCTGCTTTTCTGAGGGTTTGTTCCTCAGCATCGTCTTTGGCCTTTTTAGTTTTTTCCTTAACCAGAGCGGTGATGTCTGCTGCCTGGATCATCTGCTCAACAAACAGTCCCTCAGCCTTACGCTCATCTGCGAGGGTAGTAGCATAAAATCCTTGTTTGTCAAAGTTTTCACCTTCTTTTTGTAAGGCAATTACCACATCCCTGGAGCAATGGTGGTTGGTCATTATCAGGCCGTTTTCGGATATGAATGAGGCACTGCACCAGGTGGCAAACCTCAAAGAAGACTTTCTTACATAATCAAACCAATCATCTTTGACGTCCATGCCATAGGCAGACTTGAGCCACTCCTTCGGCGGGTTTTCAAATGTCCACATCTTGCCAAAGTCATACGGGCCGGCATTTTTTTGGCTGTAGCCGGAAATTGCTGAACCTATGGTTAAAATAAGTACATATAAAAATCTTGTATTCATTGTGTTAGGTATTAATTGTAAAATTATTTGATGGGCAAAATTACAATAATTTGTTGAATATTAATGTTATAAATCCTGTGATAAGATAATTTTTTGCTGCTGTTGCAAATTATCTGCCGGCAAAAGCCTATAGCATTGTGTTTTTTACTTGAATTCATTAAAATTTATTTCTTTTGTGCCAAATTTCATTTACCTCAAACATCAATTTCATGAAAACAGCAAAGATTTTATTTTTTGTACTGATTGCAGGCATATCTGCCCCTGGTTGCGTAAGCAAAAAAAAGCTCAATGAGGCCAATACTGCCCTGGATGCCCACAAAAACCTTCTGTCAAGGTGTGAGGAGCGAAGCCGCGATCTTGAGGCTCAGATCCTGGAGCTCAACCGTAAACTTGAAATGGCCGACGGGACTATCAGAAAGTCCAGCGACGATGTAGTAGCCGCAGCCGCAAGAGTTAAGGCACTGGAAGACCAGATCTTGGTCCTGAAAAACAGCCAGAGTACCCTTCTGGAGCAGCTTAATACAGCGTCGGTTATCAACAAGACGGGAGCCGAAAGTATCAAAAGGTCCCTTGACGCCATTGCTCAGCAAAGCCAGTATATCAAGGAACTGACCAAGACCATGCAGTATAAGGATTCGGTCAATTTGGCTCTGGCACTTAACCTGAAGAGGTCACTAAGTGACTTTAATGACAAAGACGTGGCCATTGAAGTAAAAAAGGGCGTGGTTTATATCAGTTTGTCTGACAATATGCTCTTCAAGACAGCTTCAGCTACAATAAATCCTGCAGCAGACAGGGTGTTGGGAAAGATTGCATCTATTCTGAATGACCAGAAGGACCTCGATATCCTCGTGGAAGGCCATACAGACAATGTTCCGATAGCCAATGAATGCCTCAATGACAATTGGGATCTGAGTGCCAAAAGAGCTACCGCTGTAGTCCGGGCTCTGCAGTCAAAATATAATGTGGATCCGGCCAGGATGACCGCAGGGGGGCGTTCTGAATATGTGCCCAGATCATCTAACAGCAGTGCAGCTGGCAGGGCCGAAAACCGAAGGACAGAGATTATCGTGTTGCCAAAATTAGAGCAGTTTTTCAAATTGCTGGAGGCACCTAATGCCCCGAAATAAAAGAAAACTCAAAACAAAAAAGAAGTAAACCTCCGGGCTCTTGGCGGAGGTTTACTTCATTTAACGACTTTAAGATGAAAATCAATTGCCGGGAAACTAATCAATTTGATTCATAACAATAATTCGAACTGACTTGCTTGTGGTGGAGGAATTTACCCGGATTATATAATAACCATTGGCAAGTCCTTTGAAGTCCAAAATCCTGTGATGCAAACCCGGTATTTTACTTTCAATTGCCTGGTAGGTTTTTAATACTCTGCCGCTTGCATCGATTATGTCTATAACCACGGCCTCCTGAGAGGTTAGTGTATAAGTCAACATGGCTTCTTCAGCAACAGGATTGGGATAAACCAATATCTCTGTTTGATCTCCTGAAATTTCCAGAGTTCCGACATTAAGCGAATTGATAAATCTCACCATGGCAAAATCTGAATCATCCTCGTATTGAACATATCCTGCCTGTATTATTTTACCATCAGGCTGCAATTCCAGGTCCGTGCCAATGGCCCCGAAGTCAAAAGGAGTATTTATAATGCCTTGGATACCAAACTCATCATCCGGGCTGCCGTCAGCATTTATCCTCGCAAGGGAAAATTCCATTTTGTCGGATTCATTAGCTCCAAATATTATCTTGCCATCTGGCTGCTGAACCACCGCATAAAGGTTTGTTATATTTCCCCAATGAATCCTTGCTGTACCTGAATTACCAAAATCAGTTGATATCTTGCCTTTACTATCATATTTTTCTACAGTGAGGTTTTGTTCCTCAACATGTATAAATACAAGCGAACCGTCATTAAGTAGACTAATACGACTAAAATTGCCATTTGCTGGTTTAATAATTACTCCATTAGTACCAAAATTTCTGACACGGGTTCCGTCGTAGCTATATCTTGCAATAAGGCAATGGTTACCAATACCCAATACTGTAACTGTGCCATCAGAATGAATTAAAAATTGATGGGTGACCCCAGGCGGCATTGGAAAAATGTTTGTCATCATTCCGTTATTTCCATAGCTCAGGTCCTTGCCACCGTCAGGATATAATTTAAGAAAGAAAATGCTGTCGACATTGTTATATCGGTAGCCAATTGTCCCTGTCAGCAGGTACTTACCATCATTGGTTTTTTTAAGTGAGTGCACTACTGCATCATGTGGCAATTCGACCCAACCCCGGTTTCCAAAAGTGAGATCCGGCCTGCCATTCTCGTCAGTTCGTATCAAACCTGTAGGATGGTTTTCATCTTTACCAACAACAAACAAATGACCATCCTCTTTTGCCATAAAATCCCGGGACGTCAGCGTGTAATTTCGATTAATCACTGTCTGTTTTTCCTTGCCATCGGGCTCATACTTAGCAGTCACCAGATATTCATTGTCAAAACCTGCAACACCCGCAAGCACGATTTTACCATTAGGACTTTGATTAATATTAAGTGCTTTTGCATAACTAATCCCTGTGTTCCATTGAAGGAACCCTTCCCCGGCAAATGTATTGTCAGGAGTGAAGTCCTTGTTGAATGCCATAAGAAAACCCGTACCCATCCTGTCAATGCCAACAAGGAACATGCTGTCGATTGCTTTAAATTGGTAAATGCTTTTAATGGATTCAGATTGTGTAAATAAATCGTCAAATCCTGCTAAAGTGGATAGAGAGCCATTAGATAAATCAAAATATCTGACTTCAAAATCGTTGTTTTGTATGACTCTTTCCGGCTTGGAGGCGTAACCTGCCAATATAAATCCGCGGTTGCCTTTCTGTATAAAATCGATTGTATAAAAATCACTAATCTGCATAAAGCCTGTGCCATTAAATGTTGTTTCCGGTTGTCCGTCTGACCGTTGGATGGCAAACCAGCTTTCTTTGCTGTAACCACTAAACCAATCGGTTACGTAGGATCCATAGGAGATAATCCTGCCGTCCTTTCCAACCCAAATGTCCTTAACGTGTGATATATAATAAGATGTACTTAAGGTTACCTTACCATCTGGGCCAAATGAGGCATCCGGGATACCGGTTTCATCAACTTTTACAGTGGTATACTGTTTACCGCCTTCCTTATAATTCAGATAGGTAAAGAGTATGTGACTGTCAGGAGTAACAGCAACGGATCCGAATTCTGCCAGATTATCGACCTGCATTTCCAGAATGCCATTTGCTCCAAATGATTGGTCCGGCATACCGTATTTATTGAATACATATAATCTGATACCGAAAAGTTGTTGTCCTCCCCATGTAGCGGGACCTGCCATGATCCCGGCCACCAGAACCCTGCCTTCATTTAAAAGAATAAGTTTTGAGGGTTTAAAATATCTGTTTTCCCAACTAAATACGCTGTCTACTAAATTATTGTAAATTTTGATGACTCCTTTGTCCCCAAAAAGTAAATCAGGCTTGCCATTTATAAGAAACCTCGAAACTTCACAACTTATTTGACCCTGTGGATAAGAGGAGAAAGCTATAATTTTACCATCGTCTCTTATCGCGGAAATATGAGGAGGCCTGTTTCTAAAAGTTACAACTCCATCATCGCCAAAACTCATGTCTTTTTCTCCGGTCCATGAAATTTTGTGCCACTCCCGACCTCCTATATCGAGTATGATTGTCTTATCAGGATAGGATATGGCTTCGACCCCGATTGTTGAGGTTCGGCCGAAATCGGTGATTACTTTGCCACCGTCGCCGAAATCAAGATCAGTCTTTACATCCTGTGCCTGATTAACAAGATAGCAAAACAACGTTGCTATGAGGCAAATTATCTTTTTCATCTCAAAATGTTTTTTATTAAAATGAAATCCGCCTCCCGTTTTTAGTGTTTCCAACTTCGGGAAGCGGATAAATTCGATTATAATCCTATTATCCCCTTCACGTCGAAAAGGGACACAGACTGTTATTTCACATAAACTACTTCACCCTGTATCACAGCAAGTGTATGTACTCCGTTTACAGGGTTTGTGGCGAGAGTGGTGTTGCTCCATCCTGAAACACCCTTAAATTTGTCAGAACCACCTTTAACGTATTGCCAGGAATTACCGGTATTGTCAGGATAGGATACAGCCGTTCCAGTCCAGTTGATAAACTCACCCTTCGCATTATACAGGGTAACATCAAAAGTCAACTCAAATTGAAATGCGAATGTTTTGTAAGTTACATTCTTTACCTCTAATATACTCCTTGCTGCGTCGATTGCTCCGAGAACCTTATCTTCACCGCTGACAAAATACTTTTTAGGTACCTGCACCTTTGTATCATCTGGCAAAGTTACTATGTAGAATCCTGCAGTCAAGTCAGGTGTATTAATATAATTACCTGTCAACGGTACTGTCTGTAACTCGTCTTTGGTACATCCGGTGAGTAATAAAACCAATAAAACTGAAAATAAACTTAAACTTCTCATCTTTTCATGTTTTATATGTCAATGATTAGACTTCAACCGTTAATATATAATAAAACAACCCAAAGTCAATATATCAGGTCATTTCCGACAGTGATTATGGTCACATCTTATAAATATACGGATTAGGGCTTGAAAAAAGTGATCTGATTCACCCATTCATAAATGTTTCCGGCTTATATTTACACATCCACTTATAGT
The DNA here is from genome assembly GCA_019136675.1 of Bacteroidota bacterium. Classification (GTDB taxonomy): domain Bacteria; phylum Bacteroidota; class Bacteroidia; order Chitinophagales; family Saprospiraceae; genus OLB9. Next base: position 53,018 of record JAGVTV010000130.1, read on the forward strand.
AGTTATAAAAAGTAAAAGCATGAAAGTATTCTTTACCAGTGCAGAATGTTTCCCGATGGCCAAGGTCGGAGGTCTTGCAGATGTGGTGGGATCCCTGCCTAAATATCTGGCCGGAATCGGAGTCGAAACCAGTGTCGTCATTCCTGCTTATGAAATGCCCTGGTTTGAAGGCAAATTGTACAGAATAGTACATGAAGGCCACTTGCATTTGGGCCAGGAGTATCTTTACTTTGAAGTGAGGTATTTTCTGGATGACATCCTGGGATTTCCGTTTTATACTATCCATATACCTTCCAAATTTGACAGGTACGGCGTTTATGCGGGGCACAACGGTTATTTTTTTAGTGACGAAACGGAGCGGAATATTGCTTTCCAGCGTGCTTTTCTTATGTGGATCAGAGATGCTGGTTTACGGCCGGATGTGGTGCATTGTCATGATCATCATACGGGGCTTATACCCTTTATGATGAAATACGCCTATGAATTTGAATCCCTTGCCGGAATACCTACTGTATTTACCATCCACAACGAGAGGTATCAGGGAGCTTTCAGCTGGAGCAGGGAATACCTTCTGCCTATGTATGATACCTGGAAATCAGGTTTGCTTGACTGGAGCGATACAATTAATCCGCTGGCATCCGCTGTCAGATGTGCCTATCGGGTTACTACTGTATCTCCCAATTATATGAACGAACTTATGCACGACTCTGCAGGACTCGAAAACCTCTTCAGGTCAGAATTCTGGAAATGTCAGGGTATTTTAAATGGCATAGATACGGTCGTTTGGGACCCGGCAACAGATCCCATGATTACAAGCAAACTAGAAAGTGATCCGGTAAGATTTAAGTTTGAAAACAAAAAGTCAATATGCGAAGAGGCTGGTCTTGATCCTTCACTTCCTCTCTTCGGTTTTATCGGGAGGCTGGTACTCGAAAAGGGGGCTGAGTTTATTGCCGGACTCATAGATACCTGGTTGATGCAGCAACCTAAGGCCAATTTTATCATCCTGGGCACGGGAGACAAAAGCATAGAACACGCACTTTCATCCGTTGCTGCCAAACATGCTTCCCATGTCGGATGTATGCTGACCTACAACGAGGCCATGTCGCACCGTATATACGCAGGAACTGACTTTTTGCTCATGCCATCAAGGGTCGAGCCATGCGGACTCAATCAGATGTTTGCCATGAGATATGGTACCATCCCGATAGTGAGGTCTACCGGAGGGCTAAAGGACAGTGTCAGGGATATTTCAGAGGAAGGTGGTGTGGGCATCCGGTTTGACAATATGATATTTGACGAAATGATGCATGCCATGTGGCGGGCATACGATATGTACCAGCATGTGACCTTCAGGCATCACTGTATCAGGACAGCTATGAGCCTGGATTTTTCATGGGATGCTTCTGCCGGGAGATATAAGGAAATCTATCAACAGCTAATATGACAATAGTCAAAAGTGTAACAAAGGTGACAGGTTATTGTGCCCGGGTTTGTAAATTTGCGGAAAAATAACCTGAAAACATTGGGAATAGATGTTACCGGTCATAAGATAGCCATACTCGGAGGAGGGCAATTAGGCAAAATGCTATGCCAGGCAGGAAGCAGGTTGGGCCTGGATATCATAGTTATGGACAAGGACACCAGTTTTCCCTGTGCCACGGTTTGCCCGTCTTATTTTTGCGGTGATATAAGGAATTACGATGATGTGATGGCATTTGGCCAAAAAGCAGACATAATCACGATAGAGATAGAGGATGTCAATGTCAAGGCTCTGGAGGAACTTGAAAAGCAGGGTAAAAAAGTTTTTCCTCAGCCATCGGTGCTTAAGGTTATTAAGGACAAGGGACTTCAAAAAATGTTTTATGAAGCAGCCGGCCTGCCTGCCACTTCATTTGGCTTGTACAAAGACCGTCAGGAGATTCTGGATTCAGTGCATAACGGCTCTCTTTCTCTTCCATTTGTCCAAAAAGTCAGGACCGGAGGGTATGACGGCAGGGGAGTGCAGATAGTTAGGGACACCGATGGTCTGAAGTTATTGATGGAAGGCCCGTCCGTGGTTGAGGAAGTGGCGGACGTAAGTTGTGAAATTTCCGTGATTGCCGCACGTACCGAATCCGGAGAGGTGACCGTCTTTCCGGCTGCCGAGATGGAATTCCATTCGGGGGCAAATCTTGCAGAATATATTTTCGCCCCTTCAGGCATAAACAGTGAAACTGCCTCAGAGGCGGCCCGTATTGCTGTTATGGCTGCTCAAAAGCTTGGTATTGTGGGTCTGCTGGCTGTTGAAATGTTTGTAACGGGAGATGGCAAGGTTATTATCAACGAATCCGCCCCAAGGCCCCACAATTCAGGTCACCACACCATCGAAGCCTGTGTGACCTCTCAGTATGAAATGCACCTGCGGGCTATCCTCGGTCTGCCGTTGGGAAACACCGAGCTGATTATGCCGGCCGTTACAGTAAATCTGCTGGGAGAAGACGGCCATTCCGGTACAGTCAGATACAATGGGCTGGAGGAGATACTTGCTGTGCCCGGGGTATATCCCCATTTGTATGGCAAAAAAGAGACTCGTCCGTTTCGTAAAATGGGTCATGTGACAATAGTAAACAAAGACCTCAGAAAGGCCATCTTAACCGCCAAAATGATAAAGGAAACCTTAAAAATAACCACCTCATGTCAAAGCCACTGGTAAGCATTATAATGGGTTCGGACTCTGACCTGCCGGTCATGAAACAGGCAGCTGAAATGCTGCACGGTTTTGGAGTTGAGTACGAAATGACCATCGTGTCAGCCCACCGTACCCCACATCGAATGATGGAATTTGCCTCAGCAGCCGCTGGCCGCGGCATTAAGGTGATAATAGCGGGAGCTGGTGGAGCTGCCCATCTGCCTGGTATGGTAGCGTCCATAACGCCGTTGCCGGTCATCGGTGTGCCCGTAAAATCCTCTAACTCCATCGACGGTTGGGATTCTATCCTTTCCATACTGCAGATGCCAGGCGGTATACCTGTGGCAACTGTAGCTCTCAACGGGGCCAAAAATGCCGGAATCCTGGCAGCGTCCATCCTCGCAACTTCAGATCTGGTGCTATTGAGAAAACTGTCAGAATACAAGGAAAAACTTTGCGATGAAGTTTTAAAAAAAGCTGAAATAATGGAAAAGCCAGGCGGACAAATAATTTAAATCACCATAGAAAAAAAATGGCAAAAAGAAACAGTATCATTAATGCGTTTATGAAAAAATGCCCGAGGTGTCAGGAAGGTGACCTTTTTATCAAGCCTTTTGAGTTTTCCAAGCCACTCAATATGCCTGACCATTGTCCGGTCTGCAACCAGAAATTTTTACCCGAGCCCGGATTTTATTACGGAGCCATGTTTTTATCCTATATTTTTTCAGGATTCTTTTTTCTGGCTGTGGTGGGTGTTTGCATTCTTGTTTTCAAGCTTTCTCTTAATGCATCAATGGTCGTAATGCTCCTGATTGCAGCAGCTACCTATTTCTTTTTTCTGCGTATGTCCAGGGCTATCTGGATTAATCTCTTAATCAAGTACGACCCGGATGCCAAAGCTAAAAAAGAGGTCAAGGCATTTGGGTACTGAGATGATCCATGGTATTTGCCTTTCTAAAATAATAACTTCACACCCGCACAAAAATTAGTGCCTGCCACTGGATATCCTGACCATCTCTGATATTTATTATTTAAAAGATTTTCTCCTGAGACAAAGACTCGTAGCTTTTCTATTATGCTGTATTCTGCTGTCAGGTTGAGGTCCAGCTGTGAGCCGGTTTTTGACGCTATACCTGAATTTTCCAGATATGGAATTCCACTGGCAAGATAGAGGTCTGACCTCAGCTGCAGGCGGTCATCAAGCATCATATATCTGGCATAAGCCGATGCCTGAAAATTTTGCATGTGCCAGGGTTGGGGCAGGGTAGAGAGGCTGAAAAAATTTTGAGTAAGCAAGCCCCCGATGTTCATTTTTTCGCTTATGGAAAAATCAATGCTTCCACTGACATAAAAAATTCCCGCATCATCATACAACATATCAAAAACCCGGGCATCTGAGGCTCGGTTGACCATAAATAATTGACTGGATACATCTTTCCATCCCACTCTTGCCTCGTAGGTAATAACACTAAACCTTCCACGGACCCCACCGTAATAATTCCTGAATACAGTATTGACCAGCGAGTCTAACCTTGTGCTGACAAAGGGGTTATAGTGGCTGACATTTGTCAGGTTGTTGATAAAATAGTCCTGTCCGAGACCCGCAAAAACCTGCAACTTTTGTCCCGCCAGGCCGTATGAGGCCATCAGTTCAGGAAAAACATACCCTTTTTTACTACCTGCGGACAGTAGGTGGACGCCTCCCTGCAGGGTAATTTCTGCGATTTTGGTCTTCAGCACGGGTTTTAGCTGCAAAAGTGTGAGGCTCAGTTCTTTATTTCCACTGAATGAAGTATAGTCAAATTTTCCGGCCACACTTAGTACAGTCTTTTGGCCAAACAGTTTTTCAGCCATGGCGGAGGCAAAAATGCCGCCTTCATTGGCGTCCTCATTGGTCATAGCCAGTTTTCTTACACCGGCTTCAAGATTATAGTTTAAAGAATATCTGGTAGGCTCGACATTGGAAATACCCGCCATAATGTTGTAACCTGTGAGATTTCGGCCAGACTGAGACTCAGAATACAGGCTGTCAGCATTCAATTCCGTGTGGTAAAGATATCTTTTGTTAAAGTCTGTCTTAAGTTTCCCGTACACCTTTAGGTTTTCCCGGATCATATAATTCCCGTACAGTGCTAAACCTGCATTACGCATTTTTTGATAAGGTACATTTTTACTGTTGTCAAGTGACATATAGTTTGCTTCGATGCCGGCTTCATAAGTGTCTTTTCTGGCTGTATGAAACCCTGCTGTAACAGACGGGTTATTTCTGCTTCCATACCCGGCATACAGGTACCCTTTGTTAACTTTAAACGGACCGTCCGGCTCCATCGCCAGTGGCTTTATCTGGGGATCAGGGTATTTGAGATCAGCCGGAACAATTGTAATATTATATTTGAACTGTGGATTATAGGGACTAACCTCCGGTGCCGAAGGTTCTACGTTCACTTTTTTTGCTTCTTCAAGGTTTGCCTCAAATGCCTTGATCACTTCCACCTGATTTAGCTGGAGGTTTTTGGTAGTGTCTTTTTGTGCCAGCACAGGCAAACAAGCCAAGACCAACAATATCGGGAAAACTATATTTTTCATCTTTATTAATTCTGTTTGTTACTGTGGTTTACTGACCGTTTTTATTAATAAGTTCGAGTTGTGTACTGCCGGTGGGTTTTATCCTTGAACCGCTTTTTTCGAGTTCTTCTACTTTTTTCAGCCTTTGTGTTGCTTCGTTCCTTAGTTCCTGGTCGTCAGGAAAGTTTTCCAGGACAGCCTCCAGTGCCGCCCGGGCATTAAACAGATCTTTTTTGCCGGTATAGATGTCAGACAACAGGATAAGACTCCTGGCGATCCAATAGGGGTATGATGCATTGAGGTCATTGGCCTTGTTGCACAGGTCTTCAGCTTTTTGAACATTGTTAAGTTTGTACTGAATTTCCGCCATCATATACCTGGATTCTGCCGCCTGGTTATTGGCAGCAAGCTGACCTGACTTGTCAAATGCCTCATAGGCCTTTTGCAGGTCATTGATCCTGTAATAGGTTTTTGCCAGATAGTACCAGGCTGCTGCCTTGTCATCATTTCCTGCTTTTTTGCTTTCAATGACCAGTGGGGCATATTTTTTTATTCCTTCATTGTCAGCAATCCTAAATGCACTTCTGAGGGCTCCTGCCGAGGCATTGTACTTCTCATCTTCATCTGATACCGCATTATGGTACTGGTCGTAATACCGGAAGGCTTTCGCAAAATCCTGCGTGTGGTTATACGAAATGACAGCTGCCTTCTTTAGACTTGCCGTAAAGTATTGTGAAGCCTTAATGGAAACCAGCTTTTCGTAATCTGCCAGAGCCTGGTCATATTTTTTGAGTAAGGTGTATGATTCTCCCCTGAAATACAGGGCATTGGCCTGATTAAGACCGTTTGGATATTTTGCCAGGTAATTGTTAAAGCCGGAGACAGCTTTTTCATACTCCCCTTCATTGTACCTTATCGCTCCTACCACATAAGCCAGGGAATCGGCAGCAGCTTCGTTGATCTTGTATCCGGGCAGATTACTTACGAACTCAACATATTCCTCTGACTTGCCCAGGTCATTGATATAGATCTCCTGGAGTCCGAGCAGAGCACTTTCGGCTTCTCGGGCAGCCGGCTTGTTTTGGAATACTGCTTTGTAATGGCTGATGGCGGTGTTCATATCTCCTTTGTTGTAAGCTATAAGTCCCAGTTTAATAAGGGCACCGTTTCGCAGCGGACTGTTCGGGTATTTGTTTGTCAGTTCCAAAAACGAAGAATATGAGTTGTCTGTGTTTTCCAGCTCCAGGTAAGTCTCACCCAGTTGCTGCAGTGCGTCGTCGGCATATTCTGAAGGTCCGTATTTGAGCACTTCCTTAAGGGTAAGAATCTTTTCGTATGGTTCGCCCAGCAGGCCCTCAATAATGCCTTTCTGGAAGGTCGCATAGGCCAGGCTGCCTTGCTTCCTGTCAATGGCCTGGTTGTAATAAGTAAGTGCATCTTTATACTTCCTGGATTTGAAAAGGCAGTCTCCTGTTCTCACCATTGCGTCAGGCCAGACTTTTTCGAGGATCTTTTTGTCCTTGATTTCCTTTGAGCCGGTATTCAGTCCGACAAGAGCGTTTTTAAAACTTTTCTCCGCGTTTTTATAATCATTTACTGCAAGATAATTGTAGGCCTGGGTGTAGTGCCCTATGACCGCAGAGGAAGGGGCTGGCAAACCGGATTGGCCATTGGCCAGACTTAAGAATTCTTCCATCACTGTAATGGACCTTTTAAAGTCACCTTTGTCCTGCAGGATGCAGGCTGTCCAGTATTTTGCCTGGGCGGTTGCTGATTTGTTGGTCCCAAATTTCGTCGACCTGTCAAAAGCCTTCATGGCGTCATCTGTCCGGGCGTTTTTAAGGTGGAGTATTCCATAATTTAACCCTGCCAACTGATGTGTGTTTTTGACTTTCTCACCCGGGTTTTTCATTCCTTCGATGACAGTCATGGCATACTCATAATCTGATGTGGCCGCAAGCAGATCATTCATTATTGATTGAGATTCTGCAAAGTAAGGGGAGGAAGCTTCAATCCTGAGCAGTGTGCTGATTGCTTCCCGCTCATAGCCTGATTCGGCCGATAATTTGGCATAGTTAAATGCTGCTTCATCTCTGAGTGAGGGTACGAAATCCATTTGGGACACCTTGCGGAATGCACTTCTCGCTGATACCTTGTCTCCTGTCCTGTAATAACTGTCAGCCAGATAGTAATTGACCTGCTGTCCCAGCTTATTTTCAAGAAGATTGAGCTCCAGGAAATTTTTTATCGCTCCGGGATACTTTTTTAGTTGGTAGTGGGTAAAGCCGAGCTGGAAAAATTCCTCCACTGTTAGTTTTTCGGTCTTACTTTCATAATACTCCAGGTGGGGCAACGCTTTTTCGTACTCTCCCAGAGAAAAATAAGCCTGTCCGGTCAGCTGTCTGATCTCGGTCCTGTTACGCAGGTTTGGGTCCTTAAGAGCCTCTTCACCTGAAGCGATCACCTTAGGGTACTGCTTTTGGGCCATGTAGATCTGAGTGAGATAGTAGGGGACAAAAGACCGGTATTGCTCAGAATATTTTACTTTCTCAAAACTTTTGACAGCTCCGGCATAGGACCCCATAAAATAATCGCACAACCCATAGTAATAATTTGATGGATGGTAATATTCATTCTGTATGTTTATAGCTTTTTCAAATTCATTTTTGGCCTCCCGAAATGACTTGGTGACAAAAAGGCTGTATCCTTTTTTAAATGCAGCTTCTGACATATCGTACTGCGGAAGATCTTCCAAATCCACCATGCTGTAAAATTTTACCGCCTTGTCAAAAGTCCTCTGATTATAATAATGGCTGGCAACTTCCAGTATGGCCGGCGTGGTCGAGGGGTCGGGATAATAAGCTGCTATAAATCGTAACAGTTCATTTTCACCGGATGTGAGTCCCAGCCTCTGTCCGGATATGGAAGACATGGCACGGGCATCGTTGTCAGGTATGTTTTTACGTTCCTCCACAGCCATGTAAGGACTCTGCAGATAGTTGTCAAACCACCACCTGGCTGGTCCGTAGAGGTTATTAGTGAAATGATCACTTCCTGCATCAAAGGTGATGTATCGGCTGGAGCGTACTATATTGGCCTGTCCGGCCAATGTGTACCCCGACAGCCCAATGGCTAACAGTATCAGAAAATCCTTGCCAGTCATTTGTCTGGATTTAAATGAAATAAATAAAAATACAAAACCGACGCAAAGTTAATTAATATAATTTGTAATGCATATATTTAGAGCATTGTACAAATTAAATATTTGACTTATACGATAAAACGGATACTTATCCTTTTCTATTTTGAAACGTGTAGCGAATATTGATAAATTTATTTTTTCAAGGTAATTTTACATTTTTATGCAATTTATTTGCCTTAATTCAAAAATGTTATTACCTTTGCAGTCCATTACAGAAATGGCTGTCTTTCGACAGTAAATAAGATCGCGGGGTGGAGCAGTTGGTAGCTCGTCGGGCTCATAACCCGAAGGTCGGAGGTTCGAGTCCTTCCTCCGCTACAAGTATCTAAAATTAAAACCCTTGTAAATACAATGTCATGTTGGTTTGCGAGGGTTTTTTATTTAGAAGCAGATTTGTGCTCTTCACTCTTCACTTTCCACTCTTCACTCTTCACTTTCCACTTTTCACTCTTCACTTTTCACTCTTCACTTTCCACTCTTCACTTTCCACTCTTCACTTTCCACTCTTCACTTTCCACTCTTCACTTTCCACTCTCCAC
>JAGVTV010000082.1 GCA_019136675.1 Bacteroidota bacterium
CGGGTCCTTTCGTTCACCCTTTTTTCGAGGGTGGTATTTTGTTCCCTTACGATTCGTTCATTTTCCTTAGTTTGTTCCAGAAGCTGTTTTTGAACCTCCAGCTTTGATTTTTCCGTTTCCTCTTTTTCCCATTCAAACCTTTGTGTCAGCAGGAAAGAAAGAGCCAGTGCCTCTGTGACAGTAGCATGTCCCGAATAGCTGAAGTTAACAATGTATTCCGGCATGCCGGTATTGATGTACATGGCTTCTGCCAATACAAGGATAAAGTACAATACATAGGTGAGTGCAAAAAAGAGGCCGAACCTGTTGCCCTTTTTGTACACATTATACCCCACATAACCCAGTATGAAAAAGGAAACCAGAGCCTGAAGGGTATTGACAGGTTGTACGATAGGGAAGGGGAGGAAAAATTTTACAATAAACCAAATAATATAAATTCCGATGATCCACGAAACCACCTTGTACAGACGAGGATTGTACTTTTTAACCTCCAGAAACCAAAGAGCATATATGATCTGTATCGTGATTCCGAATGGGGGAATGGTCGTGTACCAGAACAGCATAACTACCATGGAGTAACAGATAAAAATCAGCACCATAAAGGCATTGGCCAGGTACAGGTTGTTTCGCATGGAATAGTAGAAAAAAAGGTTGCTCAGGAAGACAAAAAGCATCAGCCCCAGGTAAATGCCGTAAACAAAACGCTGGGATATGGATTTTTCCTCAAAATGATCTCTGTGGTATATGTTAAATGGTATGGGGCCAGAGTTGGTGGTCAACCTGACGTAGTACTCATGTTTGCCCTGCAGGAGGGGAAATACCTGAAATGAGCTTTTTATGAGCCTGTCCTTAAAGTAGGTGTCAGATCCGGCCTCCAGAATTACCGGAGAGCCATCGTCTCCAACAGTGTAAAACGTGCATTGCGGCAGTCCGGCCTGAGATACTTCCAGGACCAGGGGTTCTCCGGTCTCGTTGTTCAGTTCAAATTTTACCCAGAAACACGACAAAGTATAGCCAAGTACAAGATTGGTTGATTTGGATTGTGTGTATTTTAAAGAAAGCGAAGGATCCCTGGCCTGGTCAAAAGTTAGTGCACAACCGCTGTCTTCCATGACCTGTACACTGTGTCCTATGTGCATCACTTTTTGCTGCTTTGTCCAGGATATAGTCTCTGCTTGCATGGCAGTGAAACAGGTCAACAGGAGTATCATCAGGAACTTTCTCATAAAAGACATTTTATTTTAAGGCAGGTCAGTACACAGGATTTTCGTATTTGGTAAAATTGGTCGGTATGTTGAGGATATAGGCAAAGGCGATCCACCACACCATGCAATAAATGCCAAAAGGAAGGTATCCGTAAAATCCCATGACCGGCATTTCAAAAACATGATATCCATTCACAAAGGGCACATTGTACATCCAGTATCCCGGATAGGCAGTGACCGCTTCAAGGCCGTGGTGCCGTGCTGACAAATAATTCTGGCCTTCGAGCAAAAATCCCTCCAGAAGATAGGTTAGTGCCAGGAAAAGCACCGGTGTCCAGTTGCCGTGCCGTATAGGCGTAAATGGTGTCCATACTCCGATGATATCCAGGATTACTGTCAGTATAAGCAATGGAGCCAGCCAGATGGCTGCACAAAGCCAGGTAGGGTAAAAGGGCATCAGAAAGAGTACAATACATGACCCGGCCAGTATAATGTACTGCATGGCCCTGTTGAATTTTATCCTTGGCCCGTTTTGGTACATCCGCACAAATGAAGGAAACGTATTGAAATAACTATACCACTCAAAACTGAGGGGCATGAGGGCTGAGGATGCAAATATGGCATAGGTGTAGAACTCCGCGACCGGTACATTGTCCCCGTTTGGGTAGTACCAGTATTCCTGTACAAACATATTGAGAAATTCGAATATCAGCCAGCCTGAAACCGAAGCCACGCCAATACCTATTAGTTCCTGAGGGTTGTTGTTAAAGATCGATTTGCCTCCCGTCCTTTTGTATGCTATACCATCCAGCATAAACGTAAAACCCCAGTAGAGGGGCACATATGCCCAGTTTAAAAACCATTTCGGGTCTGTACATTTCAGCAGCAGGAAGACAAACGACCCCAGCCAGACAGCCCCTCCGATCCAGAACCATACAGGGTAGCTTGTGGCCGGATGAGGGGTAACCGAATCCTTATTTTCAGATTTTTTAAAGCCAAAGACCCGGGGAAAGATATACAGGATGGCAGTCAGGATAAAAAGTACACCGACAGTATAAAAAATCGGCCAGTTAAACTCCGTATACTCATGCTCAACCTTAAGGGGCGGAAAATCAAAATAATGGGCATCAAAGTTGCCGTCAAGGTGGAAGTATGCCCCGAAATATGGAATAATCACGATGCCAAACATTCCCAGCAGGACATATACGACTTTTGAAGAAGAAGACATACTATTGGTTTTTAAGAGGTAAAAATTATTCTTTTGTTATCAGCTGGGCTTCTTCTATGTCGCTGACGTCTTTCATCATCACAAGCAGCTGGTACTGGATAAAGCCAAACAAAGCCATCATATAATATACAGGAAGCCTTTCACTGATGGGGAAAAGCGAATTCCAGACAGTTTTGATGATGAAGACAGGCTCAAGAAAAATTTCTGAAGAGTAAAGAAATCCATTGCCGATTTTGATTTGTGACACCAGTTCACGGCCCATATAAAATCCGAGACAACTCAGGATTAGACTGAATACGATTGCTGTGTGTGCAGTACGGTTGCCGAATCGTGTCCGTATCAGATTAAAAATAATCTTGAGAGATACAAAGCCGTAAAACACGGATAGCATGGCAATAGAGAATACTATCAGGGTATCAAATACGATAAGTTGCTGATTTACTGCATCCCTTGTCTCTTCATGCGGGTGTATCAGGTCACTGATCATGTATGGTGAGTTGGGGTAAAAAAGCAGCCATAACAGACAGGCACAAACAAAAAAGAAGTTGTTGAGACGGTGGTAGAAGACCTGCATAGCCAGTGCTATGAGGAATGGGATTACTCCTGACCAAAGATTGGACTTAAGGAAGTCAAACATCTGGTCTCCTACATGATGATTGCGGAAGGCAAGAATGGCCAGATTGGCTGCTGTAAATCCCAGGAGTACCTTAATGTACATGGGAGTCCTGAAGGTTGGCAATTTCATTGGAAAAGAGGTTTTAGTGGTTATTAATGTTAAACCCGGTGATGCGGTCAGGGCCCCAGTTGACTGAGTTTTGCCTTGAGTTCGCCAAAATCTACCGGTTTGGTGAGGAAGTCGTCAGCACCCAGTGATTTTGCCATTTCCCTGTTTTCATCATCCCCGTATGCTGTGATGATCATGACTAGCGGTGGTGGTTCAAAATCCTTGTTTCTGATGTTTTTAAGCAGTTCCAGGCCGCTCATACCCGGCATATTAATGTCAGAAAGAATAAGAACAGCTTCGTGGTTGTGTATTTCCATAAAAGAGATGGCTTCCTCGCCTGAAAATGCAAACGAGAAATCTATCGCCCCGCTCCTTATCTCGTTCCTGAACTTTTGCTCAAATAAGATCTTTACATCCTGTTCGTCATCAACGACTAAAATTTTCATCTTATAACTTATATCCTGAATATAATAATTTTATTATAAATCCTAAAAATAAGCGGTAATTTTATAATAACCCAAAAAATCAGGAATAAAATTGGCTTTGCGTGATGAATTCTTTATATTAACCTGTAAAAGCACCAATCGTCAGGCCTTGTGTCCTGAAGCCTGAGTTGCCGTACCCCCGTAATCCCGGTACTATGATGCCTGTCATAACATGAAATGAGGGGACTCATTGCAATCAGGGGGCTTTACGGAGTAACTTTGAATGTCTGCCAAAGAAGGCAGTTATTCTTAAATTTAATACATCTTGTCATGAAAAAAGATAAATTAGTTGGCGAAGATCTTGTCACTTTGCAAAGTCAAAGAGGCAATGTGTGCGTTACTGTAATCCTTCCTACACACAGGTTGTTTTCTGAAAGGAAGGTTGACAAGTTTGAAATGGAAAAAGCTATTGAAGAAACGGTCAGTCTGATGGAATACAAGCTGCCGGAAAAAGAAGCCCGCAATCTCAGAAAGAAACTCAATGAGCTCGAAGCTACCATAGATTATGATCACAATCTTGATGGTATAGGATTATTTGTATCGAATGATACAGCCATCAAAACAAGATTTCCATTTCAGGTCACCAAAAAGATAGTGGTCGGTCCGGACTTTGAAATCCGTGACCTGCTCTATAAAACCAATATTTCGCAACCCTATTATGTCCTGAAACTTAGTGAAAACCGGGTCAGTCTGTACAGTGGCACCATAGACGAACTCAATGAGATCCATGGCGGAGATTTTCCGGATGACTTTTACGATGACCGCGAATATTCCACGCCGGGCAGGGGTTCTTCAACCCAGGGAAATCCGCAAATGAGGAGTTTTGAGCATGACAAATCCGCCATCGAGACCATCAGGTTTAAGGACTTTTTCAGACATGCCGATGAATTGCTGGGAAAATATATGGTACAGGATGTGCCGATTATCCTGGCTGGGGTGGAAAAAGACCTTGCGTGGTACGAAGAGATTACCTCCTTCAGAAAACACATTGCGGGAAGGATTCAGGGCAATTACGAACATACCAATCATGCCGAATTTGCCAGAAAATGCTGGGCGGTCATGGAAGCTTACTTAAAAGAAGAGGTCAACAGGCTGATCAGCGACTTTAGGGAAAAAGTGGGCAGTGGGCGGGGTGTTTCAGGTGTTCAGGAAATCTGGACCTCCGTCAGCGAAGGCAAGGGAATGAAACTTGTGGTAGAGAAGGATTTCAAGTTGCCGGGTTTTACTACTGCCGAAAATGAGCAGTTTCTGACGCTAAGGCCCACAAAAACCGAGCATGTCACCATGCCGGATGCTATAGATGAGATCATTGAAATGACATTGGACAAAGGAGGTGAAGTCTTTTTTGCAGATAACGGACAGCTCTCAGAGTTTGGCGGTATGATTCTCATCACAAGGTATTGAAATATCAACCGGGTTAATCACCTGCATCAACTTATAACCGGATCCTAAACAGCCGGCCCGCTCTGAAAGGATAGCGGGCCGGTTTTGTTTTGTAAAGCATCTCAATGATTAAAGAATCAGGTGTATTTCAGGACATTTGTATATTTATTTATAATTTCAGCCGTCATAAGCCATATACTATAGATAAATGGATCAGGTAACCACATCCATCGACGGAATCCAGCTTAAGCTTTCTAACCTCGGAAAGGTACTCTATCCTGCCGCCGGGATCACGAAGGCCGAGCTGATACAGTATTACCTGTCTGTTTTTGATCATATGGAAAGCCTTATTAAAAACAGGCCGCTTTCGCTTATCAGATACCCTGACGGGATAGATGGCATTAAATTTTATTCAAAAAATGCTCCTGAACATACTCCGGAATGGGTGCCTCTCTGCCAGATTGATGATATAAGTTATGTGATGATCAGGGAGAAGGCAGAGGTTGTCTATCTGGCAAATCTGGCTGCCCTGGAGATCCATGCCATGACTGTGAGGTCAGAAGATATCCTGCATCCGGATACCATGATCTTTGACCTTGACCCGTCAGAAGGAGTGGAATTTGAAGTGATCAAGGAGACCTGCAGCCAACTTTTTAAATTGCTGCAAGATCTGGGGTACCATCCTTTTGTTAAGACAAGCGGCAGCAAAGGATTGCACATATATGTGCCGCTGGAACCTGTATTCAGCAGGGAGGAGGTGATTACCACTGCCAAGGCGATAGGAACAATGTTTACAGGAAAGTACCCGCACACCACACTGCGTATCAGCAAGGAAAAAAGACAGGGTAAAATCCTCATAGATATTTACCGCAACCATCAGGGCCAGACCTGTATCGCCCCACTGAGCACCAGGGCAAAGCCGTCATGCTCTGTCAGCATGCCTTTGTTGTTTTCGCACCTGGACAGTCTCAGGTCATCCGACCAGTATACCATCAAAAATGCTCTGGACTATCTGACAGCCCACAAACCATGGCATGATTATGACAAATGCCGTACCGGATTACATGATGTTAAACGAGCTGTGAGCCCTGTTGTAAATCCTCCTATACCGGCAGAACTGGCCGAATATGCCAGCAAAAGAGATTTTGTGTTGTCACCTGAGCCTCTTCCCAAAACAGGGTCGACCGGGAATTCAGCCAGGTTTGTGGTTCAGCTCCACGATGCCACAAATCTCCATTACGACCTGAGGCTTGAAGAAAATGGCGTGCTGACCTCCTGGGCCATACCAAAACATATACCTATGGTGCCCGGAGCCAGGAGACTGGCGATCAGGACCGAAGACCACCCGGTCAAATACCTTGGCTTTGAAGGCAAAATACCTGCCGGAGAGTATGGCGGAGGTACGATGTGGATTTTTGACCAAGGCACGTATGAATCCATTAAGCAGGATAAGGAAAGCTACAGAGTTACACTGAAAGGAAAAATATTTGATGGTGAGTATGTTATCTTTCACACCCGTGATGACCAGTGGCTGCTGGAACGCAAAAGTCCGGAAGGCTTCTCGTTTCCGCAAACCCCCGGCCATATGCTTGCTGAGGAAAATGTTTTCGTTCCGTCGGCTCAAGACTATTTTTTCGAACTAAAGTGGGATGGCATCAGGGTTTTTGTTATCAAATCCGGAGAAGATGTCAAAATACTCAGCCGGTCAGGCAGGGACATTACTGCCTCCTTCAGCGAAATAGCATCTGTATGCATGGATATAGATGCTGAGTATGCCATCCTGGATGGTGAGTTGGTTTCGCTTGATGATAAAGGAGCTCCTGTTTTTGCCAATATCATCAGCCGTATGCACAGCAAAGCCAGGTCTGGGGGCTTTCCTGCCGTCCTGTACTTATTTGACCTCCTGTACCTGGACGGGGCAGATTGTACCGGTATGGCTGTGGAAAAGCGTAGGGAATGGCTCACTGCAATTTTTAAAGTGACCGAAAAGCTTCGGCTTAGCGAGTCATTTGACAATGGGGTTGAGTTGTTTGAGGCTGCCAGGTCACTCGGTCTTGAAGGTATCATGGCCAAAAAAAAAGGAAGTAAATATATACAGGGCAGAAGGAGCACAGACTGGATCAAGGTAAAGGTACGTACCGTGACAGATGCAGTAATCCTGGGCTATACCAAAGGTAAAGGCGACAGAAGTGACCTTTTTGGTGCTCTCCACGTCGGTAATGTAGACAATACTGGTCAACTCAGGTACCTCGGAAAGGTAGGGACCGGATTTGACGAGGCTGGGATGAAAGCCATTCTGGCTGTATTAAAACAAAAACAAAGTTGTCCAAAGCCGGTACCTGATGCCATAGAGGAAGAGTCGCTGACCACCTGGATCTCAGACGGCCCCTGGTGTGAGGTACAGTATGCCTCTCTGACACCCAATGGTACACTGAGGGAACCGGTATTTTTCAGGCTCAGGGATCCTGAGGAATGATTGGCAACATAATTGCATTAACCCTTATAAAATAAACAGTCCATGCGTTCTATTTGGAAAGGCCATATCCGTTTTTCATTGGTCACCATACCTATCCAGGTTTTTAACGGGCTGGAAGCCGAAGGAGACTTGTCCTTTAAGCAGCTCCACGACAAAGACAATGGTAAGATCATGTACAAGAAGGTATGCTCAGCTTGTCAGGAGGAGGTCCAGTTTGGCAATATTGTAAAAGGCTATGAATACGAGCCTGAAAAATATGTCGTATTTCAAAAATCGGAGCTTGAGAATATAAAACTCAAAAGCACCCGGGTTATAGATATCGAGGCCTTTGTAGACCTTACTGAGGTGCACCCCAGCAGGTTTGAAGCCCTGTACTTTATCGGTCCCAACGGTGACATAGCCAATCCGGTATACAA
>JAGVTV010000201.1 GCA_019136675.1 Bacteroidota bacterium
CAAAATCATGGACCTTGTCCTGTTGTTTACATGTTTTACAGCCCTTGCCACAGCGGTCAGCGGCTCACTTTTGTCACACGAGCCAAAGACCTATGACCCTTCCACGTTCGGTGTACACCGCCATGCCGGGTTTTCGTTTGCCATGTGTCTGTACCTGATGCGGAGTATAAAAAACAAATTTCCGGTTCTGGCTTCTTTTTTATTGTTAGTCAATATTGTTTTGGTATTCCTGGCCGGACACAAAGGGGCTGAGATCACACATGGCAGGGATTTTCTGTTTCCAAAAAACGAAACCACCGAAATACTGCCTGACACAGGAGCTACTGTTTATTCTGCCATGGTGGCCCCCATTCTGCAGAAGAAATGTTATTCCTGTCACAATGCCGAAAAAACCAAAGGAGGACTCATATTGACCGATACTTTGTCAATACTGAAAGGTGGTAATTCAGGTCGCATCCTCGTGCCCGGAAATGCTGACAGCAGCCTGTTGGTCAAAAACATCATGCTGCCACTCGGACACGAAGACCATATGCCTCCTGATGGCAAACCCCAGCTATCGGCTTCGGAAATAGAGATCCTGAAAGCGTGGGTTAATGCAGGCGGCACTTTCACCCGTAAGATTTTTTCCCTTAGTGCCGGTGACCCTGTCAGGAAGTATTTTGACGCACAGTTTTCCGCAAAACCAAAAAAAATATATGACTTTGCACCAGCCGGTGAGGAAGACCTGGCGGCTGTAAACAACCCCGGTACATCGGTCAGGCCGCTGTATTTTGGCAGCCCTGCCCTTGCAGTTTCTTTTTTTCTTGGTGGAGAATATTCGCAAGATCGTCTCAAAAAGCTGGAAAAAGTCAAGAAACAGGTTGTGCACCTCAGCCTGACGGATATACCTGTTACAGATGAAGATCTGAACATTGTTGCAAAATTTCCTAATCTGGAAAAATTAATACTCAACGGAAGCCGCATAACAGACAAAGGGGTGCTTATGCTGGCCGGAGTCCCGGGGCTGGAACAGCTTTCCTTGTCAAAAACAGAGGTTACGCCGGGTATTGAGCCGTTGTTTGCCAGGATGGGGTCGCTTAAGCATGTCTATCTCAATGATACCCGGATCTCAGAGTCTACAGTAGTCCAATGGCAAAAAAAATACCCCGGCATTACCTTTTATTACCATCCTCCCGATAAGGAGACTGTCAAGCTGACGCCACCTATTCTGGTCAATGAATCTTCGGTCTTAAAGCCTGAAGAAGAGGTCACGTTGCGGCATTACATCAATGGGGTGAAGATTCTCTACACAGTCGACGGGACTACACCCGATTCGGTCCGCGGTTTGGAATACAAGGGGCCGGTTGCTTTCAGGGGCTCGACAGATATCAAAGCCATTGCCGTCAGGGAAGGCTGGCTGGCAAGCGATGTGGTGACTTATGCACTGTTTGAACGGGGCATTCCGCCTGATACCTGCACACTTCTCACTAAAGCCAATGACCAGTATCCAGGTACAGGGGCCACGACCTTTACCAACGCCCGAAGGGGCAATGTGACTAACCTCAAGGATATGAACTGGATCGCTTTCCGCGAAAATCCGTTTGCAGCCATTTTTGAATACAGTCAACCTCAGGCCATCAGTAAAGTGTCATTTTGCTACGGACTTCAGGTACCCTCCTATGTGTTCCCGCCTGTTTCCGTAAGTGTATCCGGGAGCAATGACAAGAAAAAATTTCAACTCCTATCCACGCGGATTTTACCGCCCTTTGACCAGAACAATAAGGACCAGGTCAGATCTGATGTCATCCATCTGACGCTGAAGGGTGGGTCTTTCAGATATTACAAAATAGAATCACAAAACCTGCCCGTAATACCTCAATGGCATCCCGGCAAAGGCGAACGCGGTTGGCTTTTTATTGACGAAATCTTCTTTTACGGAGAGCACAGTGTAAAATTACCGCAATGACCAGAAGAACTTTCCTGATTCAAAACACCATCCTCATGTCTGCACTCCCTTTTGCTGCCCATGCCTTTGATCCCAAGAAACCTGTTTTTGGCCACAATGAAAAAAGATATACCTGGGACAAAACCTGGCTTGATGTTAACAAGACTTTGCCGGGTGTAAAAGACTGCCACGAGATGGTCCTGACGGAAAATGGGGATATTCTCCTCCTCACCAATGATACTCGCAATAATTTCATCAGAATCTCCCGGGACGGCAGAATCAGGGCAGCTTACGGCCATGAATTCCCGGGCGGCCACGGACTCACAGCGGGAGGGGTCAAAGGTGATGAATTCCTTATGGTTACGGATACCGAAACGCATCGGGTCGCCAAGACAACGTTGGATGGCCGCATCATCCGTACATGGGACTATCCCGCAGAATCAGGAAAATATCAGACCGAAGCATCCTTTATACCAACAGAAACTGTAGTAACTCCGGACGGCGAACTGTATGTAGCTGACGGATATGGTGAGCAATACATCCTGCATTATGACAGCGAAGGACACCTGAAAAACGTATTTGGCGGTCGTGGCCCGGACCCTGAGCACCTTGACAATGCCCACGGTATTTGTATCGATACCAGAAACAGCCTTCCGACCCTGATCATCACAGACAGGAACCGGTGCTGCTTCAAAAGATTTTCTATGGATGGCCGGTATTTAGAGACTATCTCACTGCCCGGAGCCAATGTTTGCCGGCCTGTCATCAGGGGTGACTTCCTGTACGCTGCTGTCCTGACCTCAGGAAATACCGGAAATACAAACACAGGTTTTGTGGTCATTCTGGACAAGGACAACAAACTTATCTCAGCCCCGGGAGGTTCTGTTCCGGCCTATAAGAATGGTGTTTGTATGGAAAGCTACCAGACAGTACAACTCTTCAGGCACCCGCATGATGTCCTCATCGATGAGGATGAAAACCTGTACGTCTGCCAGTGGAACAGCGGCCATGTGCTGCCTGTTAAACTCAGTCCCTATGTATAAGATCATTTTCTGGTTCTGCTTTATGTCATTTGTGATAGCAGGCTTCAGTCAGGATGTCAGGCTGAGCCCTCCCCGGGCAAGCATCGGCATGGCAATGGTAAGCAGGGACAAACCTGCTGCACTCACCTATGATTTCAGGATGCAAGGGTCTGAAATCCGTTATACCACCGATGGAAGCCAGCCATCGCAAAAAAGCAAAAAATACAGAAAAAGCATCAGAATCAGTAAACCCTGTACCGTAAAGGCCAGAGCTTTTCACCCTGTTTTTGAGGTTTCAGCTGTTGCGGAATCGGTATTTGTTTCCCGCGGGCATACCTTTTCCATTTTAAGTGCTACTCAGCCTGATACCAGATATGTGGCGGGGGGCGTCAGCATGCTGTCTGATGGTTTATTCGGCGATACGGACTTTCGGCAGCACTACCTGGGGTACGACATGGGACCCGTAGAGATTATTATCAATCCCGATCCCAAAAAGGAAGTTTCATTGGTAAATATTGCCTGTATGATCCGTCAGGGAGCCTGGATTTTTGGTCCGCAAAGTATCAGGGTGTTCGACGGCCTTGGACGGCAGGTAGGGGAGGAGTTGATACAGGATGCTGCAGTCAATACTGACCCGTGCCACAGAGTCATTGCAATAAAGATCCAGGCTGAGAGATATTCTTCTCTCAAAATAGTAGTTGAGCCTTTGTCCCGGATTCCTGACTGGCATGACGGTCGTGGTCAGCCGGCCTGGTTTTTTATAGATGAGATATGGATCGAGTAAGTAACTCTCGGCAACCGCCTATTTTAATGTCATGGTATATTCGGCCACTGCCTTTATCTCAGCCAGCGACAGGATCTTTTCGTATGGCATCATCAAACCCTTGCCTTTGCTGATCTGGACAATACGCATGTCCAGGTCCATTTCACTTATAGTGAGGTCTTTTGATCCATTGGCTTTGAGTTTACCATCCGGTCCGTGACAAAGCTCACAATTGATTTTGTATATTTTGGCTCCGTCGACAGCCGGCTTATCTGATGAGGCAGAGGGAGTCGGCTTTTTATCACCTCCGGCACAGGAAATCAATAAAACCATCACAGGCAAAACAACAGCTAAAAGACTTTTCATACGGATGAGTTGGGTGTTTAAAATAAATGTTTTGAATTTCGGACAAAACTAAATCATTTTAAATTTTAACCACTAACAAGCAACCTGGATTTTTTACACCATTGTCTTAAATAAAAAGGGCCGCAGTGGTACCCGCAGCCCTGTTATGGTCGAATAAAGTGTTTTCTTCCTGCTTTGCCGGTGTTCCTGTTATTCGGCTCTTTTACCCTGCCTTCTTTCCCTGATGTTTGTCATCACCTTTTCCTTAAATTCCCGTTCGGACCTGAAAAGCCTGGCAATCTTTCTGGGTGGAATGGCAGACTTGAATTTCTGGATGTATTTCCTTTGAACCTCCAGTTCCTTAGCCTTGGCATCAAGTACTTTATTCATGAGGTCTTCAGCTTCCTTGTCTGTAAGATCACCTTCGGGTTTGATGTCCATCGCAGACCTGACCTGCTGCATCTCTGCCTGATAGCTGTTGTAGATTGGCCAGAAATTCTGTGCTTCCGCCTCGGTGAGGTTGAGCTGCTGGGTGATAAATGCGGCTCTCTGTGCCTTGACCCGGTCTTTTATTTTTTCCCCGGGACGATCCTGTCCCATACTCTGAAAGGCAGGTACAATGAGCAGAATCAACAATGCCAGTCTGTAAAATTTAATGATATTGATATTCATGACATACAATTTTTTTAATGTTTTTAAAGAGTGTTTTTATTTTAAAAATTAATTTCAGAATCAAATAATTGTCCGTTTTCCGGCTCACTGTTCACGGGCAGGGGGTACTGAGATACGGCGAGATCACTTTCATCGACCAGGTCATATTCTGCCAGAGTTTCTATGTCTACCTCGTCAATGTTTTCTTGCAGGTAATTAAAATATTCTTCCTGGGCAACGTCCTCTTTGAGGTCTGCCCCACTGGCTCCGGAGTTTCGGAACACAATAATTGATGTCAGTACCACAACGAAGACAGCAGCTGCTGCCTGAAACAGGAAAATGACCATGGATCTCCGTTTGCTTTTTTTGTTTTCGGCGGAAGCCATAAACCTGTCTTCCATTCCGGCAAAGTAACCATCCGGCAATCCGGGCTTACTGCCTTCGTAGCTATGGATACGGGCCTGAGCCAAAATTTCTTTTTCTGCCTTTTCAAAATATCCTGCCGGTACGTCATCTACCATGGTATTTTTTTTTGGCAGGGAAGCCAGTAAGGGCGAAAGTTGTTCCAGCTCCTCTTTTACATTGTATGTTTCACTTCGTTTCATGCTCTTGCCTTTAAAAAATCTTCAATTTTCCTGACTGCCAGATGATAGGATGCCTTAAGTGCCCCCTCAGAAGTTTCGGTAATCTCCGCAATCTGATGATAGGGCATTTCGTCATAATACCTGAGGTTAAATACAAGTTTCTGCTTTTCAGGAAGCGTGTCTATGGCTCTGGCCAGCAGGTCAAGCATCGCCTCGGGGGAGTGGTTATCGTGCTGGTCAACAGAGGCAGCAGATACCAGCCCTAATGTTGCCTCTTTTGTCTGCCTTTGCCTGGAGTGCAGGAAATTGATCGCTTCATTGCTCGCTATCCTGTAAATCCATGTGTACAGAGATGACTGTTCCTTAAAACCTTCGATGTGCCGGATCACCTTCATAAAAGTGTTTTGCAGCACATCATCCGCATCTTCATGCTCGTGTACCATTCTCCTGATATGCCAGTACAATTTTTCCTTGTACCTGGCAACCAGAAACCTGAAGCCTTCATTTCGGGTCGCTTCCGACCTGATGAGTTCCAGTATATCCTTGTCGTCAGGAAATGACATTTACAATCTGTTAATCTGATATTATTGACCAATAACAGGGCGAATGGTTTAAAGACGATTAAAATAAAAATGAAATTTACCTGGCCTTTTGTAAATTTACCCCTTCATAAGCCAACCTCAGATGTTTCGATTATTGACCATTTTTTGCATTGCTGGTATTTTATTTTCATGCAGGACCGAAAACAAGGAGTACCGCAAACAAACTGCTGACCCCACCATATACCATGAGTCCTTCAAAGCCCTGACCGATGTTATAGTCCATGACATTTTTTCACCTCCTGTAGCAAGCAGGATTTATACCTACGCCTCTGTGGCGGGATATGAGGCAGCCCGATGGCAGGATGCTTCCATGCCTTCTTTTTCATCGTCTATAAAGCATTTTCCTCCCATGACTGTTCCGGATACCAGTCTTGAGTATTCTTACGAGATGGCATCCACTCTGGCCATGCTCAGGGTGGGAAAAGCCCTCATCTTTTCGGAGGACAGCATTACCAGGCAAATACAAAAAGCAGAGGCATTTTACAAAAAAACAGGCATGCCGGACGATGTTTACAGCAGGTCAGCTATCCTGGCAGATTCTGTGGCGGCTCATGTGTTACGATGGTCATCAAAGGACAACTACAAGCAGAGCCGTTCCTTTCCAAAATACAGCTTGCAGAATGATGCATCCACCTGGAAGCCTACTCCACCGGGTTATATGGATGGAGTAGAGCCCTCCTGGAATAAAATCAGGACGGTCATGATGGACTCTGCCTCTCAATTTATGCCGGCAAGGCCCACAAAATACGATGTCAGCAAAGGTAGTCAGTATTACAATGAGACCATGGAGGTCTACAACTCCGTAAAAAACGCCACACCGGAAATGATTGAGATAGCCAATTTCTGGGATTGCAATCCTTACAAGCTCAATGTTACGGGCCATGTCATGCATGCGACTAAAAAAATATCTCCGGGAGGGCACTGGATCAATATCACGGCTACGGCCTGCCGGAAGGCAAAGCTGGATTTTGTCCACTCCACCCGTGCCTACGCTGCTGTTTCTATCGGATTGTTTGACGCGTTTATCAGTTGCTGGGATGAGAAGTACAGAAGTGTGGCCACAAGACCCGAAACAGTCATCAACGAAAACATCGATCCTGAATGGGTGCCATTGTTACAGACGCCTCCGTTTCCGGAATACCCTTCAGGGCATAGCGTGGCGTCAGGAGCAGCCTCTGTTATACTGACCCATATCTTTGGTGATAACTTTGCCTTTACAGATGAAACAGAGGTTGAATTTGGCCTCAAGCCAAGGAGTTTTACCTCTTTTAAACAAGCGGCTGATGAAGCTTCTGTATCAAGGCTGTACGGAGGCATTCATTTTATGCCTGCAATTACCAACGGTGTCAGCCAGGGTAGAGCAATAGGTGAACTTGTCTCACAAAAGTGCGGGCTAGCCCGATAATCAAAGGTATT
>JAGVTV010000091.1 GCA_019136675.1 Bacteroidota bacterium
GCGGCACCGTCATTGGGTTTGATCACAAGAGGAAAACCTGTTTTTTCTGCAAACTCAAGGACCTCCGTGCGATCGGTTGCCAGACAATGACTTGCACACGGGATTCCTGCTGCCCTGAACAAGTTTTTCATCCTGGATTTATCTCTGAAATTCTTCATTGTCTCAGAACTCATGCCGCTGATACCTAGTTGTTCGCGGACAAGGGCTGCAGGGACCTGTACCTGTTCCACAGCCCCAAATAACCTGAAGATGCTCCCTTGTTTTTCAATCAGTTTTTTAGCAGCTCCCAACAGCAGGTCATAGCTGAATACATCTGCAATCTGCTCAAATTCAAGGATACATTTCTGCAACTCCGTTTTAAGAAATGAAAGTGGTTCCTGGCTTATAAGCCCTAATCTGATATCTGGTATGACGGCCAGTTTTTCAAGAAATTTTACAGCATTTTCAGTATAATTTGGTGCCACGTAAACCACAAATACCATATCGTCGGGGTGTTTATTGGCATCAAAACTACTAAAAGAGGGTTGAATATTAAAACGGAACCCGAGGGTTTTTTTCCAGAGCCGGATAATTCTGGGCCTGAGGAGCTCTGAATCAGCCCACAAAAAGACCTGAAAGCACGTCCTCTGTTGTACCGGGATGAACCGTTTTAAACAGCTTGAAGACAGCAGCTCTGCCTTCATCACCTATGTCCAGTGAGTACTTGTTGACATAAAGGTCAATATGGGCCTGCATGACATTATCGTCCATTTCCTGGGCATTGGCCCGGATATAAGGAAGACCTGTCCCCGGGTGGTCAAATGCATACCTAATACTACTTTGCACCAGTTCATTGATTTTTTCCTTTATTCGGTCATCAAGATCCCGTCTCACGGCAATGCCTCCCAATGGAATCGGGTAGCCTGTACTTTGTTCCCATATTTCGCCCATATCTGCCAGTTTTACAAGCCCTTTGGAGGCATAGGTAAACCTGTTTTCATGGATAATCAGCCCTGCGTCTGCTTCGCCTTTCAATACGGCATTTTCGATATCCGAAAATAGCATTTCCTTCACATCTTTTACTTCGGGAAACGCATATTTTAGCAGGAACCATGCTGTAGTATTGTATCCGGGTATGGCTATTTTCAAATTTCCTATGCCAGAAAGCGGGAATTCCTTTCTGGCAATAAGTAGTGGTCCGCAATTGTTTCCAAGGGCACTTCCTGAGGTCAACATCTGGTAGCGGTCCGAAAGGCCAGTAAAGGCATTAAAACTCATTTTGGTTATGTCAAATCTGGAAACAGCCGCATCCCTATTGAGCCTCTCTACATCTTCCATATGAATGTCAAATTCCAGGCTCTGCATGTTGATCCTCTTTGACACCAAAGGCTCAAACATAAACGTGTCGTTGGGACAAGGCGAAAAAGCAAGGGTGAGCTTCATGATTATTCTCTAAAAAAAAAAGCACAGGCTCTGATTTAAAATCCCTGTGCTTCAAATTTTTTTGTATTTTCTTAATTACCTGATCAATAGCTTATTTAACCAAAGTAATTTCTGAGTTACAACCTGTATCTGTGTCTTTTGACTTTAGGACAAGCGTTTTGTCACTAACAGAGAAATCAGCTTCATCACAGGCAGATCCTGACGGACACAGTTTAAGTTTGCCTCCATTGATGGTGTAGGTTCCGGTTTCTGTTTCGGTGGTCGGTGTGCCTAATAATACGGTTTTGGTTGTCACGATATAAGAGCCGTCATTTTTAAAACTGATACTTAGGCATAGCTGAAGTCCCAAAGTGGCTTCTGTATAACAACCGTCGGTCATTGTGAGGTTTTGATTGTTTTCGGGGTTGTTACAACCTGTGTTTACAATTTTAGACCCTTTCCAATCTCCGAGTATCAAATCTTTGGGTTCGTCCTTTTTACAGGAAATGACTAAAACAGAAAGGAAAATAAGTGTTAAAAACCTGAATGTTTTCATTTGTAATTATATTAAAATGGTTATAAAATCTTCCTGAAATAAAAACGTAATAAAACGAATATTGTTGGATCGCTTAACTGTAATAACCTGTCAATTTTCTCCACTTCATTTTCAGGACACCGCTTATTGCTTCCGAAATAATATTGGCGTGCATTTTTGAGCTTCCTTTTTCACGGTCTACAAAGGTAATAGGGACCTCAGTGAGTTTGAATCCTTTTGACCAGGCATAGTATTTCATCTCGATCTGAAATGTGTATCCTATGAATTTTATTTTATCCAGATCCATACTTTCGATGACCTTGCGTTTATAGCATATAAAGCCGGCCGTAGGGTCATGAATCGGCATCCAGGTGATGCTTCTTACATACAGGGAAGCACTGTAGGAAAGCACAAGTCGGTCCTTTGACCAGTTTTTGATGTTGCCTCCTTTTACATATCTGCTGCCGACTGCCACATCGGCCCCTGACCTGCACGCGGCCAGCAATCTTTTCAGATCATTGGGATTATGGCTGAAATCAGCATCCATCTCTATCAGGTAATCAAATCCATGTAAAACACCATATCTGAACCCGGCAATATATGCTGTACCCAGGCCCAGCTTACCGGACCTTTGCAACAAACGTATTTTCGGATTTTCTTTGCTGAGCACTTTTACCAGTTCCCCAGTACCGTCAGGTGAGTTGTCATCCACTACAAGTACTTCAAATTCGGTACCCTGAGACAACACTGCTTCGATGATTGAAGAAATGTTTTCAATTTCATTGTAGGTCGGTATGATGACTAGTGCTGACTCCAATGAGGGGTATTGTTTTGAACAGGCAAAGATTAAAAAAAATTAACCAAGACAAGTATGCTTGTGGCTGTTATAATCAAATTATTTTCAATACGTACCGGCAATATCGAAATATTCCGGTAAAAACCCTGAATTTATGGCCTTGTCTCATTCATTACTTCTAAAATGCACTGTGCTACATCCTCAGGGCCGGGCTTGGTAAAATAATCTCCGTCTGAGCCAAAAGGTGTACGGTGCGAGGCAGCACTCAGGCAAACAGGCTTTGAGTCAAGATATCGGTAACCGTCCCACTTTTCCAGTACTTCCTTCATCATAAAAGCTGTGGCTCCACCAGGTACATCTTCGTCGATAAATATAATGCGGTTTGTTTTTTTGAGTGAATTGACAATGACTCCCTCAAGGTCAAATGGCATAAGTGTTTGGGCGTCAATCAGTTCAATTGAAATATTAAATCCTTTCAGCAATTCAAGACCTTTCTGTACCTCCCTGAGACAGGATCCGTAGGAAACCACTGTGATGTCTTCACCTGACTGAAGGACTTCAGGAGTCCCAAGTGGCACTGTGAATTCCAGCAAGTTCTCAGGCAGTTTTTCCTTCAGCCTGTATCCGTTGAGACATTCCACGATAATACCTGTGTCATCAGACTTCAGCAATGTATTGTACATGCCCACGGCCTGTACCATATTGCGAGGCACACAAAGGTAAATGCCCTGCATGGAGTTGATTATCATTCCCATAGGCGAACCCGCATGCCAGATTCCTTCCAGTCTGTGTCCCCGGGTTCGAATGATGGCGGGAGCCCTTTGTATTCCGTTTGACCTCCATCTTAATGTGGCCAGGTCGTCAGTCAGAGCCGAAAAAGCATAGGCCATATAATCCAGGTACTGAATCTCCGCTATGGGTCTTAATCCACGCATCGATGTCCCAATAGCCTGGCCCACAATTGTCCACTCCCTGATGCCTGTGTCAAAGATACGTCCATCGCCATATTTGGCCTGCAAGCCGGCAAATCCCTGGTTTACGTCACCTATTTGACCGACATCCTCGCCGAATGCGATTATGTTGTCTTTGCTGGAAAATAATTGATCAAAATAACTATTCAGCACCTGAAAGCCCGGTACTGTTTTTGGTTCCAGGCCATATTTGGGAGGTGTGACGGCAATATCGAGAGCAGAATACTTAGTTTCACTGTGAAGATTTGAACTGTATCGGGCTTTTCCTTCAGCGTAGAATCCGGCTACAAATTCATCCAGGGCAGAATTGGTTATACCATTAAACCTCCTGAGGTGAATCTGCAGTTTGCGGGCATTCGAAAGAACCTCCGAAAAAACAGGATTCATGGATGCTGATAGATCTGACTGGAGGCTTTTGATGGCTTCTGTTTTTACCTCCTCAGGCAATGAGGTATAAATAGAAAAGAGAGTATCTTTTATCGTTTTTACCTTACCGGAATACATCTGCCAGGCTTTGTCTTTGGCCTGTTTTACATATTCGACAGCCCTGACTTTCATCTCTTCCACCTCACTGGCAGTGATAATCTGATTTGCAATCATCCATTCTGCCATTTTTACGATGCAGTCATTTTCTTTTTCCCACTGCAGTCTCTCCGGAGATTTGTATCTTTCGTGTGATCCGCTGGTAGAGTGTCCCTGCGGCTGGGTTAGGCCGGTCACATGGATAAGAGCGGGAATGTGATTGTCCCGCACTTTCATCGAAACTTTTTCAAAAGCAGCACAGAGTTCCGGATAGTCCCAACCTTTGACAGTATAGATTAAAAGGCCGTTTTCGTCTTTGCCGCTGGGTAGAAATCCTTCCAGCACCCTTGAGATGGAGCCTTTGGCAGTTTGCATTTCTACCGGCACGCTGATGCCATAGCCATCGTCCCACACAGCAATCAAAAGAGGCACCCTCATGACAGCGGCCGCATTGACGGTTTCCCAGAATATACCTTCTGAAGTGGAAGCATCTCCGATGGTCACAAAACTGACCTCGTTCCCATTGTCCGAAAAATTGCTGCACGACGGAATGTCCAATTCCCTGTACAGTTTGGATGCCATGGCAATACCCAGGCTGCGTGCCATCTGTCCTGCAGTGCAGGATACGTCAGAAGACACATTGTACAAGTCTGTCTGATCCAGCCATTCACCGTTTTCATCTATTGTCCTGGTGGCATAATGGCTGTTCATTTGTCTGCCGGCTGAAAAAGGATCGTTTTCTGTGTCGGCATATAGCTGAGAAAAATAGGCCTCCACCGTAGAAAGTCCCCTGGCAAACATAAATGTCTGGTCTCGGTAGTAGCCAGATCTCCAGTCGCCTTTCCTGAAGGCTCTTGCCATGGCCACCTGAGGGACTTCTTTTCCGTCTCCCAGAATGCCAAATTTTGCTCTTCCGTTCAGGACTTCCTTCCTTGCCAGCAGACTTGCTTCGCGGCTGATCAGACACACCCAAAAGTCGTGCTTTACTTCATTTTTGTAGGATTCAATTCCTGACTCAGGGCTGGAATTTACTTCAAGAGTTTCAAATTCTGTTAGCGTCATAGGTGTTATAGGTGAGGTTGGTCAAAAAATCCAGTGCAAATATATTGAATGTTATTCATATTCAAATTAAATGAAATTATATTTCAAGAATTTAAATAAAATTAAGACTTTACAGAATATAATTTTTAATAACTATAATAATTTTATCTTTTGTATTATTGGAACTCTCTGCTGGATTCTTCTTTGAACGATTCAATAGGTCCTGAAGCGGGTTATTAACCTTAAGGGAAATGAAAAATCCAATGGCAGTCCGCCAATTTTAAATTTCATTTTGAGAAACCTGCCGATAACATAATTGTTTATTTTATTTTGCACCTTTAACTTTTATTTCAGGCGATGTCGTTTAAACTGACTTCCCACTATCTTCCCACTGGCGATCAGCCCAAAGCCATTGATCAGCTGGCTTCAGGTATTGAAAATGGCGAAAAATTCCAGGTTTTGCTGGGAGTGACCGGATCGGGCAAGACTTTTACGATGGCAAATGTCATCGCACGGTCAGGGAAGCCGACCCTTGTGCTTACCCATAATAAGACGCTCACGGCCCAGCTATACGCTGAGTTATGCGAGTTTTTTCCTGATAATGCAGTTGAGTATTTTGTGTCGTATTACGACTATTATCAGCCGGAAGCATACCTCACACATTCTGACACTTATATAGAAAAAGACCTTCAGGTCAATGAGGAGATAGACAAGCTGAGGCTGAGAGCCACATCGTCGTTGCTGTCGGGACGCCGGGATGTGATAATTGTATCTTCTGTTTCGTGTATTTACGGTATGGGAAATCCGGATGATTATAAAACCGGGATAATCCGTATCCAGACTGGCCAGGTGATAAGCCGGAACAGCTTCCTCTATAATCTGGTGCAGAGCTTGTATAGCAGGACCGAGACGGATTTCAGGCGGGGGACATTTCGGGTGAGAGGAGATACAGTGGATATCAACCTTCCGTATGTAGACTACGGTTACAGGGTCATTTTTTTTGGCGATGAAATAGAAAACATCGAGCAATTGGAGGTTGACAGCGGCAAACGTATAATTGCCCTGGACCACGCCGCCATTTTTCCTGCCAATCTGTATGTGGCACCGAAGGACAGGCTCAATCATGTGATAAAAGACATTGAGGACGAACTGAATAATCATGAAAAGTTTTTTGAAGCTGAGGGCAGGTATCTTGAAGCTCAGAGGATAAGGGAGAGGGTCACCTTTGATCTGGAGATGATTCGGGAACTGGGATACTGTAACGGCATCGAGAACTATTCCAGATTTTTTGACGGGCGTCTGCAGGGTACAAGGCCATTTTGCCTGCTTGACTATTTTCCGGACGATTACCTGATGATCATTGATGAAAGCCATCAGACAATACCTCAGGTACGTGGCATGTGGGGAGGTGACCGGGCCAGAAAACTAAACCTTGTAAATTACGGTTTCAGGCTGCCTTCAGCTATGGATAACAGACCGCTGAGTTTTGAGGAGTTTGAGAGTATTATAAACCAGGTGGTCTTCGTGAGTGCCACACCCGGTGATTATGAGCTTGAAATGACAGAGGGCGTAGTAGTCGAACAGATCGTAAGGCCAACCGGACTGCTCGATCCTCCTATCCAGGTGCGGCCGAGCATCAATCAGATCGATGACCTGCTCGACGAAATTCAAAAAAGAATTGACCAAAATGAAAGAGTCCTCGTCACAACCCTTACAAAGAGAATGGCTGAGGAACTGACGAAATATCTCATCAAATTGGGTATCAGGGTCAGATATATACACAGCGAGGTGGATACACTGGACAGGGTAGAGATCATCAGGGACCTCCGCCTGGGAGAGTTTGATGTACTTGTCGGTGTCAACCTGCTAAGGGAAGGACTTGACCTTCCTGAAGTGTCACTTGTGGCCGTGCTGGATGCGGATAAAGAGGGATTCCTGAGGAATACCAGGTCGCTGACCCAGACTGCCGGCAGAGCCGCACGAAACAGCAATGGGCTGGTAATCTTTTATGCCGATAAGATTACGGATAGCATGCAAATGACAATCGATGAAACAAACCGCAGAAGGGCTGTACAGATAGCATATAATGCTGAAAATAATATTACACCGTCTACTATTTTCAAATCACGTGAGGACATCCTGGCACAAAAATCTATCCTTGATATCAGGGGCAAAAAACCAGTACCCTATGTGGAATCTGAAGAAAAAACCAGTGTTGCTGCCGATCCTGTCATCAGCTATATGAACACTGACCAGATCAAAAAACTGATCACTGAAACCGAAGCAAGGATGAAAAAAGCTGCTAAGGAACTTGATTTCATTACAGCAGCACAATTGAGGGACGAAATGATGGAATTAAGAAAAAAAATATGAATGAGCCTAAACATCTTTATATTTGACCTCGATCATATATTTTTTAAATAAGTCGCCGTATCTTGCACCCAAGCAATTAATCAATAATTAATAATTTTACTGAATATGATGAATGAAAAAGTGGAGGTTATCATGATGAAGGATCTGATTACTCTCCGTCCGGAAGATACCCTGACTCAGGTCAGTGAAGTGTTCAAAACAAAAAAGATTCACCACATTCCTGTAGTGGAGGATGGAAAGTTGGTAGGTTTGGTGACCACATATGATATGTGGAGAAAAAATGTGCGTCACGAGGACTACGACAAAATTCAAATTAAGGAAATCATGAGTAAAAGGCTTATAAAACTTGAGCCTGACAGCAAGATTGGCACAGCGGCCGAGTTATTCCTTGACAACAGATTTCATGCCTTACCTGTCGTAGATGGAGAAAAGCTCATTGGCTTAGTAACCACCTTTGACATCCTGAGGTATCAGTTTAAGAAAGAATATCCGGAGGCTATTTTGTATAAGGACGTCTTGGACAGGATTCCGACTCCCGAAAAAGAGTAAATCCACATAGAAATATTCATTAAGGACAAAGACTGCTTCCAGCCGGAGGTGGTCTTTTTTTACGTTGGCTAAAGCTTATTTTATATTAAGTTTATTCAGCCATTGGGCAAAAGCCTCTGCATTTTTCTGATGCCCGGCATAGTCTACCGCAAAAGCATGTTGTCCGGTATTGTCAGGTTTAGCACAAAAGAACATATAATTGTGGTTTTCTGCATTGATCACTGCATTCAGACTTGACAGGGATGGCATGCAGATTGGTCCTGGTGGTAAACCTGCGTATTTATAGGTATTATAGGGCGAATCCTTCTCCAGATGAGAATATAGAACCCGCTGAATGCTGAAATCTCCAACAGCAAAAACAACCGTCGGGTCAGCCTGGAGTTTTTCACCTGTCTTAAGCCTGTTTATATAAACTCCTGCAATAGTTGGTTTTTCAGGATCATAAATACTTTCCTTTTCCACAATGGAAGCCACGGTATACGCATCTATCAGGTTCAGGTTGTTTTTTTTAACCCTGGCAATCTTGTCCTCGGTCCAGAATTTGTCAAACTCTTTTTTCATACGCTTGACAAATTTTTCCGGCTTATCCGTCCAAAACATATGGTATGTGTTGGGAATAAACATGCTGATGAAGTTCTCCCTGGTATAACCCAACGGGCGGAAGATCTCAGGGTCCGAAAGGTACTGGAGGAAGGTGAGTGAGTCGGTTTCAAAATACCGGGAAGCTTTGCCAGCCATCTCTTCCAGATTTCTGACGTTATTGAGTACTACCTCTTGTGGTGCCTGGTCACCTGACCTGAGCATTTTTATAAGTTCACGGTTTGACATTCCGCTTAAAATCCTGTATTTGCCAGGAGGCACATTATCCCTGTTGTATTTCATAATACCAGCCACTCGTCTAAAGGAAGCGATGTCATCCAGAATGGAAGAATCCTTCAGCATTTTTTCAACCGTTTCATAAGATGATCCGGTGGGTATGTATAATACTTTGTATTCTTCGGGCAGACTTACATTTGCATTCCAGACTGCTCTCCCGATAAACCAGTAAGAGGCCATACCAATCACCACCAGTGCGGCGATCCCATACTTTATCGCCTTGCCGGACAACCACGACGTCATATATTCACATTTGATTTAATACTGTTCTTCATCGCTGGGAAATGAACCTGACTTCACGTCAGCAATATAATTTTGTACGGCACCACTGATGGTATCGTAGAGATTGAGGTATCTTCTTAAAAACCTCGGGCTGAAGTCTTTGGTAATTCCCAGCATGTCGTGCATGACAAGTACCTGTCCGTCTGTGCCATTGCCAGCTCCGATACCAATAACAGGAATATGTACAGATTTGGCAACTTCTGCACCCAGGGTAGCAGGTATCTTTTCGAGGACAATGGCAAAGCAGCCGCATTCCTGAAGCAGGAGAGCATCCTCCCTGAGTTTATTGGCTTCAGCTTCCTCCCGGGCCCTCACCGTATACGTCCCAAATTTATAGATACTTTGCGGAGTAAGGCCCAGATGGCCCATGACCGGAACACCGGCAGAGAGAATCCTCCTGACTGATTCCTCTATCTCAGCCCCACCTTCCATTTTTACGGCATGGGCACCGGACTCTTTCATGATCGAAACCGCTGAGTTAAGGGCTTTTGTGCTGTTACCCTGATAGGAACCAAAAGGAAGGTCCACCACCACAAACGCTCTTTCTACAGCCCTTACAACTGATTGGGCATGATAGATCATCTGCTCAAGTGTGATAGGTAGGGTAGTCTCATGGCCTGCCATGACATTGGAGGCAGAATCGCCAACCAACAATATATCTATGCCTGAGTCATCTAGAATTCTGGCCATACTGTAATCATAGGCTGTCAGCATGGAAATTTTTTCACCCTGCTCCTTCATATTTTGAAGCACATGGGTCGTGATTCGCCTGATCTCTTTTTTGGCTACAGACATACAGCTTATTGGTTTACTTGTAAAATGACTCGCACAAAGGTGAAAAAAAAATGTAATTTTTGCCCTTAAGTCTACAAGGAAATAATAAAATAATTTGGTCGGAATTGATGAAAAGCTCTTGCTTCT
Organism: Bacteroidota bacterium; assembly: GCA_019136675.1. Lineage (GTDB taxonomy): Bacteria > Bacteroidota > Bacteroidia > Chitinophagales > Saprospiraceae > OLB9. The sequence goes on from JAGVTV010000091.1 coordinate 10,268, forward strand.
TCCTCTGACCATGGCAATTATGGTCATGAGTTATTCTCTTTTTTTTATATTTTCTGATTTATAAAGTATAAATAATTAATAAACAATAATAAATGCATATGTTAATATTTTATACATACAAAAGGCCTGATTGATTTTCAAATGAAGTGCTCTATGCTTACTTTTGCAGTACCAAACAACAGGTTAAGGTCAACCAAACAAGAGGAATCCAATGAGCTGGTTCAAGCGATTAAAGGAAGGCATTCAGACGGCCACAAAAAATAAGAAGGAAACCCCGGACGGTTTGTGGCATAAGTGTACCAAATGCGGTGAGATGACCACCGTGAAGGACCTGCGGGAAAACCTTTACATCTGCCCCAAATGTGAATACCATACCCGTATCAATTCGACCGATTATTTTGACATAATCTTTGACGGCAGATATTACCGTATGTTTGACGAGGTCATTTCGGTTGATATGCTGGAATTTAAGGATGTCAAATCCTATGAGGACAGGTTGACTGAAGCGTATAAAAAGACAAATCTCAGAGACTCACTGGCTGTAGCACAAGGCAAGGTCAACAAACAGCCACTGGTGATTGCCTGTATGGATTTCGGGTTTATCGGCGGTTCGATGGGTTCGGTGGTAGGGGAGAAGATATCCAGGTCAATTGATTATTGTCTTGAAAACAAAACTCCCCTGATGATCATTTCCAAATCCGGTGGTGCAAGGATGATGGAGTCAGCGTTTTCATTGATGCAAATGGCCAAAACATCTGCAAAACTGACGCTTCTTGCCAAAGCCGGGATTCCCTATTTTTCCTTTATGACGGACCCGACCACAGGGGGCGTTACAGCATCATTTGCCATGCTTGGCGATATAAACTTTGCAGAACCCGAGGCATTGATTGGTTTTGCCGGTCCCAGGGTGATCAAAGAAACAATCAAAAGAGACTTGCCGGAAGGATTCCAGACCTCTGAATACCTCCTTGAACACGGATTCCTCGATTTTATCGTTGCCCGTAAGGAATTAAAAAGTAAAATTTCTGACCTTCTTAGTTATTTTGACCTAAGGAAATCCGACCAGGAAGGGTCAGAGGTTAACGAATAGAAAGTCTTTTTTAAGAGGATCAGCGAGGTCAATAAGTTTTTCCATAAAGTCTGGGCCTTCAGAAACCATAAACTGGAAAAAGTTATCTTTCCTCTCCTGGAGACCATTGCCCGGAAAAAGTTTTTGCCTTATTGCCCTGATCTGTTGGACGGAGGTTTCCTCTTTTTGTTTAAGGCTTTTTTTAAGCCTGTGTTCAATGTTTTCAAGTGCCTTTACAGCTTTATGTCCTTCTCCCAGTACAAAATGCTCGAGAGTAGGGTCAACCGACCTCGCCTTATCAGCTACAGTCCTAAAAAGGTCTTCAAGATGGGCACTCTCTTTATTCAGGTGAAAATCTGTGCCTGCTGACCTTTCTAAAAACAGGTTTATCAACTCCTCCTCATCATTTACTATTTCTGTAGTGGAGATGTTGTTTTTGGCCATTGTCCGTTCGACAGACTTTGGAATGAGTGTAAAACTGTTTCGCCGCATAAGTATGGGAAAAAATACACCAAAGGCTGCAAACTGGTCTTTCCTTTCCATCCAGTATGCTATCTCACCACCACCGCCAATGTAAACTAGATTTGGCAAAATAAATTCCTGATATACAGGTCTGAGGACAACATTAGGGCTAAAGTGCTCCGGATACTCCTCCAACTCTTTTATCAGTTCTTCCTTTGAAAACCTTAATTCTGTGTTGTTGACATGATAAATGCCATTATCAAAAACAATCCTCTCCCTGATGCCGTCATCCATGTAAAACAGGTTGATCTCCCTGACAAACGCCTGAGGCTTGAAGCCCAGACGTGTTAGTTCATCCTGTTTGTGTTTTACGGGCAAAAAACTTTTTTGTTCCAGGAGTTCAGCTTTCATAAAAGGCAAAAATGCCCGCTTAAACCTCTTGTCATCCATATTTACAACAAGCAGACCGTATTTTCTAAAAAGAACATTCACCCAGTCGAATACAAAATCACTGTATGTTTTTGCTTTCTTCAAAGCATCTGAAAACATCAGCCTCATTTCTGCGGCTGTTGTATTATCTCCTAAAATACCGCAAAATTCTTCTACCGCGGTGTCCAGGCCTTCTGTTTTATATCTTCCCACTGGTCCTTTTTGGTCGGTGTCCCACTTTACATATTTACCAAAAAGGTAAGCAGATTTCATCTCCTCAAAATCATGGTCTTCTGAGCCGGTCACCAGTACCGGCACGAAATGTAAACCGGGGTAACGATCGGACATCTGCCGTGACAGGTTGATGACAGAAAAAATTTTATAGAAATAGTACGCCGGTCCGCCGAAGAGGCAAGGCTGATGGGCAGTGACGACCGTATACGTATCGGATTGCCTGAGCCTCAATATATTGTTTTTTTGCAGGTCACTCATGCCGGAAAGTCGGTAGTGGTCAGTGAGCACATCAGCCAGTAAATCACGATCCAACGGAAATTTGTTCCGTTCAGTAGCTGCAGAGAGAATGCCATTTTCATCCGGCTGATAGGACAGAAAACTACTGAATTTGTTTGGATTAAGCTGATAGTCAGTATCTCTGGATGTCAATGCTTTTATCCGGTCAAACGAAATACGTGTTACCTCCATAAATTAGGAATGTCAGAGGTGCTTTCGAATAAATTGTACAGATCTGTTCCATGCGTCTGCAGAGTATTCTTTATGGTATCTTGGATTGGACGGATTGGCAAAAGCATGATCAGCTTCGTAGCCATGGGTTTCGATACTTTTACCGAGCTTCTTCATGGAAGCAGCAAACTCCTCCACCACCTTGGGGGTAATCCATCCGTCTTTATTGGCAAAAATGCCTAAAACAGGGGCTTTTATCTTTTTAAGCTGAACTTCATCTTTTACAGGCATTCCGTAATACATTATGCATGCTCTGTTTTTTTTGCCAAGCATTACTGATGCCTTGTTTGACCAGGCACCTCCAAAACACCAGCCTATGGTAGCTATCCTGCTTTTTTTACCGGAAAATGCCGATCCGGCTTCAATGATTTTTTCTATTCTTTTAGCGTCGGCTCCCTGCATCAGTGCTCCAGCTTCCTCACGAGTATTGGCTACTTTGCCGTCATACAGATCCAGAGCCAGGATATGTGCATCCGGAAATTCCTTGTGCAGCTGGTCTGATTGGTTTTTTATATAGTCATTGAGTCCCCACCATTCCTGGAAGACAAAGATCCATTTTTTACTGCTTTTTTTGCCGGCTATATAGTATCCCTGAGCATCAGTGCCATCGCTGGCCGGAAATTTTATGGTTGATCCCATTGGGTTCTGAAGCACAAATGGCAAAGGTTCTTCGTGTGCCATGACAAAGGAGATGTCTCCGGCAAGATCCGCAAAAGCCTTGACTGAGCTGGCCTGGCAGCAAGATGGCTGTGTCTGGGCAATAATTCCGGAAATCGAAATCAGGAATACGGTTAGGAAAAGAAAGTATCTGGTCATTTAAAAATTTTGTTTGAAGGTACTATTTAACTTTGATGCAGACCAAAATGTTTTAAACAACATGAATTCAAACTCAACTTTACCAAAGGTACGGTTAATGTGAAAAATAATACTACCTTTGTACATCCTTTTGGGGTGCCTGAAACATTCAGGCTGAGATCATACCCACTGAACCTGGTCAGGTAATGCTGGTTAGGGAAAAGAAGACCTCGCTTAATACACCTCATCAGGAGCTTTTTTATATAAAGACATGTAGCCGCCGATGAGATTTTTATCCTTGTTTTTTATGCTGTTTCTTACTGGTCAATGGGGTGCCGCCCAATACACCTTGAGTGGAAAGGTTACCAACCAGGCCGGTGAAAAACTTGATTTTACAACCATATACCTCGAAGGAACAGAGTATGCTGCCGCTTCGGGGGAAAACGGGTTGTATGAAATTACAAATTTGCCTTCCGGCGAATATAATCTCAAGGCATTTTATATAGGGTACAGACCGTATGAACAAAAAATCACCATCACGGGCCACACAGTAGTCAACATCATTTTGGCAGGCGAAATATACAACCTCGACCAGATCGAGATACACGCAAACAGAGTCGGGACTGCGGGACCTTATGCTAAAACAAACCTTGACCGAAAGTCGCTTCTGAAAATGAATTCCGGACAGGATGTCCCGTTTTTACTGCAGTGGACACCGTCTTTGCTTGTGACATCAGATGCAGGTACCGGCATAGGTTATACCGGTATGAGGATTAGGGGTTCTGACCAGACCAGGATTAATGTGACTGTAAACGGGGTACCTATTAATGACGCCGAATCCCATAATGTTTTCTGGGTGGACCTGCCTGATCTCACAGGCTCAGTCAATAATATCCAGATACAGAGGGGAGCCGGACCTTCTACGAGTGGTCCGGGTGCTTTTGGCGGAACAGTTAGTATTTCTACCTCAGATACCCGTGTCAATCCGTTTCTGGACTTGTCACTGACAGCGGGATCTTTTAATACAAAAAAACTGAATGTAAAGGCCGGGTCCGGCCTGATCAATAATCGTTATTTTATTGAAGGGCGGTACAGTCTCATACGCTCCGACGGATTTATTGACAGGGCCTCAGCAGACCTGAATTCCCTTTATTTTTCGGCTGCCCGTGTATCGGCAAGGTCATCGACCAGGTTTAATATTCTGAGTGGTCGTGAAGTGACCTATCAATCATGGTACGGAGTACCCGAAGCCAGGGTTACCGGCAACACAGCAGACCTGATTAGCCATTATTACAATAATCTTGGGACCATTTACAAATCATCCGCAGATTCCGTAAACCTGTTTTCATCAGACCGAAGATATAACTACTACACCTATCCAAACCAAGTGGACAACTATCGCCAGACACATTTCCAGCTGCTACATTCTATGGTTCTTAACAAAGATGCGAAATTAAAATTTACCGCATTTTACACCAAGGGAAAGGGATATTACGAAGAATTCAGGTATCAGGATGATCCGGCAGCTTATCTGATTCCGCCATATACTGACTCATCAGGACAAGAAATAACATCCTCTGACCTCACCAGACGAAGATGGCTTGACAATGACCTGGTGGGTTTGAGCACTGATTTTGCCTGGGCAGGAACAGGGATATTGAAAATCGATGGAGGCATTACTGCGATGAACTACCTGGGTAATCACTTTGGCCATGTTATAAAAATGGAAAAAGTACCGCCGGTTTTTGATAAAGAAAGGAAGTATTATTATTCGGAAAGTGATAAAAAAGATTTTTCGGGATACCTTAGGGCATTATGGCCGGTCAATAAAAACATTGATGTGACACTCGATATTCAGGGAAGGGTGGTGAATTATCACTCTTCCGGAACTGACAACGACCAGAAAAATATTGACATCAATTACCGTAATTCATTCCTGAATCCGAAGTTTGGGATTAGTTATCATCCGTCCAGGTTTGTTCATTTGTTTGGCTCCTATTCATTGGCCCACAAGGAGCCTCTTCGCAGCGACTTTATAGACAATCAAACGATCGTAAGGCCATTGGCTGAAAAACTGCGTAATTTGGAATTGGGTTTTTTATGGGCCGGGAGAAAATGGGCCTTAGAAGCCAACTTTTATAATATGAGATACAGGGATCAGTTGGTGCTCACAGGCGATATCAATGACGTGGGAGCCCCTCTGAGGATTAATGTTCCGGAAAGCTATCGTATCGGTCTGGAAACGAGCTTAAAATTTAAAGCCGGATCAAAACTTGAATTGCAGGCCCAGACCACGCTGAGCCAGAACAGGATTAGAGAATTTACAGAGGTGGTGGTAAATTATACCAATGGATTTGAGAAGGAATATATTAAACACACCGATACAGATATTTCCTTTTCGCCTGCCGTCACAGCTTACCTGGTGGCTCTTTTTAAGCCTGTCAGTTGGCTGGAAGTTGAGGTGTCGTCCCGGTATGCCGGGCGTCAGTTTCTGGATAATACATCAGATATAAAAAGGTCACTATCACCGTACCATTACCAAAATATAAGAATATCAGGCTCGATAACTTCCAGATACTGGAATTCCTGCCGGCTATCATTACATGGATACAATGTGCTGGACAATCAATACGTCAGCAACGGCTACACCTATACTTACATATATGAATCCCGTATCACTGAAAATTTTCTGTACCCTCAGGCAGGCAGGAATTTTATGGTAACACTTGATCTTGGGTTCTGATCATTCAGGCAAGCTCTCTCAAGTACATGTGTATGGTGTTTTTGAGTCCGAAGTACAGGGCATCGCACACGAGGGCATGGCCGATGGATACTTCGAGGAGTCCGCTGACATTTTCTTTGAAAAAGCGTGTATTGTGCAAATTAAGGTCGTGACCGGCATTTATGCCCAGTCCGATTTCATTGCATATAAGAGCACCTGTGGCATAGGGAGTAACAGCTTTCGATTTGTCCGAAGAAAAGTCATGGGCATAGGGCCCGGTATAAAACTCAATCCGGTCTGTCCCGGTTTCCTTGGCAGCATGCAGTCTTGATTCGACAGGATCTATAAAAAGGCTTACACGGATGCCGGCATCATGCAGCTTGCTTACAATATCCTTGAGAAATGTCTGGTGGCGGGCTGTATCCCAGCCGGTATCTGAGGTAAGCACACCCGGTGGATCAGGTACCAGGGTACACTGGTGCGGCTTGTTTTTGATTACCAGATCCATGAATTCGGGCGATGGATAACCTTCTATATTGAATTCAGTTTTAACTACCTCCTTGAGGGCCGGAATGTCTGAATATCTGATATGTCTCTGGTCCGGCCTGGGATGTACCGTGATACCCTGTGCGCCGAACTCTTCGCAGTCGCAAGCTACCTTTAAAAGGTCAGGGTAATTGGCCCCCCTTGAATTTCTTATCAGGGCTATTTTGTTGATATTTACACTCAGCCGTGTCATACTGTGTACGGTTTAGGGCTTGACGTAATCAGGATTCGCTGCTCTTCTTTCCGCTTATTATGTCCCTCAGGCGGGCGGCCTTTTCATAATCCTCTTTTTGCAAGGCTTCTTCGAGCAGTTTTTCCAGACTGGAGACACTCATGTCCTCCATGCTGGTTGCCTTGGTTTTTACCGGAGATTTTTCCTGGGTCTCTTCCTCTTCCAGAATCACCCCTGCACTCTCCATAATAAATTCAAAAGTGTAGATAGGGCAGGAAAACCTTACAGCCATGGCTATTGCATCTGAGGTCCGGGCATCTACCTGCATCACATTTCCGTCCTGGACACAGATCAGCTGTGCATAAAAAATACCATCCAGCAGATTGTTAATAAGTACTTCTTTCAACTCGATGTCAAAGGCATCCAAAGTGTTTTTAAAGAGGTCGTGGGTGAGAGGTCTGTTGGGCGTCATATTTTCCAGGGCCACGGCAATAGCCTGTGCTTCAAATCCCCCTATGACTATCGGCAGACGACGCTTTCCGTTTTCTTCACCGAGGACCACCGCATAATTGTGAGACTGCGTCACACTGTGCGACAAAGCCATAATATCCAACCTTACTTTTTTCATCAGGTCAATCCGTATTATTAAAGGGGCAAAAATAGCATTTATTTGACAATTTTTTTAGTCAAAGGAGGTGTTCTGAAATTTGCCCCTTCAACTAATAAAACCAATTGCAAGCATACCTTGTTTTTTAAACTGTCATGAAAATTGTTTTTACAGGACCGGAATCTAGCGGCAAGACCACCCTTGCTGAAATTTTATGCCAGAAATACCCTTTTACTCTTGTAAGGGAATTTTCCCGGGAATATATGAAAAAAACAGGACTAAACTATGATCGGCAACATGTGTACGAAATGGGGCTTCTTCAGCTGTGGGAGGAAAAAACAACAATGAAAGGGCATCCTTTAATCTGTTGCGACACAGACCTTCAGAATATTCTGCTTTGGCAAAAAGTCAGATATGGAAGCTATGACGAACACCTTTTAAAAATGTGGTTGACATCACCCGGAGACCATTACTTTGTCTGCCGGCCAGACATACCCTGGCAACCTGACTCACTCCGCGAAAATCCTTTGGACAGGGGCGAATTATTTGACAGGCATTTAGAATTATTGAATACTTACAAAATGCCATATACCGTGATTGAGGGTAACCTTGAGCAAAGGATAGCTTTTGTGGAGTCAAACCCCTCCCTCATTCATTATAGAATCTGAATTCCCGGGAGTGACTTAAGTTACTTTATCTTTTCCTATTTACACTATCTTTGCGGTCAAATGTGCATTTGTCATGGAATATTTGGGTTATTTTGCCTCCATTTTAATCGGTATATCATTGGGTCTGATTGGAAGCGGTGGAAGCATACTAACCGTGCCTGTCCTGGTATATCTGCTTTCAGTAGATGTAGTTGCTGCCACAGCCTATTCTCTGTTTATAGTCGGTTTTACAGCTGCCCTTGGATCAATTGATTACTTCCGAAAAGGACTTATAGAAACCAGGACCGCTATTGTATTTGGAATACCCTCAATAATAGCTGTATTTTTGACACGAGCATACCTTGTACCATGGCTGCCGGAATCAATGATTCATTTTGGGAACCTGGAAGTGACAAAAAGCATGTTTTTACTTTGCCTTTTTGCAATACTTATGATGATATCATCTGTCAGCATGATCAAAGATAAAAATGGGGAAGGAGATAATGAAACCGGCCCGCAGGAATTTAATTACCCCCTGATCCTGGGGGAGGGACTTCTGGTGGGTACTATAACCGGGCTGGTGGGAGCAGGTGGCGGATTCCTTATTATTCCTGCCCTGGTATTATTGTCCAAGCTTCCTATTAAAAAAGCGATCGGTACATCTCTTGTCATAATAGCCGCAAAATCATTGATCGGATTTCTTGGCGAAAGCGATGCAACTGTCATTGACTGGCTGCTTATCATCAAGGTGACAATTTTTGCTGCCATTGGTTTGGTCATAGGTATTTACCTTTCAAAAAAAATCGACGGAAAAAAACTTAAGCCAATTTTCGGATGGTTTGTATTGCTGATGGGTATATACATCATTTTAAAAGAGACCGTATTTTAACCGCCGCAAGGCCAAGAGTAACATAAGTTACCATCTCATTTGCTGGGTCACCATAACTTTGCATCAAAAATAAAATCAATTAATGTCAATGAATGTAGAACAAATTTATACCGGATGTCTGGCTCAGGGAGCATATTACATTACCAGTAATGGAGAAGCCGCTATTATTGATCCTTTAAGGGAGACAGCTCCGTACCTTGAACGCCTGGAGAGGGATGGCGTAAAACTAAAGTATATTTTTGAAACCCATTTCCATGCAGATTTTGTCTCAGGACACATCGACTTAAGTGCAAGGACAGGTGCCCCTATCGTGTACGGTCCGACCGCCAATCCGGAATTTGATGCCATCATAGCTACCGACGGCCAGGAATTTAAGGTTGGTGATGTAACATTCAGGGTTTTACATACTCCTGGACACACTACAGAAAGCTCGTGCTACCTTCTTAAGGATGAAAATGGGAAGGACACGGCATTATTCAGTGGTGATACACTGTTTTTGGGAGATGTAGGAAGGCCAGACCTGGCCCAGAAGGCTGCCAATATGACTATGGAGGGTCTTGCCGGGATGTTGTATGACAGCCTTATGACCAAGATTGTCCCTTTGGCAGATGATATCACTGTTTACCCTGCTCACGGAGCCGGTTCAGCTTGTGGTAAGAACATGATGAAGGAAACGGTTGATACTCTCGGTAATCAAAAGAAAGTTAATTATGCCCTTAACCAACCTGACAGGGAGACTTTTATCAAAAGTGTCATCGAAGGGCTTACTCCTCCTCCGGGTTACTTTGGCATGAATGTGGCGATGAATAAAAAAGGTTATACCTCATTTGAAAAGGTATTAAACCAGGGACTTACACCTATCAAGGTAAATCAGCTTGAAGCTATTGTAGAATCAAGCAATGCCCTGATCCTTGATACCAGGAATCCGGCAGATTTTGTGGAGGGTTTTATACCTCAGTCCATCAGTATAGGATTGAGCGGTGACTTCGCTCCCTGGGTGGGAGCACTGATAGTGGATGTAAATCAACCCATTGTATTAGTTACCGAACCCGGTCGAGAGCAGGAAGCAGTAACAAGACTCAGCAGGGTTGGGTTTGACAATGTGCTTGGGTATGTGGAAGGAGGGTTTCAGGCGTGGAAAGAAGCAGGACAGGAGATAGATACTGTTGACAGAATTTCAGCTGCTGAATTTGCCTCTAAAGTAGATCTGGAAAAAGATAAAGTGGTAGATGTACGACGTGAAGGCGAATACAATGCCGAGCATGTCGATAATGCTTACAGCCTGCCTCTGGCTTATATCAATACATGGATAAAGGATGTAAATCCGGCTGAACACTTTTATATGCACTGTGCCAGCGGATTCAGGAGTATCATTGCTGCCAGCATTCTCCAGTCAAGAGGATACAGGAATTTTACAGAAATAGGTGGCGGATTTAAGGCGATTAAGGAGACTCCGATCCCTTGTACAGATTATATTTGTCAGTCTAAAGTATTCAATAAATAATTGAATTACAGCAGTAGGTTTTTAAGGTTTAATTTAACAGGTTATAGTTTTTGTTGTTGAAATGATGTGATCGGATTATTTTCTTTTAAGAAAGTGGTCTGATCACTTTTTATTGATCACAGTAATAAAACTAAATCCTGATTTCTCATCATCAAAAAAAATCACAAAAATGTTTGGAATATTAAAGTCACTTTTCTCATCGTCTCCTAAGGTTGATCTGAATGAGGTTATGGCCAGGAAACCATTTCTGGTGGATGTACGAACGCCGGCCGAATTTAGTCAGGGTCATCCCAAAGGGGCCGTAAACATCCCGCTTGACAAATTAACAGCTAACCTTACCAGATTTAAAGGCAAAACAGATATCGTCGTTTTTTGCCGCAGTGGTGCCAGGAGTAGTCAGGCAAAATCCATACTTGCCGCAAACGGTTTTGACAATGTGACCGATGCAGGACCATGGGATAATGTGGCAAGAATCACCGGATAAATTATTTTTGTAATAATACTAAAACAATAAAGATCAATGATTGAAATGTTATCTAAACCATGGCCCTGGTATGTTGCCGGGCCGTTGATAGGCCTGACGGTCCCTTTTCTGTTGATTATCGGCAATAAGACCTTTGGTATATCATCTTCTCTCAGGCATATGTGTGCTGCTATTATTCCTGCCGGTATCTCCTATTTTAAGTACGAATGGAAAAAGGAAATCTGGAACCTGCTTTTTGTCGGGGGGATAGTATTGGGCGGTATTTTTGCTGTAACAAAATTGGCAAATCCGCAGCCTCTAGAAATTGACCAGAATCTTAAATCCGAGCTGGCCACCTATGGCATATCGGATTACTCCAATGCATGGGTGCCTGCGGATATCGTCAACTGGCAAAGTCTGCTGTCACTAAAAGGCTTCTTTTTTATTATCGTCGGAGGTTTTCTGATAGGTTTTGGCACCAGATACGCCAATGGCTGCACCAGTGGGCATTCCATTACAGGGCTTGCCGCATTACAGTGGCCGTCTCTGGTGGCTACAATCTGTTTTATGGCAGGAGGATTTTTTGCTGCCAATGTACTTATTCCTTTTATTCTTAAATTTTAAACCTGATCATGGATACAAAAGCATATCATAATGAGCAAGAAAAGGCAGCCTTTGAAAGAGATCTCAGGATGAGAGAGAAAGACAGCATTGAAGTAAATGAAAGTCGCCTCCAACACCAATGGTATCACAATTTCAAATATGTCATAGCAGGTTTTTTATTCGGAATCGTTTTTATTAAGGCCGAGATTGTTTCCTGGTTTAGGATTCAGGAGATGTTCAGATTACAGTCATTTCACATGTACGGCATTATCGGCAGTGCAGTAGTGACTGCGGCTATTTCTCTTTGGCTGATCAGGAAATACAAAGTTAAAACTATTTACGGGGAAGATATCGTAGTCAATGTCAAGCCATACAATAAAGGGATCGTGATAGGCGGTTTGCTTTTTGGCGTGGGGTGGGCCATTACGGGAGCTTGTCCGGGACCCCTGTACGCTCAGTTAGGAACGGGGGCGACAGTAATTTTTGCCACTTTGTTGAGTGCACTGGCTGGAACATGGGTATATGGCCTCGTTCGTGAAAAGTTACCTCACTGATAAGCTAAAAGGACAGCATGTCAAAACCCGGTTTTGATCAGGATCAACGAATTTATCACAACCTCAGCACGCTGCTGTATTTGATGGTAATGGTAATGGTTTTGCTGGCTTTTCTGGTTTACCAGCTTTTTAATGATTCAGAGGAGCTGTTGCCTCTTGGAATTTCAGCTTCTCTGACATCCGGGCACGTGGATTTACCCGATGAGAAGACAAAATATGATGCCAAAACGACGGTATTTTGGGTGGCCCCGGACCTGGAGTCAATAAAAAGCTCTGCTCTCTACCCGCTTGTCGAATATGGGAAGGAACTGATTACTCATACATCCCGGTACCTTGGCCCGAATGGACAGGTTGCCCGGATTTCAAACGGCATGAACTGCCAAAACTGTCATCTTGATGCGGGTACAAAAATTTACGGCAACAATTATGGCTCTGTTTATTCAACATATCCCAAATTCAGAGCAAGAAGCGGGTCAACAGAAGATATTTATAAAAGGGTCAATGACTGCTTTGAGCGAAGCCTAAATGGCAAACCTCTGGATACCCTGAGCAAAGAAATGCAGTCAATAAAGGCTTACCTCATGTTTTTAAGCAGGGATGTCCAAAAAGGAACAACTGTAAAAGGATCCGGTCTGATAGCATTGGAAAATTTGACAAGGCCTGCTGACCCGGAAATGGGCAGAAAGGTTTATACGGAAAAATGTATGTCATGTCATATGGCAGATGGCAGAGGTGTTAAAACTCAAGATGGTATGGAGTACTCTTATCCTCCTCTGTGGGGACCGGCGTCCTACAACGATGCTGCCGGTTTGTACAGGATTAGTAATTTTGCAAGGTATGCAAAAGCAAATATGCCACTGGGAGCCACCTATGACAAACCACAGTTAACCGATGAAGAAGCATGGGATGTGGCAGCTTATGTAAACAGCAGGCCCCGTCCTCATAAGGTCACTGCTGACTGGCCGGATATCAGCAAAAAACCCGTTGACCATCCTTTTGGCCCGTATGACGATGGATTTTCTGAAACACAACATAAGTTCGGTCCGTTTGACCCGATTACTGAAAAAAGAAAAGTTAGTGCAAAAAGTAAAATTTAACCATGGCCAAAAGCAGACGTAAATTTTTAAGGTCTATCGGTATTGCCGGAGCAGGTCTGGGACTTTTTAATCCCAAAGAGCTGGTGGCTTCCGGTGAAAAGGCGGATAAAGCCAAAAAACAAGACAAGGCGGAAAATTTTGAGCTGGTTATATTGCAGACCACAGATGTTCATTGTCAGATACACGCACATGATGAATTTTTCTGGGAAAACAATAAGGCGGTTTTCAGGAAAACGGGCGGATACGAACAAATGGCTACCTACTTCAGGGAGATTCGCAAAAAAAATAAAAATGTTTTTGCCATTGATACAGGCGACATGTTTCAGGGCAGTGAACTATCCGTAAAAACAACCGGCAAGGCAATATCACCCATATTGGATGCCCTGGGTTACGATCTCTACCTTCCGGGAAACTGGGAGGTCATCTACGGTAAAATAAATATGCAGACTTTACTGGGAGGTCTTAATGCACCCAAAGTATGTGCTAACATGTATCATGACCTGGGCGACGGCAAACGAGGTGACCATATCTTCCCGCCTTATTATATCTGGAATGTTAGCAATATTAAAATCGGTTTTCTCGGTTACACTGACCATCTGGTGCCCATCAGACAATCTCCAAATTACAGTAAGGGCATCCTGTATGCCAAGCCTGAAGAAAATATAGCCCATTATATAGAAGTACTCAAAAACCAGGAGCAGTGCGATTATGTCATTGTAATTGCCCACCTGGGTTTGTCACAGCAGATTCACCTCGCTAACCTTGAGGTGAGCAAAGGCTTGGATTATATCCTGGGAGGAGACACCCACGAAAGGGTACGTAAGCCCATACAATGTAAGTATGCCAAAGTGGTGGAGCCGGGGGCTTTTGGGTCGTTTTGCGGCAGGCTTGTTTTAACGGTCAGGGAGGGCAAGGTAGTGTCAGATACATACCATCTGGACGAGATAACAGCCAGCAAATACAAGGCAGATAAAAATGTTACAAGCCTCATGGATGGTCTTGAAAAACCATATGTTGAAGCAATTAATAAGGTGGTCGGGTATAGCACAATACCTTTGTACAGGTATTTCGTCATTGAAAATCCAATCGACACGATGGTATTGGACGCATTAAGATGGAAACTCCCGGACACGGATATTGTATTGTCCAATGGCTTTCGGTTTTGTCCGCCTCGTACCACTCCTGACCATACAGGTAATATTCCAGTTACAGAAGGCTATATCTTTGATATGTTGCCGGTTGACAGTACCCTTCGTACGGGTAAGGTGACAGGCCGACAGTTGACAGAATGGCTGGAAAGGGAGCTCAACAACGTTTTTGCCAAAGATGCCTCCAAAAGATTTGGTGGCTGGGTGACAAAATTTAATGGTATGCAGGTGAAGTTCAGGGCTTTTGGCGAAGAAGGTAAGCGTCTCGATTCGGTGCTCATTGGCGGAAAGCCGCTTGATCCTGAAAAAATTTATTCAATAGCAGCCTGTGAGCGGGATGGTGATCCTGCTGACATGATATGCAGAATTAAAAATGTCCAGGATGTAAAAAATCTGGCTTATACGCTGCATGCCAATATGAAGGACTATCTGAAGGCAAATTCGCCGGTCACACCAAAACCGGGCAAAAATGCAATAGCCCTTGATGCTCCGGAAACACTGCTGACTCAGGTTACCGGTGTGGATTATCAGTTTATGTAATTTTAAATATACACGGAAATGAAAATAATTTTTATGTTTTTGCTGAGCCTGGGTATTTTGTTTAACAGTTCTGCCCAATCAGGAAAAAGCAAAGTACGGCCAAAACCCCACAGAATTGTTTTCCAAATGGTCTCAAAGGATACTGCGGACCACAATGCAATGGTAAGACAACTTTATAATATCAAAAGACTGTCTCCCGATACCAGGCTTGAAGTGGTCTGTCACGGGCCTGGGTTGACATTTATCCAGAAGGACAAATCCCTTGTTCTTGATAAACTTGCCGAACTGGCTGCTGAGAAAGCAGACTTTGTAGGGTGTGAATTTACCATGCAACAAAAAGGGATCAGAAGAGACCAGCTGATGGATGCCTGCAGAACGGTGCCGGGAGGGATTCTCGAAATCGTTGAGAAGCAGGAGAAGGGCTGGTCCTACATTAAGGCTGGCTACTAAGCCCGGATAGCATAAACTAAAACGTTTAATATGTTAAAATTTTGGTTGCCCTTTTGGGCGATAAGTACTTTATTTGCTTTGGTTTCAGCGGCTCAGCATCAGGATCTCAGGGAAAAACCTGCCATTTGGAACACAGGCGAACCAAAACCTACCGATTCAACAAGCCTTCTGTCAGCTTTTAAAAGTGGGAAGGTAAGCGGACACTTCCGTTATTTTTACTCTTCCACCGCAAATCAAGGCTCTCTGACAGATTACTACGCACATGCTTTGGGAGGCGGATTGAGGTTTGAAAGCGGTAATTTTCATGGATTTTCAGGAGCAATAAGTGGATTTTATATATTCAACCTCGGGTCGTCAGACCTGCAGGCAAGGGATACTGAAACAGGTGCTCTCAACAGGTATGAGGCAGGATTGTTTGACATTACCGATCCTGGTCAGACACGAGAGATAAACCGGCTTGAAGAGTTTTTTATCAGATATAAAAAGGAAGGGCTAAAGCTGACCTTTGGCAGGCAGCTAATGAATACTCCATTTATCAACCTTCAGGACGGAAGGATGCGGCCTACGGCAGCTCAAGGATTGGTAGTCGATTACAGCTTCGCAAAAAATCAGCAGCTCATGCTATCGTGGATATATGGCATGGCTCCCAGGGGCACAGGAAGATGGTACAGCCTTGAAGAGTCGATAGGGATATATCCTGTAGGGGTGAACCGAAACGGAAACAAATCTGAGTATGCCGGCAACACATCAAGCCAGGGAGCATTGCTGGCCAATTACAAAAATACTTCCGGTGCAGGCCTTTCCATTGATATATGGAATATGTGGTTAGAAAATGTCATGAATACTGCTTTGATCCAGATAGATGGCGAGAGAAAGTCCGGAATCTTCAAGATTCAGTATGGTGTTCAGGGCAGCTGGCAGATTAAGTCGGGTAATGGAGGAAATCCTTTGCCGCAAATGTCCTTTTATGACAATACTAAGCCGGTTTATACTGCTGGATTTAAAGTCGGTATGAAAACTCAAAAATACACCGTGACCCTGAATGGTAACCGCATTTCTTCCGGCGGTAGGTTCCTGATGCCCAGGGAATGGGGTAGGGACTTTTTTTACACTTTTATGCCGAGGGAGAGGAACGAGGGTTTTGGTGACGTATGGGCAGTCGTTTTTAAAACTTCAGCTGAACTGTCCCGATCCACAGAAATCCGTCTGGATGCCGGTAATTTTTGGTTGCCGGATGTCAGGGGTTACGCCTTAAACAAATACGGCATGCCGTCTTATTTTCAGCTTAATGCTGACTTACGACATAAGTTTACTGGTTTTTTTCAGGGTATGGAGGCACAGCTGCTTTGGGTTTATAAATGGAATACCGGTGATATATATAATGACAAAAAGTACCTGATCAATAAAGCGGATATGTGGTTAATTAACGTTGTTGTCAATTACCGGTTCTGATCATGCTGACAACATCTCACTGAGCCGGATCAGGAGTTGATTACTCCCTTTATTTTTTCATCCTTATTTCTTAGATCGATACCGCCCTCAGCGACGGATTTCATATTGGCTAGATAAAATGTCCATCCTTCCATACATCCCAGGTGCCAGTGGGCTTTGCTCACTTCATCAACAGGGATGTTATATTGTGTAAGGCTGACAAGCGTCCCTTTTTCCATACCGGTAAAAATAATCCTGACTTTCATGTCTGTCTGTCCGTTTCCATTAAAAGTAAATTCAAACAAGTCATTGTCATCAGTCTGCAGGATTGTTCCGTTTTCATATACAGTATCATCATAGCCATACCAAAGAAACCTATAAAGCATACCTGCCGCGACTCTCTCATCCGGAGGTATAAGGGAGCCGTCGGGACGGTGATAGGTACAGGATCTTAAAAACCAGCTTTCCATTCCCTGTCGGGTAGCTGCCATGCTATATAGCTTTTCACGATCAGTATGTATCAGAATCTTTTTGGTGAATGTGGTCCAGTCGTATTCCATATCGTAAATTTAGTTTTTATTGGATCATTTGACCATTTTTTTCCTTAAATAAAAAAGCGATTCCTGGAGGTTGGGCCAAGAATCGCTGGTTGGTAAACTGAGTAACTGAATTCGGTTCTATTTAATCCATCCTCAGATCTTCAATATGAACACCTTTTACTGCCTTTGGGTTGAATGAAAAGATAGAAGGGTCATATTTTTTATTTGAAATTATATCTGTCAATTTTAAGGTAAACCTGGTGCCGTCCTTTGAAAACAAACGTAAAGTTACTAATTTATTTTCGGTTTTGTCTATAGTCAACCTGATTTTTGAGTATTCGTAACTTTTTGAAACAGGCTTAAATTCAATGTCTGCGTATGTCTTTGAGGCTACTTTTCTTTCTTCAGTCAGGGCATATATAAATTTTCCGGAACTGTAAAGATTCATCACTTGTCGGGGTGATAAAAAACCTTCGTTTTCATCCTGGCCTGCATCATTTATCTGGACTTCGTTACCTTTCTTCAGATAAAGCCAGGAGGTGGTCCCATTGCAGTATATGTCCTGGTCTTTCATTTTTATCTGATATTTGTCGCCTTCCTGAATCATAGTTCCTTTTTGGCTTTCGACAGGAGTACCGGGGACTTCTGATTCAAACTCGAACTTAATCTCCATGTTGCGATATGAGTCCATTTGCTTTTTTAGCTTATCTAAAATCACCTTGGCTTTTGGGTCATTTGCTGTACTTTTAGATGATTGTGTTACACCTGCATTGAGGAAACCCACTACTGCCAAACAAACTGAAAATAACCTTATCATATCCTTTTTTTCATAAGACACCCAAACGCACGCAATTGTTACCTGTAGTGTCTTACAGTTTTGTTAATAATAGTGAATCGGCAAATTATAAACATCCTGCACTTGCCTTCCGGCAAGATAAGCCAGCCTCGTGTTAAGAGAGAATCAATCCGTGATATAAGGATAGTCCTTCTGTACGTAATTGTCCTCGTAAAGCTCCGAAGGTACCGGATAGGACGAATTTTCTGCAAACTCCATAGCTGCTTCTATCTCCAGATCAATGGCAGCAATCACGGCATCGACCTCCTGCTGACTAGCTATTTTTTCTTTTACAATCCTTTGTTGTATCACAAGGACGGGGTCCTTTTCCTTATAGGCATCCAGCTCCTCCTTGGTACGGTATTTTGCCGGGTCTGAGACTGAGTGGCCCCTGTAACGGTAAGTTTTTAGTTCCAGATAATACGGACCATTGCCGGATCTGATATATTCAGCAGCCCTGATAAAGGCATTGTGGACTGCTTCAGGATCCATGCCGTCAACAGATTCGCTTGGAATATCATAACCTTCACCGAGTGTAAAGAGATCATGTACATTGCTGGTACGCTTTACGGATGTACCCATAGCATACATGTTGTTTTCGCATATATACAGTACGGGCAATTTCCAGGTCATGGCCATATTAAAGGCTTCATGCAGGGCTCCCTGCCTTGCAGCACCGTCGCCAAACATGGTGACACACAGATTGTCTGAGCCACGGTATTTTTCGGCAAAGGCTATACCTGTACCTATTGGAATCTGAGCTCCCACAATGCCGTTGCCGCCAAAGTAATTGTGCTCGGCAGAAAAGAAGTGCATAGACCCTCCTTTTCCTTTGACACAACCTGTTTCCTTACCGTACAGCTCGGCCATACATGAAGCAGAACTCAAGCCTCGTGCAAGTGCAACTCCATGCTGCCTGTAGGCGGTCACAAGTTTATCTTCTGGCCTGATCCCTGTTGCCAGGGCACCGGCTATGGCTTCCTGACCGATATACACGTGGAAGAAACCCCTTATCTTTTGCTGTGAATAGGCAAACAATCCTCTCTCTTCAAACCTTCTGACACGGTACATTACCTCAAGCCATTTCATAAAGGTAGCTTTATCATGTTGCCCTGAAGCTGATTTTTTTGCAGCTGGTTTTTTACCCACAATTACTTCTGCCATTATCTTACGTTTTTACTGATTGCCAAAATAAACTGTAAAAATATGATTTTTGTTTGCAATGTCAGGCAGCGAATTACTAAAAATTGAACCTTTACAAAATTTTATGATTTGGTGTAAAATTAATTCCTGCCTGAAAACGTTGAAACACCCAATGATATTTAATACTTATTCCACATCATGAATGTAAATAAAAGATTTATCTATTCCACAGTAAGAACTCTTGTGTCTTGCTTTCTGACGGCTTTTGTTTTTGTTCAGGTCGCCATCGCTCAGTCAACGCCTGATGCAGGGAAAAAGATGCCGGGAGACTCTCTGTATAATGAAAATATCAGGAAATCCCGTCTCTACGGCGTGTACATTCCGAGGGATATTGAAGATGCCCTTGTAAGGCTGGACAAACTGACTGATGATACAGCCCGGGAACCCCTGAAAAAGATTCACGAAGACACCATGGCCAAAAAGCTGTTTTTTGGTTTGGGCAGATGGATGGAATACAACTGGAATTTTGAGGAGGGGTCCAGGTTTTCGCATTACTTGAAAAATAAAGGGCTCGTATATACAGAAGATATGACCAGATTTATGCTTATTACTTACCATCGCCACATAATGGGTAAATCCCTTAAATCTGACCAGCTAATTAAAAGGATTATCGAAGAAAGGAAAAAAAAGCAAAAAGAGGCCAGAGATAAGATGCCGGTCCTGCATTCTGAGATAAAAAAATCACCACCGAAAGACAAAAAAGAAGACTGAGCGTAAACAAATCGGCTTCAATTTGATTTAATGATTGTCCTTCAGCCAGTCATATGGTTGCATATTATTAATCAAAAACAAAATTTAATGAAAAATTTATTAACTCTTCTTTCATTTACCTTATTGGTCTGCAGCAATTCTGCTTTTTCTCAGATTAAAACGCCTGCAGCCAGCCAGTCTGCAAAATTTGAGACCACCGTAGGTCTTACCAATGTTACCGTTGATTATTCCAGACCAAACAAAAACAACAGGAAGATCTTCGGAGACCTGGTGCCCTACAATGCCATGTGGCGTACAGGTGCCAACAAAAACAGTATGGTCACATTTTCTGATGACGTGATGATAGGAGGTACTGAGGTTAAAAAAGGTACTTATGCCATTTTTAGCAAGCCAGGTATGCAAAGTTGGGAAGTGTATTTTTACACTGATACAGAAAACTGGGGAACCCCTGAAAAGTGGGACGATGCTAAAGTAGCCGCCAAGGTTATGGTGACTCCGGTCACTGTCTCTAATGTGGAGACATTTACTATTAATGTAGACAATGTCACCAATGAGAGTTTCAATCTTGACATCAGGTGGGACAATGTCTCCGTGCCTGTTAAAATCGATGTTCCCACCGACAAAAAGGTAACAGCGAGCATCACACAGGTAATGGCCGGCCCTTCAGCAGGTGACTATTACAGTGCTGCCAGGTATTACAGAGAAGCCAAAAAAGACCTTGGTCAGGCTCTTGCATGGATGAACAAATCCATCGAGATGGGTAACGACAAGTTCTGGGTACTCAGGCAAAAATCCTTGATCGAGGCCGACATGGGCAATTACAAAGCTGCTATAGCAACAGCCAACCAATCATTGGCAAAAGCCAAGGAGGCAGGCAATAATGATTACATAAAAATGAATATGGATTCGATCGCAGCGTGGTCAAAGAAATAAAAATCCTCCAAGGACATTAAGGAAAGGCCGCCGGAAAAGCGGCCTTTTTTTTTATAATGGAAAATCCCGAACCAGAGACTGGACAAATTCTGCAATGATGTGAGGTCTCGAAATGGCAGCAATCAGCATACCGGCCAATGCTCCGTAAAAATGAGCCTCATGGTCTATCATATCGTTTTGTTTGTTACTTGCCCAGGTAGAGTACCACAGGTAAAGCACACCAAAAACAATCGCCGGTACCGGAATCACTGCAAACAATCCAAGCATACTCCAGGGATGCAGTAAAATATAGATAAACAGGATGCCGGATACACCACCTGATGCCCCCACACTGGCAAAATATGGATTCTCTCTGTTTCTGAAATAGGTCGGTATGTCTCCCATCACAATCACCAGCAAATAGGTGACCAGAAAAAGTGCCTGGCCACCCGGAAAACCAAAGTGGGTTCCAAAATTATCTTCTACCACCCGTCCGAATTCGTGGAGGACAAACATGTTGACAAACAGGTGCATAAAATCACCGTGAACAAACCCTGAGGACAACCATCTGTAATATTCTTTATATCTGTACTCAGTGGAGGGGTGATGCTTTAATTTGTCAAAAAGAGCCTTGTTGTTAAAGCAGGCGATCGAAATTAAACATGTGACTATGATGAGTGCCAGGGTAACAGTCATGACTTGGATTTATTGTGTGGCCCAAAAATACTACCGGTTATGGTATTTTTCGTTTTTTATTATGGTAAATGCCCGGTATATCTGTTCAGCAAGAATCAGCCTGCACATCTGGTGAGTAAATGTCATAGGTGACAGGGAAATCAAATCAGCAGCTCTTTCCTTTAGCTTGGGATGGTGGCCAAAGGCTCCTCCAATCAGGAAAATGACATTGCGGACCGACCGGTTTCTGTAATTATCCAGGTACTCTGCAAATTTTTCTGATGACAACAGTTTGCCATTTTCGTCAAGCAATATCAGGACATCGTCATCCTTCAACTTTGATAATACCATCTCGGCTTCACGCAGACTTGTCTCAGCTCCTGTGAGACCGGGTTTTACATCCTTCAGCTCTTCATAAATGATCCTGCAATAGTGTTTTAACCTGTCCAGATAAATGCCAATGCCATCAGTCAGGTACTTTTCATTGGTCTTGCCTATGCTCAGAATCAATAACTTCATCTTCAAAAATATGCAAAATATATGCAATTGACCAAATAATTGGTGCATACTTTGTAGAAAATATTAACTTTATTATCTTCACACGGCAAAATAACCTACATGCCCACCAAAGCATTGCAAAATATCAATGTTTGGCTAACCCAGATAAACACGGATTTCAAAGCCGCAGTGTCCGTGGATTGTGTGATTTTTGGATATGATGACAATGCTTTAAAGGTATTGGTTTCTGATTGTGATATGCCTCCGTTTGAGCATGAATGTTCATTGCTTGGAGACCTGGTGCATCCTGACGAAACCACAGAAATGGCCGCAACCCGGGTCCTGCACGGTAAGACAGGCTTCGAAAATGTGTTTCTGGAGCAGGTGCAGGTATTCTCAAATATACACAGACATCCTCTGGGACGGGTTATCACTGTGGCATATTATTCCCTTATCAAGATAACGGACGAGCACCTTTCTCACATAGAGGGCCACAAGGGATTAAAGTGGGTCGAAGTTAATGAAATTAATTCCATGGCCTTTGACCACTTGGAGATTATGCAGACCTGCCTG
>JAGVTV010000233.1 GCA_019136675.1 Bacteroidota bacterium
TTCAGGAGGCTTACCCATTGATGTGGGAATTGTGACAGTCAATATTGCCACCACCGCCGAGATCGGCCGCCTGTTGCCTCACGGCAGGGGCATCCAGGAAAGGGTTATTACCATCACAGGGCCCGCTGTCAGGAAAAAAGGCAATTTTATGATTCCCATCGGTACGCCTCTCAGGTTTGTGCTCGACTATGTCGGTATTGAAGGCGAAATAGCAGAAGTGTATATGGGAGGCCCCATGATGGGAGTAGCCGTATCAAATCTGGATATTTCCATCACCAAGGGAACATCCGGCATCCTTGTTTTCAGCAAAAATGATGTTCGCAGGGAGGAGACGGTATATCCGTGTATCAAGTGCGGTGCATGTGTGGATGCCTGCCCTATTTCTCTCAATCCATCCAAACTCGGCATCCTGGCGAAATTTGAGTCTTACGACAAAATGGTAAATGAATACAACCTCATGGACTGTTTTGAATGCGGATCGTGCTCATACGTGTGTCCCTCACATATACCTCTGGTCCAGTATTTCAGGCTTTCTAAAGCCAGATACAAAAGACATACTGCCCTCAGTAAAAACCATCAAAATGTCTAAGATCACCCTTAATATCAACACATCTCCCCATGTGGTCAAAGGGCTGAGCACCGATATGATCATGAAGCAGGTGATATATGCATTGTTGCCGGCAGCTGCTTTTGGCGTGTATACATTCGGCACAGGTGCCTTGCTCGTTCTGCTGACTTCAACGGCGGCAGCGATTGGCACCGAACATTATCTGTGTAAATGGTCAAAAAAGCCGTCCACGATATCCGATTACTCCGCTGCCATGACCGGGCTTTTACTGGGTATGACTTTGCCCCCTTCTTTTCCGCTGTGGATGGCTGCAGTGGGATCATTTATATCGATTGCCCTGGGTAAGTTTATTTTCGGGGGATTGGGAAACAACGTATTTAATCCTGCACTTGTGGGACGGGCCTTCCTTCAGGCCGCATTTCCGGTGGCCATCACCACCTGGACCGATGTATTTGCTCCGGGAAGATTTACAGGTGTACCATCTTCCATCTTTGCTTTGCCTTTTATGCGACCTTCTGTGGATGCCGTCAGCGGAGCAACACCTCTTTCGTCATTCAAATTTGACCACATGACTACTCCAGTTTACGACCTGTTCGTGGGATTTTGCA
Organism: Bacteroidota bacterium; assembly: GCA_019136675.1. Taxonomy (GTDB): domain Bacteria; phylum Bacteroidota; class Bacteroidia; order Chitinophagales; family Saprospiraceae; genus OLB9. Next base: position 1,177 of record JAGVTV010000233.1, read on the forward strand.
GTGGTTCCATCGGCGAAACCAGTGCCATATTCCTGATTTTGGGAGGCATTTATCTTGCCTGGAAAAAAATGCTAAACTGGAGGATACCAGCATCTATCCTGCTCATAGTTTTATTATTCAGCAGTATAATGTATACGGTGGACAGTAAAACCTATCCTTCGCCGGTCTTTACGCTCTTTGCAGGAGGACTCATCCTGGGGGCTGTATTTATGGCCACGGATATGGTGTCTTCGCCAATAACACCTGCCGGAGTATGGGTATACGGAGCCATCATAGGTTTCCTGGTTGTGCTGATCAGGTACTGGGCTGGTCTGCCGGAAGGCGTCATGTATGCCATCCTGATAGCCAATGCCATTTCACCTCATATTGATGCCTTGATAAGACCAAGGGTATACGGAACACAAATAAAATCAGGCACCTCATGACAGAAATGCAGCAAAACGAAGGGAATACCCGCGGAGGTGACAAAAAAATGCTGATAGCCATGTCTGTCATCGGAATCATTTGTGCCTTTTTTATCGTCATCACTTATCAGGGTACCCTTGGCATCATCACTAAAAACCGTGCAGAGGCTCTGAATAAAGCAGTATATAAGGTCATTCCGGGCATTTCCCGGATACAGCCCTATTCTCTATCCAAGGATAAGTCATTTTCCGTTGTTGGACCGGACGATAAATCACAGCAAAAGGTTTTTGCTGGTTATGACTCTACAGGAACCCTTAAGGGCATTGCCATACAGGCAAGCGGAAAAGCCTATGGCGAGGTACTCAGTCTACTGTACGGATACAGTCCTGCAGAACAAAAAATAATTGGGTTTTATGTCCTAGAAAGCAAGGAGACGCCCGGCATAGGGGACAAAATAGAAATACCGCCTTTTCTTGATAATTTCAAGGGTCTGGATGTAAGCGTCAGGGATGATCTCAGTGGCCTTAAAAACCCGATAACAACGGTCAAACAGGGTAAAAAAACAAAAGGATGGGAGATAGACGGCATTACCGGGGCAACCATTACGTCTCGTGGCGTGGGCAATATTCTCAATACAAGTGCAGGCGAATGGATGCCGCTGATCTGTAAAAACAAAAAGTCTTTTGAGATGCAAAACACTGAGAAAAAATGAACCCAACGGACCATAGCAATTCATCTGATCAGGGTTTTTTCGGAAAGTTTGCCGGAACACAGGCCACCAACGAGTTTCTGAAAGGACTCTGGCGGGATAATCCTGTCTTCGTTCAGGTCCTCGGTATGTGCCCTACCCTCGCCGTATCCAACTCGGCGATCAATGCCCTGTCCATGGGACTGGCCACCACTTTTGTGGTTACCATGTCAAATATGCTGATCTCCCTGCTTCGCAATTTTATACCAAAGCAGGTAAGGATAGCCTCCTATGTGCTCATCATTGCCACCTTTGTTACCATCATCGATTATGCGATCCAGGCCATAAGCATTGATATACATAAAAGTCTCGGGGCCTTCATTGCCCTAATCGTGGTAAATTGTGTAATCCTAGGCCGTGCAGAAGCTTTTGCATCAAAAAACCCGGTAGGTTATTCCATTCTGGACGGGCTCGGCATGGGACTCGGGTTTACATTTGCTTTATTTTGCATCGGAAGTGTAAGAGAAATACTCGGCAGTGGCAGCCTTTTGGGTTTTAACTTCATGCCTGAGGCTTTTGAAAAGTGGGTCATCATGGTATTGCCGGCTGGAGGGTTTTTTACCCTTGCAATGTGGTTATTGATTTTTAACGGTTACAAACTTAAAAAGGCCAGCCATGAATAACGAATCCCTTTGGAGTATTTTTATCAATGCCAGCCTGATCAACAACTTTGTACTGGCAACTTTCCTGGGCATATGCCCATTCCTGGGAGTTTCCGGCAAGATGGAGACAGCCACAAAAATGGGTGCAGCCGTCACCTTTGTCATGGTAATCAGTTCGGCGTGTGCCTATGGCATCCATGCCCTGCTCACCGCTATACAGGCACCCTTTCTGGAGCTGATCAGTTTTATCGTGGTGATAGCTTCCACGGTCCAGTTGGTAGAGATGTTTATCAAGAAAGTAAGCCCCGCTTTGTTTAATGCCCTGGGTATTTTCCTCCCTCTGATTACAACCAATTGTGCAGTACTGGCAGTGGCCCTGTTCCAGACGAGCAAGGGATACAACCTGCCGCAGAGCCTCATCTATTCTTTTGGGGGCGGAGCAGGATTTACGCTGGCTCTGGTACTAATGGCAGGCATACGGGAGCAGCTCGAATTTTCTGAGGTCAACGGACTGGTCAAGGGGACAGCCCTGGTGCTTTTTGTTGCAGGTATTCTTTCACTTTCATTTATGGGCTTCGCCGGATTAGGTGGTTAAATATTAATTATTTTTTAAATATGTTAGCATCATTTTTACTTACTGCTTTGACAATCACCGGACTTATGGTCTTATGGTATATGGTCCAGCGGCTCTGGAAAAAGACATTTGACGAATATGTCGACGGAGATGAAGATGTGCTGGCAGACAGGAGATCGTGTTCCGATTGTGGTTGCACGGTAGCCTGTAAAAAGAAAGCAGCGGAAGCAAACGCTGGATAATTTTATTAATGAACTGTAAAAACAAGGAATCATGGCATATCTATCAGATTATAACACGGCTCACCAATACAAGGCCATAGTGCTAAACACAAAAAGGCTAACCCCTGACAATACAGAGGAGGTAAGAGAAATTATCCTGGAGGTGCAGGACCCCTTATTCAAATGCCAGGTAGACCAGAGTTTCGGGGTTTTAGTCCGGTATGACAGCCCATTTGGCAAAAACATCCACCACCGGTTTTATAGTGTGGCTGACCTTCCGGATGTATCCAAAAAACTGACCACCCTGACCATGCTGGTAAAAAGGTGTTCCTATGTAGATGATTTTAGTGGTGAGAAGTATGACGGAGTAGCCTCCAATTATTTGTGCGACCGCAAAGCGGGAGATGAGATAACTATTACCGGCCCCCATTCCCTGCCGTTTGTGGTGCCCGATGACAGGCATGCCAATATCATTCTGGTGGGTATGGGTACTGGCATTGCCCCTTTCAAATCTTTTGTCAAACACATCTACACCAATGTTAAGGACTGGCAGGGTAAGATAAGACTGTTTTACGGTGCACGAAGCGGGCTGGAATTACTTTATCTCAATGACAAAGATGGTGACCTCACCAACTATTATGACCAAAAGACCTTTGAAGCCTTCACCGCACTCAGTCCGAGGCCTGCCTGGGCAGATCCTATTGCTTTGGACAAGGCACTGGAAGGTAAATCGGCTGAAATCCTGGAGATGCTTAAGCAAAACAATTGTTATATTTACGTGGCCGGTTTCGGAAAAATCCTGGAAAAACTCGACACCGCTTTTTCAAATATTGTCGGTTCAAAGGAAAAATGGGAAAACAGGAAAGCCGAGCTGAAGGCAGGTAAAAAGTGGGCTGAAATAATATACTGATACATCGATTCATGACAATAATAGTCCCCATAGCTGCTCTTGGCATCCTGTCGTTGGTACTGGCGGGTCTTATCGTCATCGCCAATCGTAAATTGTACGTTTACGAAGATCCACGCATCGATCAGGTAGAGGAGATGTTGCCACATGCCAACTGTGGTGCGTGCGGGTTTCCTGGCTGCAGACCCTTCGCCGAAGCCCTGGTATCGGGCAAAGCACTCCCCGGCAAATGTTCAGTCAGCAACGATGCAGGAAGATTGGCTATAGCCAATTTCCTATCAGTATCGGTGGGGGCTGAGGAAAAAAGAGTGGCACGCCTGGCCTGCGGTGGCGGTAAAAACGTATCCATAAATAAAGCAAAATATACGGGTATGGAGACCTGTCAGGCGGCATCCCTGATAAGCGGTGGCGGTAAGGGATGTTTCTGGGGCTGTCTGGGTTACGGCGACTGCAAGGTGGTCTGTGATTTTGATGCTATACGCATGAATGAGTTTTCCTTGCCGGAAGTGGATGTGGACAAATGCACTGCCTGTGGCGATTGCGTGGAAGCTTGTCCAAAAGGGCTCTTTTCGCTGCATCCCATCAGCCATCGTTTGTGGGTAGCCTGCAAAAGCCTCGAAGCCGGCGATCATGTCCTGGATGTATGCGATGTGGGCTGCACAGCCTGCGGCAAATGTGCCATGGACGCCGATAACAATCTTATTACTATGGTAAAAAACCTGCCCGTCATCGATTACAACAAAAACCACCATACCCAGGTTCCTATTCAAAGATGCCCTACAGGTGCCATAGTCTGGCTCGATGATCAGAGTGGTGTTCAGAGAGGAAAAGAAAGCAAAAAAATTATCCGTAAGGGCGACCGACATCTGGGATATTCCTGATAATCAAAAAAAATACAACCCAAATGGCAGACTTAAGAACCAAATACCTCGGACTGGAATTGAACTCACCACTGGTGGTTTCGGCTAACTCTCTTTCACAAAATATCGACAATATCCTGGCCATGGAAGACCATGGTGCCGGAGCTGTCGTGATGTTTTCCCTTTTTGAGGAGCAGCTAAAGGCGGAATCTGAAAAATATTCCATGGGGTTACCCGGGACTTTCGGCTCAAAGCTGGATACATCGGCTTATTTCCCCCAGACTGACCAGTATGCAGTGGACAAGGGCCGGTATCTCGAGCTTATCCGTATGGCCACAGAGCGGACCGATATGCCCATCATCGCCAGCCTAAATGGGACTACTCCGGAGGGGTGGATCGAATATTCCAGAGATATCGAATTTGCAGGAGCAGATGGATTGGAAATAAATATCTATTTTATCCCTGCAGACATGAAAATGTCACCCGAAGAGGTAGAAGACAGGTACCTCAGTATAATCAGGCTGGTAACATCGACAGTCAATATTCCGGTAGCAGTAAAACTCCATCCCTATTTTTCGTCCATAAGCAATATGGCACATAAAATCCATATGGCAGGAGCAGACGGGCTTGTGCTGTTTAACCGGTTTTACCAGCCCGACTTTGACATAGACAGACTGAGGATGGTTGGAGATCTTGAATACAGCCATCCGGCGGAGATCAGGCTACCTTTACTATGGATAGCGGTTCTATACGGCAAGTTGGGCGTATCACTGGCCGCCACCACAGGAATACACAGCTATGTCGAACTCACAAAATACCTGCTGGCAGGTGCCGACGTGGGTATGTGTGCCTCTGCCCTGTACCGTTATGGTATTCCATACCTTGGCAAAATCACCCAAGACTTAAATGAATATATGGACCGTATGGGTTTCGGTACGGTGGCCGCTTTCCGGGGTGCCATGAGTCAGATACACATTGCAGACCCAACAGCCTATGAGCGTGGCAACTACATCCACATCCTCGAGGACGCCAAATGGCAGATGATCTCTAAAAATTCTTAACCCAACTTTTAGGATACATTTTGTAGCAAATTTGTAGAACCCGTCCCGGGTAATTGATCAATTTCTGAATAGGAACCTTTAAATTGCATTTAAACATAAATGGCAAGGGAGAAATCCTAAGTTTCTGTTTTTCAAAGGCTAACGTAGATGATCGAGATCAAAAAGTAATGAAAGTCATGACAAAAGATGTCTTCGGAAAACTATTTGGTGACCGAGGTAATATAGATCAAAAGTTAGCTGAGTACCTATGGAATGAGGGTGTTGAACTCATCTATAAAGTGCGTAAGAACATGAAAAAAATGAACATTTCAGATACTGATAAAATCTTGCTAAGAAAGAGAGCTGTCATAGAATCAGTAAACGATGAGCTATAAAATATATGCTCCATTCAACACACAAGACACAGATCACTGCAAGGATTTTTAAATAATGCAATATCGGCGTTAATTGCTTATCAAACTTTTCAAAAAAACCAAGTATTAAGATATAGCATGAATTGCAAGAAGTAAAATCTTTACTTTTACATGCAGCTTAAACATTATTCACGTTATTTACGGATTTAGAAGTAGTAAGGCACAAGATACATTTGACGCTTGATTTCAGGAAACTTATTACTATGCAACTTTTAGAATTAAATTTCAGGGACAAAAAGAAATCACCAGGCCATT
>JAGVTV010000242.1 GCA_019136675.1 Bacteroidota bacterium
GAGACACATGAGATGTCTAGTGTTATACGCAATGTACATTCTATTATCACCAAAAATGGGATGATGCAGCCTTTTACTATTATCTATTTGATTGTCTGATAAACCGGAAAGTTCTATTGTTCTTAATAATTCGTTATCTTTGTTTAAGATGGTAGCTTTGGTCCAATCTTTTGTTGGAATTTCATTAGCATCATTTGGCTGAATATCTGCAAATAAACGGACCATACCGTCTTGTGTTATAAACCATGTAAAATCTCTATTCGATAATTCATTTAAAGATTCTCCAAACAGACCAGTGCTAATCTGTCCATCAAAATGTCCAATATAAACCCAATTTTGACGACCATATTTATCATTTACACAGAAGCTATAATTTCCCTCTAATGTTCCTATACTATATGTTCCCGATGACCATTCGACAAAACTTAATTTTTTATCATAAAAGTCAAGGGTAAAAACAGCATCCTTACAATTCGCTAAATGTGATGACAATGTATCTATTAGCTTTTTTGTTTCACCGTTTTCATACACAAAAAGTCCATCGTTTTTAGGGTAATTTTTAAATTTTATCTTTTTTTCCAATTCTCCCGGAAACCGCTCTGTAAAAAATAGTTTATCATCAACCAGTACCATCTGAAAAGCATAGGGATGACGATATATTTGTTTAAGCTGTAAATTATTTGGTTTCATATCTGATTAATAAGCTAGATTGTTAAACATTGTATTAAACCATTGATTATTTGCTTCTTGGCTGATAAAATTGTAGGTCGATTGGGGTGTATCAAAAGTACCAGGGGGTGCATCAGGATAAAATAAATCAAACTTTTCCCTAACTAATTCACTTTGCAATATAGAATTATTACTACCATTATCATAAAATTTGGCAGCCACACCAGCCTGATCTACGGCATTATTATCTACACTCCATCTGATCCTGATTATGGGTTGGTCTCGTAAATATGCCCCTGCCTGGAAAAGGCTTACAACCCACGAAAACGGGGCTATCATGCCATGCCACAGGCCACCCCAGAAGCCGTACGTCTGGCCTTCCAGGCAAGGACTCAGATTATGCTGCACTTCAGCACAGGATGTCAAAAAAAAGATACCGATGCAGCAAACTGTCACCAATTGAAAGGATACAGATATTCTGTTTTCGCCACTTTCATTTATAAATAATCTACCGGTGGTTATCAGCCCCGTTGCTTCTCCAGGAAAACCATCATCATCAGCCCCAGAATAAGTCTCTCCTTCTCATCCTCCGACAAGTCAGCGGTGGAGTCGAGCCGGAATTTGGTACCCAAAAAAGATGCTTCCTTAGTAAACACACCGACTATCTGCCCGGAAGAGTCCGTCACATTATATTTGGGGTTGAAGACATATCCGGTAAAAAGCCCCAGGATGGGAACCTGTGAAAAGAGCCCGTCCATTACTTTGGCAAATGCATTGGCCTCTTCTACCCTGAACTCAGGCTTATCATGGTCATCAAAAATATCATAGGTAGCTTTCCACAATGACCGGGCACCCTTTCGGCCCATGCGGCCCAAAGTCTTGCCGTCAGCCTCGGTAAATACATAAGAAGCCGACCAGTCAATCCACTGATTGGCATTGATCTTGTACAAAGCTGCTGCCTGGCTGGAGTTTTCAAAAACTGTGATAGCTTCTTTAAGCTTGAAGAGTTTCTGTTTGACATAGGCGATCTCTTCGCCCTTGTTGTCCCTGACTGAAAACTGAGGCGACAATGCCAGCACCTTGAACTCAAAAGTGACCGGAAAACTGATTTTGCTTTTCATACATTATAGGATTGATGTTTTATCTGATCCAAAGATACACATTTCAAGATTGGTTCGTGATATCATTTTAACAAAATATTAAAACTTATACCCAAAACAGGGTAATTTTCACAAGCTTCATATTAGAGGAAAAAACAGTTTAAACATCCTGCTTATATGAAAGAGACTGAAACTACGGAATCAACGAAGGGTTTTTATTTCACACATGAAAACTCACCCAAATTCATGTGTGATTAAGGGTTACTTTTCATATTATCCAAAATTCATATGGTATCATTTTTGGCTTATACGCCTTGTAAGCCGGTATAAAGATACTCAGCATATAAAAATTTAATAACCACGTTCTAACTCATATTGTATGTTGTACAGAAAAGACGAGCTTCTGTTCAGGGATACACGGTTTCTTATTGCCTTCCTCATGCTTTTTGCAGTGGTGCTCATACTGGCAGTAAATTATCAGCGTATACTCTGATGTCAGGAAATCAATCCCAAAACAGAAAAGACCCGGCCATTAAAATGTCCGGGTTTTTTTTTAATATTGCCATAAGTTATGATGGCAATGGCAAGTAAAATTTATCTACTGTTAATAGTCCTGGCAATCTCTTCAGGATGTCACAATGCTCAAAAATCAGTAGGCGTACCCACAGTATCCTATGGCAAGGTAATAAGGGTTTCAGACCTCACCTCATCCTTTGTTGACCCACGGCCGGTTGATGTATGGTTGCCGCCTGATTTCAACGAAAAAAGCCGATACGCCGTGATTTATATGTACGATGGCCAGATGCTTTTTGATTCAGCCACTACATGGAACCACCAGGAATGGAAGGTGGACGAAACCATGCAAAAACTGTCAGGAGACACCACTCTGGAAAAGGCAATCATCGTCGGCATCTGGAATGCCGGCAAAAAACGACATTCTGAGTACTTTCCGCAGAAACCTCTCAAACTGATCCCTAAAAACATCAGGGACTCAATCACATATAATAGCATAAGGCCGCATGGTTATGAACTATTTGATGGTCCGATATATTCGGATTCTTTACTGATGTTTATTGTCAGAGAATTAAAACCATTTATCGACAAAAGATACCCGACCCTTCCTGATGCTGCCAGCACATACATCATGGGATCCAGCATGGGAGGCCTTATGTCCATTTATGCCATCTGCGAATATCCCGGAGTATTTAGCAAGGCTGCTTGCCTATCCACCCACTGGCCAGGAATCTTCCAATCTGACAACAACCCGATCCCCGGGGCCTTTGCAGCTTATATGGACACCCATATTCCTGACCCTGCCATCCATGCTATATACTTTGATTATGGAACCGCAACCCTTGACACCATGTACGAAAGGCATCAGATTGTGGTTGACAGCATCCTTAAGAAAAGGGGATACACAAATAAGAACTGGCAAACCATAAAATTTGAAGGAGCCGACCATTCAGAAAATGCCTGGGCCAGAAGACTGGAGATACCGCTTAGGTTTCTGCTTAAAAAAGAGGAATAGAAGGCTATTGGTTTACCGGCCAAACCACTGCTCAGGGTCGAGTTTTGACTTTTCTTTCCACAGTTCAAAATGAAATTCAGTGGTACCCTCCTCATTGGGGCCAACACGTCCTATCACCTGTCCTCTTTTTACTTTCTGGCCCTTGGACACCGTCACTTCACGTATTCTGGAATAAACCGTATAATAATTGCCGTGGCGGATGATAATCATATTATCAAACCCCGGAATAAACGTAACTCCTACAGCTTCACCGTCGTACACGCATGTCACGTTTTCGGGGCCGTTAAGGGTAAAATCCGTACCGTTATTGGACACCTGCACATTTTTAAGGGTGGGATGAGGATGTGTGCCAAACCTGCCGGTGATCTTCCCGTTTTTTACAGGCCAGCCCAGTGCACCCTTGTTGTTGGCAAATCCGGAATTGTCCACCTCCTTTCTTGAGGCAGCGGTCGTTGCTCCTGTGGAGGGTTTGTCCGCCTTCTCAGATTTTTTTGAAAGTTCGGCTATGATGACCTTTTCAATGGCATTGTTGAGGTTTTCTCTCTCTCGCTCACGCTTCCTGAGGGCTGTCTTCAGCTTGGACTCTTCTTTTTCCAGCTTTTTGACCAGGGCATCTTTTTCCTTTTGCTCTTTTTCGAGGATCGACATATTTTTGGCTGTGGCATCGAGATTTTCAAGGTTTTTTTCCCTGGCCATCCTGATGTCCTCATTTTTGCTGTGTATGTCTCCCGTGATCTGCTTCAGCTCCTCCAGCTTTTGTGATGTATAGTTGTCAAACTGGTGCATGTACCGCCACCGCATCACCAGGCTGTTGAGATTTTTTGATGATAAAAGGTAAGACCATTTTGAATTGCTCTGGTTTCTCAGATAGACATTGCGTACTATGGCACTATACTGCCTGGAAATCTCTGTTTGTTTTTTCTGCAGCTGGATTATGCGGTTTTCGTTCTCGCTTATAAGATTTTCGTTGACAGTCACTTCTGTTTTCAGGTTTTCAAGCAGTTTCTTACGGCTGGCCACCTGATCTTCCAGTGCCTTTAACTGACCCAGGTTTTTTTCTTTGGACTGTCGGGTCTTTTCGAGTTCTTTGGTGGTTTTTTCTATTTCCCTGATGATTTGCATCCGCTGCTGTTCCAGGTCCTTACGGTTCTGGCCTGTGACTTTGGCTGACATAAAAAACACCATTCCTGCCAGCAATACGATGTCAATTGATCTTCTCATAATTGTCAGGAATTGAAAATTTTATCTGTCTGGGGACATTGATTTCAAACTCGGAAAAATTCATCTTCAGCGTAGCGTCACCCTGTTCAGAATACGGAAAAACAGCCGTCCGTTCAAATGCGACCTTTCCGTAGCCATCTACCTTGCGATAATCACCGTACTCAAGGCTGGCTTTCCTGCCCGCAGGGTCCACCACATCAAGTTTATGGAGTTGCAGGTCATAGCCGTTAACAAAATACCTGAGGGCCAGTCCTTCAGAAAAAGCAGATACCACATACCATAATGAATCCCTGGTAACCACGGGTTTTCCTTCCGGAAGGATTACATTGCCAAAAAGGAGGTGCTGCAACTCACTGAAATCTGTGGTAATGCCGATGATATTGTTGATCTGTGACATAGATCCTGTTTCGTATACCGATTCAAACCGATAAAGGACAGTATAACCACTGCGGTCTGCATACATCCTGGCCGCTTCGATGCCAAACTTTTTTATTGCCACCCATACCGCACTGTCTCTGACCATCTTTACCTGCATGGACCCAGAAATATTTTCGTCAGGCGACTCAAGGCTGGTGCCTATCTTTCCGTTGAAATACTTAAAATCAATATTTCTTTTACGCAGGGCTGCAAGTACTTCTTCATCGGACCTATCCGGCACGGGGCCAAGTTTTTTGGCAGTACCGCAGGCCGTTAGCCATAAAACTACAAGGAAGGCAGCATACCGCATCGGTCAGGATTTTAGTTTGGCTATCCTGGCTTCAAGCCCCTTTTTATTGCCTCCCAGTCCTATCGCTTGCCGCCAGCATTTTTCTGCCTCCCTGAGGTCACCTTTTTCCATATGGATGTCACCTCGAAGTTCCATAGCTTCGGCGTTTTTTCCTCCGCTGGCTTCCAGGGCTTTTTCTGCATATTGCAGGGCTGCCTGAAGGTTTTTCTTCCCAAATTCTATCAGGGCATTGGCATAACTGATCTTGCTGTTTATAAAAGGGCTGCCTGCCGAAATCATAGAGGCCTCCTCCAATAGACTCTGAGCCTGCTTTATTTCATTTTTCTGTATGAATGACCTTGCGGCAAAATAGTAGGATATAGCCTGATTTGGAAAATAATCCATGGCCCCGGTAGCTGTTTTGCCCAGATCTTCAAAATTGCCGGTTTTTTCCTGGCAGATCATGAGCTGTTCCCACACCATAAAATTTTTATTATTGAGCTTCAGGGTCTTTTCATACTGCCTGATAGCCGCAGTGTTTTCGTCGTTGTTTTTAAGTACATCGGCATAAATTGCATGGGCCTTGGCTTCATTTGGATGAGCTATTACCAGCTTGTCGCAAAGGTCTATCAGTTGCTTGCCGAGTATGGTATCGCCACTGTCGGCATGTTGCTGCACAAAAGGAAGCAACTCCTTTATTTTCAGGTCTATGGGAGCATCGGGATTGGAGATCATAGGATACAAACCAGCAAAAAAATCCTGGCGGCTTCCGGCCTTACCTTTTAATATAGTGAGTCCAAGCCTGGCATCCTGGTCATCGGGATCTATGGCCAGGATCTTCTGAAGGTACGGTTCAGCTTCCGCGACCTTGTCATTGGAATGCAGCATATTGGCTATAATCCGCAGGTATCGTTTTTCGCCGGGGTATTTATCAACAAGGGTCTGCAGGGTCCTGACCGCCTCATCTATCCTGCCGGCATTGTCATAAATTTCTGCTTTTTTCAACACGGTCCTTTCGCTCCATCCTGTTTTTACTTCTTTTTCATCCAGAATGGCCAATGCTGCTGTCAGATCATTTTTCTTAATGCACAGTTGCACAGCTTCGTCGTACAATGCCTCTTTTTCAGGATAAACAGTGGTGAGGTGCTTCAATGACCTGAGGGCATCATCATACCTGCCAAGCTCAACAGAAAAGTCCGATTCATATTTACGTATCCAGTAATTGTCCGGTTCCAGCTTGATGGCGGCACGAAGCATGGATTCTGTCTGATTGATGTCTTTGGCTTCATGGTGGAGTTTTGCCAGTTCGAACAAAACTGCTGCGGACGGCGGACCTACCCTTCTCAGAGTATCCAGGAGTTTGATGGCTTCGGCCTTTTTGCCGGCTATGACCAGAAACCTGGCAGCAACAAACCGATCCTCGATCTTAATATCTGCCTCTGTCTTGCGGCTGTCAGTCTCCTGTGCCCAAAGGCTGCCGGAAACAAAAAACATCACAACAAGTAAACTATAAATTCCTTTCAATGAAACTTGCACTTTGATTAATGTCATTATATTAAGCGGAAATAGTTTTGACCGTCCATCTTGTTGTCGACACAATATAAATGGTCAATCCATATTCTGTTTAGTATAACTTAAAACGTATTGCTATAGTTCAAATGTATGCCAACTTCAATATTTTTTGAGGTAATGGCCCCTACATGTAAATTTGATTACATTTGTACATTGCTTTTATTAATTAAAGAGTCTATATGCTAACTTTTTTAAGCCTGTTGATTAACATTATTAAATTTTGGGCTAACCTCTATTTTTTAGTAAATATCTGAGCACATGACAAAAAAACAAAAAGCCATGCGTAAATGTTTGATTTATAGAACAATAAAACATAATTTACGATGGCTACAGGCAAAAGTAATAATTTTGCCTGGGAATTGA
>JAGVTV010000093.1 GCA_019136675.1 Bacteroidota bacterium
GGGAATGGATGCCCCTTCGAGGGAAGTAAGCCTGTCTATCAACCTGGTGTTAAGTTCGATGAGTGGAATATTTCCCTGGTAATAGCTGGTTATATCCTGGATGTATTCAGGCTTAAAAAAATCAGAGAAGCTTGTAAATATAGTTCCGGTGGCTTCATTGAAGCCCAGAACAGTATTGGGAATATAGGCAGGATAAAAATAAGCCGACTGGCTCAGAATCAGATTTCTCATAGTACCTGAAAAATCATACGGCCCAGACAGGTGGGCTGCTGCTGTAACAGATTCAGGCCCCTCATTTTGTTCGAGATATTTATGATAAGCCATGGATGAAAATCCGCCCTGGCTGTATCCGGTAAGAAACAGCTGACTATTGGTTGACACACCGTTTGCGGCAGTCCACCCATCACAGGCTTTGACCATGTCATCAGTAGCTGATACAGTGGTGCCGGCGTGTACATAGGTCTGGAACGGCCATCGCCCATACCTACATAATCCGGCAGCATGGAGACAAATCCCAGCCCCGCAAACAAAAGGCCCAACTGGCCTTCTTCACCGCCGGGTAAACCATACCTTGACGGCACACAATCCTTGCAGTCGGAGGTCCCGTGGGTATACACCAGCCTGGGGTATCTTTTTATGGCAATGTCCGGCACAGATAACATTCCCGAAAGGGTATCCTTCTGGCCTTTGGCGTCTTTGGAGGTATATAGCACCTTGTAGTATTTGGCACCATACCCAATAAAAGGCACATTAAACTGGCTGATAAGCTGTGATTTTGTCTTGCTGCCTATAAAGGTGGCAGAAATAACCTCCTGGCCCCTCATAGACTGGCAGGTAAAAATAAGGATCATCAGGTAAATAAAACTTTTCATCTATGATTATTTTTAGAAATTCAAAATTTGTAAAAGAAGACAATTATTATCAAAAAAACTCAAGGTACATAACATCATTTTATGAAAACGTGTTTTGGTACTTCGTCAAAATGTGTATATTGCAACACTAAAAACAATTATTACTATGTTCAGGTCCCTTGCACTCTTCATCGTTACGTTGCTGATATCCTGTTCGCCTAAGGAACTGCCTACCATTTTTACTATGGATGACAGCCAGGTTACTCTTAAGGTCTCTCACGAAACTACCCGGGCAGAACTGGAGGATATCAGACAAAAACTCGCCGAAAGTGGCATATCAATGGGTTATGAAGGGTCAGAGTTTTTTGAAAACAATAACCTCCGGAGACTGGTACTTACAGTGTCCACTCCGGAAGGAAACAGCGGAAAAACGACCGCCGATATTGTAGCCCTGCAATTCAGGTATTTCGGGTTTGTATATAAAAAAGGCGAAAAGGGGAGCTTTAAGATAGGGGAGGTTTAGTGCCGAGTATTTTGTTTACCTTCGCAGTACCCAATTAATTTACCATGAAGCTTAAAAATTATGCCTGCGGCAGCTGGATCGAAGGAAGCGGTCAGGGTCAGCCATTGTATGATGCCTGTACCGGTGATTTAGTAGCCGTAGCCGGTTCGTCAGGACTGGATTTTGCCGGAATGCTGGAGTATGGACGCAAAACCGGCAACAGCAACCTACGCAAGATGACTTTTCACGAGAGAGGCCGTATGCTCAAGGCACTTGCCATGTATCTGTTGGACAGGAAGGAAAAATATTATGACATAAGTTATAAAACAGGGGCTACACGTGCCGATTCGTGGATAGACATCGAGGGGGGTATCGGTAACTTGTTTGCCAATGCCAGCCTGAGAAGAAAATTTCCTGACCTGCCGTATTATACCGAAGGAGAGCCTGTGGGACTGAGCAAAGGTGGCACCTTCATGGGACATCATATCCTGGTACCCAAGGAAGGCGTGGCTGTGCATATCAATGCCTTCAATTTTCCGGTCTGGGGGATGCTGGAAAAATGTGCAGTCAACTGGCTGGCTGGAATGCCGGCCATAGTAAAACCTGCCACAGTTACATCATTTTTAGCAGAAGCCGTAGCCGCTGACATCATAGGGTCTGGTATTTTGCCGGAAGGGGCCCTTCAGATAATATGCGGCAGTGCCGGAGACCTGCTGGATCATGTCAATTATCAGGATGTGGTGACCTTTACGGGTTCGGCATCCACGGGACTCAAACTGAAGTCACACCCCAATATTCTCAAAGAAGCCGTTCCCTTCAATATGGAAGCTGATTCGCTCAACTGTATCGTGCTGGCAAGGGATGCAGCCCCGGGGACCCCGGAGTTTGACGTCTTTGTCAAAGAGATACGCAGGGAAATGACTGTAAAATGCGGGCAGAAATGTACCGCCGTGAGACGTATCTTCGTACCCCGTGAATATGCCGATGATGTGCAGGCGGCTATTGGCAGGTCTCTGGCAGGTACGCCAATCGGAGATCCAAGGGTTCAGGGAGTACGTATGGGCGCCCTGGCAGACAGGGATCAGGTGGAAGAGGTGAGGGCAAGGATATCAGAACTGGCAGCCTTTTCTGACATCGTGTACGGCGATCCTGATGACTTTGAAGTGAGTATGGGCTCCAGAGAAAAAGGATCTTACCTGGCCCCGGTGCTGCTACGTAACAATCAGCCGCATATACATGAGGGAAGCCATGAGATCGAGGCATTCGGGCCGGTGGCCACTATTATGCCCTACGATGACCTGGATGATGCCGTGGTTCTGGCCAGAAAAGGCAAAGGCTCCCTGTGTTGTTCCATCGTGACTTTTGATGATGGTATTGCCCGGGACTATGTGGTCAGTGCAGCCACACATCATGGGAGGATTCTGGTGCTCAACCGCGAATCAGCAGTCGAAAGCACAGGTCATGGGTCGCCTATGCCATTGCTGGTCCATGGAGGGCCGGGTCGAGCAGGTGGCGGCGAGGAAATGGGCGGCATGCGTGGAGTGAAACACTACATGCAGCGATGTGCCATCCAGGGTACGCCTACCACCCTCACGGCTGTGACACAGCAATTCCAGTACGGCGGCAAATATCATCTTGATACCATCCATCCGTTTAAGAAATTTTTCGATGACCTGATTGTAGGAGAGACACTTATTACCCACAAGCGTACCGTGACCGAAAGCGACATAGTCAATTTTGCCAATGTGTCATGGGATCATTTTTACGCTCATACTGATGCCACGTCACTGGAAGGCACAACCTTTACTCAGAGGGTAGCACATGGATACTTTGTATTGTCGGCAGCAGCGGGCCTGTTTGTCGATGCCGCCAAAGGACCCGTACTTCTCAATTACGGTCTGGAAGAATGCCGCTTTACCAAGCCTGTGTACCCGGGTATGACTATCGGGGTGAGATTGACTGTCAAGGAAAAAGTTGCCCAGGAAAAACGGGATGACGAGGAATTCCAAAAGGGTATCGTCAAATGGCTGGTGGATGTCTATGATGAGACCGGCGAGACTGTAGCCATCGCCACCATCCTTACCATGGTAAAAATGAAGAACTGATCCAGACATGTCAAAAGGTTTTGCCATTCTCATTTTTATGGTTGCGACATTTTCCGTCAAAACCCAGCCTCGGGCAGACTATATCTGGATGGGCGGATATCAGACCGTTGTCGCCACCGGAGCATTGGTGGGCCACAAGTATGATTTTGCGATAGCATTATGGAGTGGACTCCCAACAGCAGGTACATATACACTGTCATAGACTGGTACCTCTACCAGGTAGATACGCGGGAGGCCGACCCTGCAAAAAAAGTCCGGCTCATAGACACCTACCACGGGACCAAGGACCCGTTCAGTACGGAATTTTTTTTAATGGCCCAGCAATATTGTTTTTGTGCAACCTGTTATAAACACTATCAGCAGGGGCACATATCAGTAAGGGATAAATTCCTACCTTTACGTCTTTAATGTCAGTACAGATGTCACAGGGATACGTAAAATCAGAGACCAGGGATCGAATCACCACTATTGAGTTTTATCACCCCGCCCAGAATTCACTGCCGGGAGATCTGCTCACTGAGCTGACCACTGCCATCTATGCTGCCGGCAAGGATCCGGCTGTTTTGCTGATCGTACTCAGGAGTGCCGGCGACAGGACCTTTTGTGCCGGAGCCAGTTTTACAGAACTGGCCTCAATAGCCGATGAGGAGTCAGGACTGCGATTTTTTTCAGGATTTGCCAATGTGATAAACGCTATCCGCACATGCGGCAAGCTCGTCATCGGCAGGGTGCATGGCAAGGCTGTAGGAGGAGGAGTGGGTCTGGCAGCAGCCTGTGACTATTGCATGGCGTCAAAGTATGCTACAGTGAGGCTTTCTGAGCTTGCTGTGGGTATAGGCCCGTTTGTCATCGGCCCGGCCGTGGAAAGAAAGATTGGTTTGTCGGCATTCAGCCAGATGGCCATCAATGCCGGAGAATGGCAGACCGCCGAATGGGCCAAACAAAAAGGATTATTTACAGAAGCATTTGAGACCATAGAACAGTTGGATGCTTATATTACACATTTCACAGCCGAACTTGTCACCAAAAACCCTGAAGCCCTTTCCGGACTGAAAAGGATCTTCTGGGAGGGTACAGGCCATTGGGATACCCTGCTGGAAGCAAGGGCCGCACTCAGCGGTAAATTAATCCTTTCAGATTTTGCAAAAAATGCCATTCAGTCATTCCTCAAAGCCTAAAAGGCACGTGTCCTGGTGCCGGTATCAAACCCGATGACCAAGAACTAAAAACCCACTTCATGGTTTACTGATGATCTTGATATAAACAAATATTGGAACACCGGTACGATTATATTATCCTCGGCTCCGGAGCCTCCGGTCTCCTGTTGGCTTATCGACTGGATCGGGACCCGTATTTCAGCGAAAAGTCCATTCTCATCATAGACAGGGAGGCCAAAGATACCAACGACCGTACCTGGTGTTTCTGGGAAGAAGGGCCCGGTGAGTGGGACTCTATTCTGAGCCATGAGTGGGGAAGTATCCTCTTCCGGAGTCAGGAGTATGGGTCTGACATAGCCATTGAGCCTTACAGATACAAGATGGTGAGGAGTGCAGCATTCTATTCCTTATCAGACAAGGTATATTTTCTGGTCACACAGGTAACCTCATGGAAAGAAACCGGCCAGGGGGCCGAGGTAATAACGGACGCAGGCAGGTATGAGTGCCGGAAGCTGTTTAGTAGCATACCTGCCATGGATGTCAATCCAAAAACCAGTGAATATCCATACCTGCACCAGCATTTTGTGGGATGGTTTATTCAGACACCCGGACCTGTCTTCAATCCCGAAGTGGCCACATTCATGGATTTTACCATTGACCAAAAAGGCAACACCAGATTTATGTATGTATTGCCGTATGCGGCCAATAAGGCCCTGGTGGAATATACGTTGTTTTCAGCAAGTCTTCTGACCTCCGAAGAATATGAAACGGGAATCAGGGAGTACCTTACAAAACAAGGGCTCAGTGATTATACCATTCTTGAAAAAGAGACCGGCGACATACCTATGACGTGTTACCCATTCTGGCGACATAACTCTGCCCACATCATGTACATAGGCTCGGCAGGAGGCTGGACCAAAGCAGCCACAGGCTATACCTTCATGAATACCGTACGTACTACCCTGCGTCTCCGAGACTTTTTAAAAAAACACGATGACCTGTCCGCCTTCAGGGTGCGTGGCAGGCACTGGTTTTATGACCTCATCTTTCTGGATGTACTCTGGCATAACAATGCATCAGGCAGCAATGTATTTTCCTCGGTATTTAAAAATAATGACATCAGGACGGTGCTCAGATTTCTGGACGAAACTTCCGGTATCCTAGAGGACCTGGGTGTTTTATTCGCAACTTCGCCCAAAATAAATTTCATTAAATCGGCTATACGCAATTTTCCGCGGATAATTCACGAGTTTGTAAGGAAATAAGAGTGATCAGAGCTTGATCTTCTTAATACGGTCGAGGTCCCGCTTGCTGTCTCTCTCCTTGATAGTTTCTCTTTTATCGTAGGCCTTTTTACCTTGTGCAAGGGCTATTTCAAGTTTGGCAAAACCGCGTTCATTAAAATAAAGACGGTAGGGTACGATGGTAAAACCTTTTTCCGTGACCCTTCGTTCCAGTTTCCTGAGCTCTGATTTATGGAGCAGCAGCACACGGTCCCGGCGTGCATCATGGTTGTAGATGGTTCCGTGTTCATACTCTGAGATAAACATGTTTTTGACAATGAGGATACCCCGGTCAAAAATGCAGTATGCGTCGTTGAGGTTGGCAAGTCCCTGTCTGAGGGCTTTTACCTCAGTGCCGGTAAGTCCCAGCCCTGCTTCATACGTCTGTATAAAGGCGTACTCAAACTTGGCCTTGCGGTTAACAATCTCCTTAGGTACCTGCTTTGTTCCCATTATATCATAAAAAGAGTGCAAAGATATGTCTCCCGGACCGAATTGTTTGAAAAAATACTAATTTTGGAGTTTCTAAATTGGTCAAAATGCCTTTGAGAATATCTTTTAGCCACTCTCTTTGCCTGCTGGTCCTTGCCATCAGCCTTCTGGTTACTTCGTGTGTACCGGAGTCCGGAAAAGAGCTGACAGAAGTAACTTTTTCCGTTACAGATCCTGAAATCAGGGCCATTGCGGACCTGGAGGACAAGCAGGATCTCAAGGCCCTGTACAAGTATTTCAGGCATGAAAACCCTTCCTACCGTTACAGGGCAGTAATGGCCTTTGCCTCTGTCAAAAAAAGTGAAGCCAATGATAGTCTCATCAGAATGCTCGCCGATCCGGTGATGAACGTACGAACTGCCGCTGCTTTTGCCCTGGGGCAAACCGGTGACCCCAAGGTTACCGATAGACTCATAGCATCATTCAGAGGTAAAGACACATTGGATATCAACAATGAATTTAATGCCGCCATCCTGGAGGCTGTAGGAAAGACTGGCAGCCTTTCAGACCTTAAGCTGCTTGCAACCGTTAAAACATACCGTAGTACGGATACCCTGCTGCTTTTGGGACAGACCCGCTCCATATACCGGATGGCCCTTCGTAATATCACCTGTGAGGAGGGTACCTCCCGAATGGTGGACCTTCTGTACACAGATATAGTGCCCTACCAAGTTAAGTTGCTTGCCGCCAATTATCTGGCCCGTGCCAAAGACATAAACCTGAGTCTGGCCAAAGTCAGGCTTACAGATATTTTTACCCGCGAAAGAAAACCAGAAATACGTATGGCTCTGGCTACAGCCTTTGGCAAGGTAAAGGATCCGGACTTCATAGCCCCGTTAAAAACGGCCATGGTGTCAGAGACCGACTACCGGGTCAAATGCAATATTATGCGGGCCATGGGCAATTTTCCCTACCCGGATATCAGGGACATGGTCCTGGGCAATCTAAAAAATGAAAACCTGCATATAGCCACCACTGCCGCCGGTGTTATCCTTAGCAATGGCATCGTGGAAGACGTACCCGAATACATGAAATATGATACAGTGACTGTCCCGTGGCAGGTTAGGTCCAAAATGAACGGAGCCGTGCTGGCACATTCGGCACTGTACTTTACAAAGTTTAAAACGGCATTTACTGAAAGAGTCCTGAAAAACATGAAAGAGGCCAGTTCGGTGTATGCCAAAGCCGCCTACCTCGATGCCATAAGCAGGGACCCATTTAATTACCAGCATCTAATCCAGGCTTATTCCAGGGAAAGTGACCAGTTGATGAAAATCACGGCCATAGAAGGTTTGGGTAATGTACTAAAGAATCCCAATTTTTTCAGGGCATTTGGCAATGGATTCGGGCAGGTAAAATCCGAGATCCTCAATGTGCTGATTTCTGCGGTCACGAGCGGGGATCCTGGCCAGATAGCCACAGCCTCCGGCATAATCAGGGAGCCTTCTCTGCAGTGGAAGGAATGGTTCAGGGACCTTACTTTTGTGAAAGATGCCGTTGCAAAACTTAAGATGCCCAGGGATGTGGAAGCCTACAACGAACTCAAAAATACCATAGCCTTTCTGGAAGGCAATACCGGTTTTAAACCTGAGGCTGTGGCATACAATCACCCCATAGACTGGTCTCTGATGCAGGGAGTGGGAGACTCGAGTATAGCGGCCATCAAAACCGAAAAGGGTGTAATCAGAGTCAGTTTGTACAGGGATGAAGCACCCGGCACCGTGGCCAATTTTATTGACCTGATAAATAAAAAGTTTTACAACGATAAGATCTTTCACCGGGTAGTACCCAATTTTGTAGTACAAACGGGATGCCCGAGAGGCGATGGTTTTGGCTCACTTGACTATACAATCAGGTCTGAGTTGCCACCTCTGTATTATGATGGCGAAGGATATATAGGCATGGCTTCAGCCGGAAACCATACGGAGAGTACCCAATGGTTCATCACCCATTCGCCGGCACCGCACCTGGACGGTAATTACACCATTTTTGGCAAGGTGGTGGAGGGTATGGATGTGGTGCATAAGATCCAGCAGGGAGACAAGATCACAGAGATCATTTTTGTAAAGTAGTTCTGATCATTCTGCCGCCCATTCTTTCCATTGGTTGATGAGGCCATTGGTTGAGCTGTCAAATTCTGCTGCCTTTTCTTCCCGGCTTAGCACAGGGATAATCTTACCGGCAAGCTGTTTTCCCAGCTCAACACCCCACTGGTCAAAGCTGTAAATATTCCAGATCACACCCTGGACAAAGATTTTGTGTTCGTACAGGGCTATCAGGCGGCCAAGGGTAAACGGGTCTATCTGCCGTACCAGGATGGAGTTGGTCGGTTTATTGCCATCAAAGACTTTAAAATGGACAAGCGATGTGTATTCTTCCGGTTTTTTACCGGCTTTTTCAAATTCGCTGATCACTTCTCCTGCAGTTTTTCCCTGCATGAGGGCCTGTGTCTGGGCAAAGAAATTTGATAGCAGCAGTTGATGATGGTTGCCCAGGGGATTATGACTTATGGCCGGAGCTATGAAATCACAGGGTATCATCCTTGTACCCTGGTGGATAAGCTGGTAAAAGGCATGCTGACCGTTGGTTCCCGGTTCGCCCCAGATGACCGGACCGGTATGGTAGGATACCCTGTGGCCATTGCGATCCGTATTTTTACCGTTGCTTTCCATATTTCCCTGCTGGAAATAAGCGGCAAACCTGTGCAAATACTGGTCATAGGGAAGAATAGCCTCAGACTCTGCTCCCCAGAAATTGGTATACCAGATACCCAAAAGAGCCAGGATCACCGGCATGTTACGTTCAAAGGGAGCCGTCTGAAAATGACGGTCCATGGCATAAAAGCCATCTAACAGCCGTTCAAAATTGTCGTACCCGATCGCCAGGGCTATGGACAGGCCAATGGAGGATGTAAGGGAATACCGGCCTCCCACCCAATCCCAGAATTCAAACATGTTTTCCGTGTCTATGCCAAATTTTTCCACTTCTGCCCTGTTGGTTGACAGGGCCACAAAATGTTTCTTGATGTGACTGGTGTCGGATGCCTGGTCAAGAAACATATTCCTGGCTGTGTAGGCATTGGCCATGGTCTCCTGGGTGGTAAATGTTTTGGAGGCAATAAGGAAAAGCGTCCTGCTCAGATCCAGTTCCCTGGACACTTCAGCGATGTGGGTGGCATCAACATTGGACACAAAATGGACTCTCAGCCGGGTTTTATACGGCTTCAGAGCTTCGGTCACCATCACCGGACCGAGGTCAGAACCACCGATGCCTATATTGACTATGTCTGTGATCTCTTCGCCCGTGTATCCTTTCCAGGCACCCGACAGGACCTTGCCGCAAAACTTTTTCATCCTGGCCTTTGCCTCCCTGACTTCAGGCATCACATCGCCGCCGTCGGTATAGACAGGCTTATTGGACTTGTTTCTGAGGGCTGTATGCAAGACTGCTCGGTTTTCCGTTACATTGATCTTTTCGCCGGAAAACATGGCTTTTATGGCATCACGCAGTTTGCATTGGCGAACCAGGCCAAAAAGCAGGCTGAGCGTTTGGTCCGTGATGATGTTTTTTGAATAATCCAGAAGCAGGTCACCCTCTTTTATCGAATATTTCTGAAACCTGAGGGTGTCATCCTCAAACAGGGACTTCATATGTACGCCGGCTAATGTCTTGTGGTGCCTTTTGAGTTTTCGCCAGGCCGGCGTGCCGGAAGGGTCTGTGTTATGCAGCATACTGTCTTTGTTTAACCGGGCAAAATTACCAATCTGTACCGTTAACCGGCAAACAGTGGGGTAAAAAATCGTAGGCAGAGCTAAAATACGGCGTACCCGAATTCGATCCTGGTAGATAACCGGGAAGTGGTGATGGTTCTGAAGTTTAGCCTCACCTCGAGGTCAATAAACTCTTCGCCCAAAATTTCCCTTAGCTGCGTGGTGCTGCTGAGCATCTTTAACTCCCGGCCTGTATTATTGGGCACAAAATCGAGATAATACATTTCCCGCTTGAGGGTGGGGTCCCTGCGGGATACGGCATATACTTGCACTCTGGATATAAAATTATAGTCGGCATCCGAAAATACCGACCTCATAAGTCCCCGGGAGGCCAGTACATTGACGATCGTGGAGGTATCCACACCGTTTCTGTCTGCATTGAATTTATAAAGAACCGGAATATTCCTGATTAAAAAATAGTGTGTTTCGACCGTATTAAGTCCTGAGGGTATGTCAAAGTCAGCCGACAGTCCCACCTCATACCGTACGGGAGTATCCTTTTCGCAGGATGTGACAGTCATTATGGCTGCCAATAAAATCAACACAAACCTCATGGTCCAAAATATTCTCCAAACATAAATTAAAACCATGAAAATCCCTATTTATTGCCTAATTTCACAAAAATTTTGACGTTACCGGCCATGGGCTTTGACTTTTATTTTGGATTATCCGGTTTTGTGAAAATTTTGGTCTTTTTTTTGGTATATTAAATAAAAATCAGGCAAGTAAAAATGGGAGAACAGAAGGTTTCGCTGGTCAGCGACCAAAAACAAATGCAGAAATTTGTCAAGTCGCTTCTTCAGGATGTCAATGCACTTGAGTATATGCTCGAAAACGATTGGTTTGAATCGGATGTGGTCAGGATAGGTGCAGAGCAGGAAATGGTAATGGTAGACAAGCATACATTTAAGCCATCCCTCGTAGCGATGGAGGCACTGGAAAGGATGCAGCAATACCCTTGGGTAGAAACCGAACTTGCCAAATTTAACCTGGAGACCAACCTGGAGCCAAGGATTTTTGAAAAAGACTGCTTTTCAAGGCTTGAAGAGGAAAACAGCTCAAAGCTCCGCAAAATTCAGGAGGTGCTTGACGGAATGGACACATCCATAGTATTGACCGGCATTCTGCCCACATTGAGGAAATACCACCTGGAGATGGAAAACCTCACCCCTAAAAAAAGGTATTTTGCCTTGATGGAAGCCCTCAACAGGCAACTCATAGGCCAGTCATACGAGTTGAGGATCGTGGGCATCGATGAGTTGCTCGTAAAACACAGTTCTCCGCTGCTGGAAGCGTGCAATACGAGCTTCCAGGTGCATCTGCAGGTCAGCCCCAGGGATTTTGTCAAAATGTACAATATAGCCCAGGCACTTGCGGGCCCTATGATGGCTATATCGGCCAACAGTCCGGTGGTGTTTGGCAAACGTCTGTGGCATGAGACCAGAATAGCTCTCTTCCAGCAGTCACTGGATACCCGGACATCCCATGATCATATGCGGGAGAGAAGCCCGAGGGTGAGTTTTGGCAGGGACTGGTTACATGATTCCATACTCGAGATATACAGGGACGATATCTCCAGATTCAGGGTCTTGCTGAGCAGCGATGTAGATGAGGATTCTATGGAAATGATCAAAAACGACAAGGTTCCCAAACTACGTGCCCTCCAGGTTCACAACAGTACGGTGTATCGCTGGAACCGTCCCTGCTACGGTATAAGTGACAACGGCAAGCCGCATCTCAGGATCGAAAACAGGATACTGCCCTCCGGGCCGACCGTGATTGACGAGGTAGCCAATGCCTGTTTCTGGCTAGGATGTATGATCGGCATGGCAGACGAAGTGGGGGACATAAGGACCAAAATGTCATTTGCCGATGCAAGGGACAACTTTGGCAAGGCAGCAAAATTTGGAATCGACTCCAAGTTTACCTGGTTTAATGACGAAAAGGTCTCTGCAGAAAACCTCATCCTGGAGTTGCTGCCCATATCAAGGAAAGGGCTTGAGAGTCGCAATGTTGATGCGGCTGATATAGACAGATACCTGCACATCATAGAGCAGCGGGCCGTTAAGAATGTTACAGGTGCCAGGTGGATGCTTCGTGCCTACACAAAACTCGCCGAAAACACCAACACGGACGAAGCCCTGAGTGTACTCACCGCAACGATGATACAAAACGAACAGTCCAATAAGCCCGTGCATGAGTGGCAACTTCCGTCTCTGGAGGACCTTAAGATGTACAAGCCATCTCACCTCAAGGTATCAGAATTCATGCTGACGGACCTATACACAGTTCAAAAGGATGACATTGTAGATCTCGTTGCTGAGCTGATGGAATGGAACACAATACGATACGCTCCCGTAGAAGACACAAAAGGTAAACTGGTGGGCCTTGTCACAGCCAGGCTAGTGTTGCGACACTATATGAAAAAGCAAAATTCAAAGAAAAATACAACAGTGTCAGAGATCATGATCAAAGACCCTGTCACCATCACTCAGGATACCAATATCCTTGATGCCATGAAATTGATGAAGGAACATAAAATCGGCTGCCTTCCGGTAGTAAACGGCGATGAACTCGTGGGCCTGATTTCTGAAACCGAATTTCTGCGTATTGCCGACAGGCTGCTTAACCGGTTTTAGGTTGTATGCATGGGGATGCTGATGTCCATCATGCATCTGAAATGTCCTTTCGGACAATGGTCAAATCCCAGCTTTGAGCAGGGCCGACAAGTAAGACCTTCCACCTGTAGGTTTACAGATTTGTCAGTATTATTGGCTCCGTAATAGGGAAACATGCCGAAATCAGGGATGGTGTTACCCCACAGTACAAACATTTCCTTTTGCAGGGCCGCCCCGATATGCATAAGGCCCGTATCTCCTGTGTAGATCTGTTTTGAATGCTTGATGATGCCGGCACTCACTCCGAGCCCTATTTTACCACAGAAGTTTATCACCTTTTCGGGGGCCATTTTTGCTATTTCCCTTGCCATGTCATGAACATCCTTACCTCCCAGCAAGACTGAATGTCCCGCAAAAGACTGAACTATATCCAGGCATTTTTCAGCAGGGATCCTCTTGGTAAAATACGTTGCTCCCAACACAATCACCTGATAATCATGGATCCCCCTTATGAGTTCCTGGGCATCATATTCATCTTCAGGCATGATGAAGTAGTCGAGGCCGTCTCCGTCATTATGTAACCCCCCGGCTTCCAGAGCCTCAAAATACCTGTGTACAATATGTTTTCCCTTTGGAAGACGGTTGATCTTGAGGTTTACGGCCAGCCATTTATTTACATTGAGTTTCTTAAAATTCACTGCTTTTACGCCCAGGGCATTGGTTACACGGAGAGACCTTATGCTTTTTTGCAGATCTACCACCAGGTCAAATCCTTCCTGCTTTAATTGTTCGTTGGTTTCGCTCAGGTCTTCCCTGAGGTGGTGTATACGGTCGATATAGGGATTTTCGTGCAGCACATGGGCAAATGCCGGCTTAATAAGATAATGTACCTCTGCATTCCATTGTTTTTTAATACACCGCACTACAGGTGTGGTGAGTATCACATCGCCGATGGACGAAAACCGGATGATAAGTACCTTTTTAGCCGACATGACTGAATATTTTGATTTAAACTATATCAATATTGCCGCCGGTAACACAGGCAGACTATATGGGCAAATATATGACGATAATTATCATGGTCCTGCTGACCTGCCCACATGTGCCTGTATGATATTAGTCAAGTCTTTCTATGATACCGGCGATACCCTGGCCACCCCCTACACAGGCAGTCACCATTCCGTATTTTTTGTTACGCCTGCGGAGCTCATTGATGATCTGGACCGTGAGCTTGGCTCCGGTACATCCAAGGGGGTGTCCGAGGGCTATGGCACCTCCGTTGACGTTGACTATGTCCGGATCAAGACCCGCTTCCTTTATCACGGCCAGGGCCTGGACAGCAAAGGCCTCATTCAGTTCTATCAGGTCTATGTCACCTGGCTTCATCCCGGCCTGCTTCAGGGCCTTGGGTATAGAAACCACAGGACCAATGCCCATATACAGCGGATCTACACCTCCCACGGAGCAGGAAACCAGCCTTGCCACCGGAGAGAGCCCCAGTTTGCTCACCATTTCTTCGCTCATGACCAAAACAAATGCTGCCCCGTCAGATGTCTGTGAGGCATTGCCCGCGGTGACTACGCCACCGGTTTTGAATACCGGTTTGAGTTTTGAAAGAGCCTCAAAGGTAGTGTCAGCCCTGACGCCTTCATCAGTATCGACCGTATATTCCTTTTCGACCCTTTTGTCATCCTGGACAAAGACTTCCTTTACCTTTACGGGCACGATCTCATCCCTGAATTTGCCTCCTTGTATGGCTTCTGCAGCCAGCTTGTGAGACCTTACGGAAAACTCATCGGCTTCTTCCCGTGTGACTTTGTATTTTTCGGCCACAGCCTCTGCAGTTACACCCATACTCACATGGTAATTGATATTTTCCATGGCTGCCTTATAGCTTGGCACGAGCTTATATCCGGTCATGGGGAGGAGGGACATGGATTCAGCTCCGCCCGCCACATAACAATGACCCATACCGGCATTTATCTTGGCTGAGGCAATGGCGATGGCTTCCAGGCCTGAGGCACAGTATCTGTTAATGGTCATGCCGGGTACTTCCTGCCCCAGAGCACGAGCGGCGATGAGTCTCCCTACCTGGAGCCCCTGCTCACCTTCGGGATTGGCACATCCTACGATGACGTCATCTATCTGGCGGGGATCAAGCTGGGGAATCTCTGCGGCAAGATGCCGGAGGATGTCCACGGCCAGGTCATCGGACCTGTAATTGCGAAATCCGCCTTTTTTTGCTTTGCCGACAGCTGACCTGAAACCTTTGACTATATATGCGTTCATTATTTTATTTTTAATATTTGAATGAATAGAATCAATTCCTCAGTGGCTTGTTGTTCATCAGCATGTACTGTATCCTGTCCAGTGTCTTTTGATTGCCCAAAAGCTGGATAAAGGCCTCACGCTCGATGTCAAGCAGGTATTGCTCAGAAACTTTCTGTTGACCGGTCAGGTCTCCGCCACACAAAACGTAAGCTACTTTTTTGGCTATTTCCAGATCATATTCAGACATGTATTTGCCCTGGTAAAATTCATTTAAGGCTGTATACAATGTACCCAGGCCCCCTCTGCCGAGCACTGTGACCTGTTTCTTTTCGGGAGCCAGGTAATGTTTGGACAGTTCGAGCACTTTTTCCTTGGCAGCACTGAGTACATTGGATAGGTTAATCTCCACCGCATCCCTTTCGTGCTGAAGGTATCCGTATTTGTAGCCTTCGTACGCTGAGGTAGCCACAGAAGCGGTGGCTATGACCTTGAGCTTGTCTACCAGGGTTGGTATCTGCACGTCTCCTTCAAAGAAGGATTCTGATGCCCTTACAGCAAATTCCTTGGTGCCACCGCCGCCCGGAATGAGACCTACACCCACTTCGACAAGACCGATGTATGATTCGGCATGACATACTGCTGCATCGGTGTGCATCAAGATCTCCACTCCTCCTCCGAAAACATAGCCCTGAGTGGCAGTCACTACGGGTACCGGTGCGTACCTCATTGCCATATTAATCTGCTGGAAGCCATCGACCATTTTTTCCAGTGTAGCAAAATCCTTTTGAGCAGCTACCATGGCTACATTAAAGAGATTGGCCCCTACTGTAAAATTCTTTGCATTGTTGCCTATTACAATACCTGCCCAATCTCCTTTTTGGGCGATCTGAAGGGCTTCCATAGCCCCCTGACCTATACCTTCACCGATGGCATTGGACTTGCTTATAAATTCAAAACAGAGCACACCGTCACCTATATCGTGGATAATACATTCCTGGTTTTTATATACTGGGCTGTTGCTTCTGAAATTATCCAGATGGATGTACCTCTCAGTGCCGGGGATAACCTTATAGTCTCCGGAAGTTATGTCGTAATACTTGCGTTTTCCGCCTTCGGACTTGTAGAAAGAGGTGACACCCTTTGAAATCATTTCATGCACCCAACCGGGCACTTTTTCGCCGGTTTGGGCAGCAAGTGCCACTACATTATGAATGCCGATCATGTCCCAGTATTCAAATGGTCCGTATGACCAGGCATATCCTGATTTCATGGCATTATCCAGGCTGTAAATATTGTCGCTTATTTCGGGGACTCTGTTGGCAGCATAGACCATAACGCCTGTCAGGAGGTCACGCACGAAGTGGCCTGACTTTTCGTCAGAAGCCATCATCTCCTGTAGCCTGCGATCCATGATCTCTATTTTTTTGGCTATTCCCACGACTGGGATCATAGCCTTCTGTGCTGGCTTGTATTCCAGTGTATTCAGGTCAAGGGCCAGGATTACCCTGTTTCCCTTATCGTCTCGCTGATCGGTTTTTTTGTAGAACCCCTGACCGGATTTGTCTCCGAGGAAGTTGTTGTCTATCAACCATTGGGTGGCTTTGGGCACCTCTCTGTCCCTGACCACTCTGACATATTCGTCATCAGGACAGTTATCTATAACACCTTTGGTTACCTTGACGCTCGTATCAATACCCACAAGGTCCAGCAATCTGTAACTGCCCGTGCCGGGCCAGCCTATGGGGTCTCCGGTTATTTTATCCACCTCTTCGATGGTGAGACCATATTTTGCAGTGAGTTCACCCACTTTATTGCCGCTGTAAAAACCTATCCTATTGGCGATGAAAGCGGGAGTGTCCTTGCATTTAACCGTCTTTTTACCCAGGTATACTTCACCATAGTGCATCCAGAAATCAACCAATCCGGGGTCTGTGCCGCTGTGAGGTATGATCTCCAGTAGGGCCATATATCTGGCGGGATTAAAGAAGTGGGTTCCACAGAAGTTTTTGCTGAAGTCTTCGCTACGTCCCTCTGCCAGCTGTGAGATAGGTATGCCGGATGTATTAGATGTCACCAATGAGCCGGGTTTCCTGTACATTTCTACCTTTTCAAATATCAGTCTCTTGATGTCAAGCCTTTCTACCACGACCTCAATTACCCAGTCACAAGAGCTGATTAACGGCATATCATCATCAAAATTGCCGGTGGTTATCCTCGATATGAATGCCTGGTCGTACAGTGGGGCAGGTTTGGACTTTATGGCGTTTGCAAGAGCAGTATCAGCAATTCGGTTTCTGGCACTGCGGACTGCAGGCTGTGCATCCTTAAGGTCAGGCGGAACAATGTCCAGCATGATGACCTGCAGGCCTGAATTTGCAAGGTGGCAGGCAATGCCGGAGCCCATGACTCCCGACCCAAGCACAGCAACTTTTTGGATGATGTGTTTCATTTTATTATGGTGTATGGGTAAGTTTAAAAAACACCATAAAAATAATGTCTTTTCGGTTACCAAATCATCATAAGGGTAAAATAATTTAACTCAGAGTTAAATTTTCAAAAATAAATACAGTGGCCTGAAGGTACTAAAAGCAAAAAGGCGCCACACAATCGTGCAACGCCTTTCTATTAACTAACAAATCACCTTATATCTTGTGGGTTAAAAACCCTGTTTGAGTCTTTTAGTACAATTATGACGCAAAGATAGGACGATTGGTTTCAGAACTACAAGTTTTTAACGTAAGTTTAACAAAACATTGTTTGCAAAACGATAAAAATTAGAAATAATTACGAAATATAAAAAACATAAACGATGCAGTAGTAAAATTAAATTCCAAAAATATGGTTTTTGGTTTTAACTGGTTTTACCCTTTGACGATTTTGCTGCCATTTTAATTTTTTTATTTTGGGCAGCAGCCGATGAACCTGTTTTAGCTGAGCCGGCAGGTTTTTCTTCTGTGTAGGATGTCCTTCTGTAGACCGTGACCGAAAGCGGCGGTACGTCTATTTCGAGAAAATGCTTTTTTCCGTTCCAGGGCTTCTTTTTTGACTCTGTCCGGGTGCGTGCCTTGTAACCGCTGCCCCAAAACTCTTTGCTGTCGGTATTAAAGATCAGTGTCCAGCTTTGTTTTGCATCGAGACCTATTTTATAGGCATCGTGAGGCGTGACATTCATGTTGCACACAATGATCAGCACATCATCCGGCACATCAGACCTGCGTTGATAGACCAATACTGAATTGAGCCTGTCACCTGCATCGACCCATTCAAAACCTTCCTGACTGAAATTGTGGTGATAGAGGGCTTTTTCGGACCTGTACAGTTGGTTCAGAGCCCTGACAGTGTCATTGAGGCCCTTATGCGGCGGGTGTTGCAGCAGATCCCACTCCAGTTGCCAGGTAAAATTCCATTCGTTGTACGGTCCCAGGTCGTTTCCCATAAAAAGCAGTTTGGTGCCGGGGTGTGTAAACATGTATCCGTACAGGGTGCGGAGATTGGCAAACTTCTGCCATTCGTCGCCGGCCATCTTTCCTATTAAGGATGATTTGCCATGAACAACCTCATCGTGCGAAAAGGCTAGCATGAAGTTTTCAGAAAAAGCGTACATGATGCTGAAGGTGATGTCATTCTGGTGAAACTTCCGATATATAAATTCTCTCTTGAAGTAATCCAGCGTATCGTGCATCCAACCCATCATCCATTTCATCCCAAACCCCAGTCCACCCTGGAATACAGGTCTGGAGACCATAGGATAGGAGGTAGACTCTTCGGCAATGGTCTGTACGCCCGGAAAATTGCCGTAAACAGCGATATTGAATTCCTGAATGAAAGAAATAGCATCGAGATTTTCGCGGCCGCCGTACTGGTTGGGCTCCCACTCTCCGTCTTTGCGGGAATAGTCCAGATGCACTATAGAAGAGACGGCGTCGACTCTAAGCCCGTCGATGTGGTATTTTTCGAGCCAGAAAAAGGCATTGGAAATCAGAAAACTTCTTACTTCTGGCCTGCCGTAGTTAAAAATGAGGGTATTCCAATCAGGGTGATAACCTTTTCTGCGGTCCGGATGTTCGTACACGCATGAGCCGTCAAAAGTGGCCAGAGAAAAATCATCCGCAGGAAAATGTGCCGGAACCC
The DNA here is from genome assembly GCA_019136675.1 of Bacteroidota bacterium. GTDB lineage: Bacteria > Bacteroidota > Bacteroidia > Chitinophagales > Saprospiraceae > OLB9. Next base: position 19,181 of record JAGVTV010000093.1, read on the forward strand.
AGTCCATAATCACCCCAATACCTGCCTGGTGCAGCCGGTCGATCAGGTACATCAGCCCTTCGGGATCACCATACCGACTTGTAGCAGCAAAGTAGCCTGTCACCTGGTAGCCCCAGGAAGGCTCATAGGGAAACTCTGAAAGAGGTAAAAATTCCACATGGGTGTAAGCCATATTTGTCAGGTAATACACCAGTTTGTCGGCCATTTCCGAATATGAAAGAGGGCGGTTTTCGTACACGTTTCTCATCCATGAGCCAAAATGCATTTCATACACAGAATGGGGCTGGTCGTGGGCATTTATAACAGGCCTTTTTTCCATCCATCCCTCGTCTCTCCATTCGTAATTAAGATTCCAAACCACAGACCCTGACCTGGGTGGCACTTCAGCTTTAAAGGCGTACGGATCGGCCTTCATGCGGATCCTTCCACGATCGTATGGGAAAATCTTGTACTTGTAGACCGTCCCTTGCCGTATTCCTGGTATGAAGCCTTCCCAGATGCCAGACTTGTCCCATCTCGAGTACAGCATATGGTGATCTCCGTTCCAGTGGTTAAACTCACCAACTACACATAGTTTTTCAGCATTGGGGGCGTAAACGGCAAAGTAACACCCTTCATCACCATCCACATTTATGAGGTGCGACCCAAACTTATTGTACAGGTGGTAATGTTTTCCTGATTTAAACAATGAGATGTCAAAATCTGTAAACAAAGAATGAAACTTAACCATCGACGAATCCATGTCATTAACATTTAATACAGTCAGGAAATATATTCTTTAATTGATTTGGCAAAAAGTGTGGCAGCCTTGTCATTCATTCTAAACCATAATTCAGGTTCTATCAATTCCAGTTCGCCCAGGCAAAGCCCCCCTTCATTGTCCCACATCACGTCTGCCCGGGCGTAAACAGGCGGCACCGGACAGGAAGCGATGGCTTTTTCGACAAAACTGATCTCAGTAGGGTGCGGCAGGTAGGGATGTACTGTTCCCCCAAAATCATCCTGCACCCTGAAGTCCCCTGGTTTTGCCTTCTTAAGCACTGCATGGCTGAATTTGCCGCCGAAAACCATAAAGGCCACTTCGCCCTGGTCCAGTATGTTTTTTTGGAATTGTTGCAATAGCATCCTTTCACCCCTGATCAGTTCTTTAAAAATACCCTCATAATCAGGAAGGTCAGATGCCGGAATGCGGTAGGTGTGTCTTGCCGCTCCCGATACGGCAGGTTTAAGGATGTATTCTTCCCAGCCAAGGCCTGACGCTATATCACTAAGTGTAGTGCCTGTGCCTTTTTCTATAAAAACAGTGGGAGGAATGGCCACCCCTTTTTCGTCCAGGTCCCTCAGATAAAACTTATCGATATTCCAGTAGATAAGTTCGGGGGGATTTATCATTTTTGTCTGTGCCGATACCTCCTCAAGCCAGGGTCCAAATTCGTCAAAACGATCAAAATAGTCCCAGATGGTCCTGAACAGGATGTATCTTGTGGTCCCCCAGTCAAAATCAGGGTTGTCCCAGTACGTGCGTACAGCCTTAAGTCCTTCAGCTTTGAGGGCATTTAGTACGGCATTGTCCTCGTCCACGACATTCTGGCTGTAATTGTCAGGATATGAGTCATTTATGTACTTTCGGCCGGTTAAAACAGCGATATCGAAGGTGTGATCCATCGCTCAATTCTGAATTTGCCGCCAAGATACGATTTTAGCGGGTGGATTCAGAAATTATTCGGCGTGGGCCAGGCTTGGATTCTGAAGATCTATGAGGCCCTTAAACATTTTATCCTGGAGATATTTTCTGGAAGGCGAAATGGATTTATTGAGGTATTTCTCGATAAGCAGGCTTGATATAGGTGCTGCCCAGTCTCCACCCCACCCGGCATTTTCCACAAAAACAGCTACAGCGATCTTTGGGTTGTTTTTTGGGGCAAAACCAAAAAACACTGAGTGGTCCTTACCGTGAGGGTTTTGGGAAGTGCCGGTCTTTCCGCAAATAAACAGGTCCTGAACAAAAGCGATGCGAGCTGTACCTCCGGTGACTACCCTCTCGAGACCGTCAATGACAGGTTCAAAATATTTTGGTTGAATCCTCACCCGTTTTTTTGTCAGATAACCGGGCGGTATAGGCCGGCCTGATCCAAATCCTTTGATAAAATGCGGAGTGATGTAATATCCTCTGTTGGCTACGGTAGCGGCAAGATTTGCCATTTGCACCGTTGTCATTTCCACTTCACCCTGGCCGATGCCCAAAGACAATACCCACATGGATCTCCATCCACCGGCCTCCTTGCGGTATACACGGTTGTAATATTTTGCATCAGGCATAAATCCCTTTCCTTCATAGCTGTAATCCAGTCCGAGTTTTTGGCCCAGGCCAAAATCCCTTAAATATGAAACCAGAGTATCCAGCCCCAAACCGGGATTTTTTGTACCGTAAAGGTCGAGAAAGTCTTTGGTGATCTGCAGGTAATACGTATTGCAGGAGTACTGAATGGCCTCTGAAATATTGCTGATCCTGGGATGATGGTGACAACCCATGGATTTGGAGGCACTCAAGCGAAAACCACCGGAGCAACCCATGGACCTTTCAGGCCAGGTAACACCTTTTTGCAATGCTATCAATGACAGGATAGGCTTAAAGATAGACCCGGGAGGGTACTTGTTGGTGACGGCCCGGTTATTGAGCGGACGGTTTAGAGTATCTCTGAGCAGCTGAAGCATTCCCGAACTTCTGTTTTCGTTAAGTGAGAGCAGGTTTGGGTCGTAAGTAGGAGCACTGACCATAGCCAGAATTTCACCCGTGGAAGGCTCTATTGCCACCAGTCCTCCCCGTTTGTTCATCATGAGACTGTCAGCATATGCCTGCAGCTCCAGGTCTATGCTGATCCTGATATCCTCCCCAGGTATGGAGGCACTGTCGAGACGGCCGTTGTCGTAGGAACCCACATGCCTGCCGAGATTATCCTTCAGGATGTAATTAATACCCTTACCGCCGCTAAGTTCCGGTTCATAGGCTATTTCGAGACCTGTTTTTCCTATGTAGTCGCCGAGGGTATATTTGCCTTCCGAGTTATCAATGATGTTTTTATCAACCTCGCCCAGATAGCCCAACACGTGGGCGGCATGGCTGTGGGGATATCCCCTGATGTTCCTCTCTTCCGGATAAAAGCCGGGAAACTTGTATAAATGTTCCTGGAAAACGGCAAATTGTTCTGGGCTGACTTTGTCAAGGAAAACAAATGGCAGGGACTTGTGAAAAAGCGGGCTTTTCCAGTCCTTGTTGAGGTTATTTATGAAAGTCTCCTTGTCGATACCAAGCAGCGAACAGAAAAATGCTGTGTCCATTTTAGGGTCTATCCTCCTGTATATGGCATTGATGATATAGATGGGCTGGTTATACACCAGGGTCTTGCCGTTACGGTCATATATGATTCCTCTTGAAGGGTAAAGAAGGTCTTTTTCAAGGGTGGTTTTTTGAGCCTGGTCCTGGTATTTTGTCGAAAAAAGCTGGAGTTGTGCCGCCTTGAATACCAGTATTGCCGACACTATACCGATGGCGTACATGATACTGAATTTTCTGTTGGCCAGGTGCTTCATGGAAGATGCGGGATTCTAATATTTTGTCCTGAATATGAACACCAGGATCAGAACAGTTAAAAAACTGAATATAAAGCTGAAAATTGTATTCAGGAAAATTTCAAAAAAGTAAACAAACGAAAAAGCTTCTATGCTGAAATATACAAAAATATGTAACAGCAGGATGATGCTGACATAAGAAACAAACCATGCCGGCCCCATCTGCCGGAGCGTCGGTACATCATCAATATTATATCCGTCAAAAGGCTCAAGAAAGGCGATGACAAGGGGCCTGATATAAGCTGTCAGGACCAGGGTGGCGGCATGTACGCCGGGAGAGTCATAAAACATATCCAAGGCCAGGCCAAACAGCAGGGATATAACCATAAGCAGGGACCGGTTAGCCTTTATCGGCATGAGAAGGATGGCCATCGGATAAATAAGACAGTGTATAGATGCAAAGCCTCCCAGAGAAAAAGTGATCTGCTTAAATATCAATACCTGGGCAATAAATATCAGTATTATCCTGATCACATTGGTAGGGATGGCTCTGCTATTCATTGGTCACTTCTTTTTCCAGTTTGTTTTGTTCTTCGCCAAACCTGTTTTGTATCACATAGGCATACCTGATATTTGTCAGGTCATTAAAAAGTTTTACTTTAATTTCATAGCTGTTGCTCCCCGGCTTTACTTTGTAGGATTCTATCTTTCCGACCAAAATGCCGCGGGGAAACATGGTAGAATATCCGCTGGTAATGACGGTGTCTCCTGCAGCAATTTTTTCATGTTTTGGGATGGACTCCAGTGACATGTGCAGGGGGTCCATATCATTCCATACCAGAGTGCCGTGGCCTGCTCTGTTTTTGATGGAGCAGCTGAGTTTTGACTGGCTATGCAGCAGTGAAATTACATGGGCAAAATTTTCAGATACATTCCTGACAATACCTACCACTCCGAGGTGTGAAGAGATGACGCCCATATCGGCTCTGACCCCTTCACGACTACCCTTGCATAACGTAAAATGGTTGTTTCTGAGGTGAATGGTCGAATTGCATACCTGAGCCGGAATCAACCTGTATTGGGAAAGAGAAGAATCGGCAGCTGGAATTTTTGAAGATGCATACTCTATTGAAATCAGATTTTCGATAAGGTTTGCATTTTCGTGAAGCAGGCTGTCGTTTTGTTTTCTGAGATTTGCAAACTGGCTGATTCTGGCCTGTTGCTGAGATAACTTTGCAGAATAGAGATTTGAAGAATTGATAAATATCAGCTTCTGATCCTGGTTGTAATTGATGATCAGGTAAAAACATAAAAATTCGAGCACCACAAACAAAATGTGAGCACCGTATTTAATAAAAAGCTGTAGAACATTGTACATTCAGTACAGGATTACTTTATATGCTCTTCCTGTCCATAAGGAATGAGTATCTGCCTGTGTTTTTGAGTGCAATACCTGTGCCGCGTACGACTGCACGAAGCGGATCATCGGCAATGTGGACCTTAAGTTTGGTCTTGCTTGCCATTCTTTTGTCCAGTCCGCGGAGCAGGGCACCGCCTCCTGTGAGATACATTCCAGTACGATAGATATCAGACGAAAGCTCCGGCGGAGTGTCTTCGAGGGCCTTGAGTACGGCTTCTTCTATCTTTGTTATGGATTTGTCCAATGCTTCGGCTACCTCCACATGCGTAGTAAAGACTTGTTTTGGAATGCCTGTAAGAAGGTCCCTTCCGTTCACTGCGTATTTTGGTGGAGCGTTTTCAATTTCAGCAAGGGCAGCACCCGCATTAATTTTTATCTGTTCGGCAGTACGTTCGCCTATCAGGATATTGTGCTTCCTTTTCATATAGTCGATGATGTCATTGGTAAACTCATCGCCGGCGATTCTTATCGACTGGTCAGTAACTATTCCCGAAAGGGCGATAACAGCAATCTCGGTGGTACCCCCCCCGATATCGATGACCATATTTCCCACAGGCTCCTCAACATCCAGCCCTATACCCAGAGCTGCGGCCATTGGTTCATGGATAAGGTAAGTCTCTTTGGAGTCCACATGGTCGGCACTGTCAAAAACAGCTCTTTTTTCCACTTCGGTAATACCTGAAGGTATACAGATGACCATTTTCAGGTGGGTAAAAAACCTCCTTTTTTCGCCAATCATATTGATAAGCCCCTGAATCAGGGCCTCTGCTGCCTGGAAGTCTGCTATCACTCCGTCTTTAAGTGGACGTATTGTCTTTATGTTGTCATGGGTCTTTTCGTGCATCTGCATAGCCCGGTTGCCCACAGCTATCACTTCACCGGTATTTCTGTTTACGGCTACGATAGAAGGCTCATCAACGACGACATTATCGTTTTGTATGATCAGCGTGTTTGCTGTACCCAGGTCTACGGCCAATTCCTGAGTGAAAAAATTAAAAAACCTCATTATATGCTTGATTATTCAGTACTTGTCAATATTTGATTAAAGTGCGATTGGGGTGCAAATTTACTAAAAATGATAAGATTAACCCACGTTTTTTTGTCACAGTTAAGTAATAATTCCCAATATTTTTACATATTGCCCTGAGGAGAGACTATTACCTCCGTCATTTGGTCCTCGTTGAGATACCTGTGGGCTGCTTCCATAATCTTTAACGGTGTGATTTCTGTCATCTCATCCACAAACTGTTCAAAGTCCCTGGGCTGCTTGCCGATCATGACCATGGATTTTGCAAATGAACCCACATTCATTGGGCCGTCCAGCATATTCATAAAATTCCCCATCACATAGTTTTTTACCATCTGCAGCTCCTTGCTGCCCACCTTTTTTGTCTTTAGCAGGTCCATCTGATGGTATATTTCCTTTAAAATGGGCTCCACGTATTCTGTTGCGGCTTCTGTACCCACATAAAAGTACCCGTCGTGCAGCATCTGGTCCATGCTGCTGTGGATATCATAGGTATATCCCATGTCCTCCCTTATGCTTGACATCAGTCTCGACCCAAAATACCCTCCCAGGATGGTGTTCAGAAGGAAAAACACCACATTGTCGGGATGATTTTTTCCGAAAAGTCTTCTGCCGGTCTTGATGGAGCTCTGGTGTTCGTTGCGGCTGTAAAGCCTGATTTTATTGGAAGCCGGCTCAATCCTGCACGGGTGGTATTCTTTTTTACGGGATGGGTGGCTGACACTGCCAAATACCCGGCCGATCTGATTCCTGATCTCAGCGGTAACTTTGCCGCTCAGGAAAATGTAACAGTTGTCTGAGCCGTAATAGTCCTGAAAATGCGAAACCAGCAAATCTCTTGAAAGGCGGAGATAGTCATTTTCCGTGCTGTTGTACCCGTATGGGTGGTCCTTGCCAAAGATCTCCTCCGTGATCTGGCGGTAGGTGATAACATCATTTTTTGTGAGCTCTTCCCTGAGTTTCTGTATATTTAGTTTTTTAAACTTTTCTATCTCGTCAGCAGGAAAGACCGGAGTACTGTACATTTCATGCAGCAAATCGATGCCCTGAGAAGCATATTTTGTCAGACAGTAAAACGTGGTGAATGAAAAGTCAAGGTTGGAAGCGGTGCGGATCGAAGACCCGTAATAATCTATCTCCTCTGCTATGGTTTGCGAATTTTTGCCTGCACACCCGTCCTTGATAAGAGATGATACAGCCCTTGACACCAGCGGAAAATCCTCACACGACCTGCCCGCCTCGTGCACTATCTCTATCTTTATAATATCCTGGCTGCCCAGATTTGCCTCGCAGACCCGTGTTCCGTTGGCCAGTGAGTAGACATCGATTTCAGGTATCGTGAGTTTTTTTATTCTGGCGATATCGGGGGCCTTTGTCCTGTCGGTCATTGGAAGAATTTGGCATTAAACAATGCCGGAGACCTCTCGGTTTAAAACATGTGATTATCGTCCCAATAAAAGAGTAATGCCAGGCACTTCATTAGCAGGGACATCAGTGAAAATCTGATGCCAATAATCGATAAATTAAGCAGATTATGAAATAAGATATATTTTGTTAATTTTGTGGCTCTGATTGGTCGGAGGATCCAGGTACAAAAGGTAAGGGTCAGGGTCCGGAGGCCAAAGAATGTCTAAAAACCAGATTATGAGATTTGAAGTTTCGTCATCAGAATTACTCAAGCAGCTAAACATTGCATCAGGAGCCATCAATACCAATCCGGTATTGCCGATTATGGAAGACTTCCTGTTTAATGTCAAAGATAATGTCCTGACCATCACCTCCACCAACCTTGAGACCACTATTATCACAAGTGTGGATGTGACATCAGATGAGGACGGCATCATCGCCATCCCGGCCAAAATGCTTCTCGACACCATCAAGGCATTGCCTGAGCAGCCGGTAACTGTTTCTGTGGAAGAAAACAACAGCATACGCATTATGTCGGCGTTTGGTGTATACAAGCTGTCGGGCGACTCGGCAGAAGATTTTCCCAATCCGCCGGAAGAGGAGGATGTAGAGTCCCTTGTCCTCAATTCAAAAAAGGTACACAAAGGCATCACCAATACCATATTTGCGACAAGCAATGACGAACTGAGACTCGCAATGACGGGTGTTTTGGTCCAGATAGATTTTACCAAACTCAACTTTGTGGCCACAGACGCCCATAAGCTGGTCAAGTACACCATCGGCAATATTAAAACCGATATAGCCAGGTCGCTTATTGTACCAAAAAAGGGTCTTATCCTGGTAAAAAATGCACTCACGGAAGATTGTGATGTATCGATTAGTTTTAACAAAGCCAATATATTTTTCAATTTTGGCCGTACCAAGATTGTCTGCAGGCTTATTGACTCAAAGTATCCTGAATACAACGCCGTCATCCCGGTAGAAAATCCGCTTTCCGTGGTCATCAACCGCAAGGATTTCCTGAGTTCACTTCGCAGGATTGCCCTGTATGCCAATAAGGCCACCAACCAGGTTGTACTCAATATCACTGACAAAAGCATGACCATCTCGGCTCAGGACCTTGATTTTTCAAATGAAGCCACCGAACAGCTTAATTGCACCTTTGCAGGAGGCGATGCTATTACGATCGGATTCAATGCCAAGTTTCTGGGCGAAATGCTCTCTGTCCTCGAATATGACGAGATAAAGATGCAACTCTCCACACCGAGCAGGGCAGGTATCATCGTGCCGCTGGAAGAAGAACCGGGCGAATCATTGCTGATGCTGGTGATGCCCGTGATGATGGGCAATTGATAAAGCTTTTACATCCGGTTTCCGGGTCAGTCACGTAAACCCACGGGCTTATGAAAATCGGTTTGTTTTTCGGGTCTTTTAATCCTGTGCACATAGGCCACATGATCATTGCCAATCACATGGTCGAATACACCGATCTCAGCCAGGTGTGGATGGTCGTAAGCCCGCACAATCCACTTAAGGAAAAGACCTCCCTTGCCAGGGACAGCGACAGGCTGCATCTCGTACGGCTCGCCATAGGCGACAACCCAAAGATCAGGGTATCCAATGTTGAATTTTCACTGCCAGTCCCTTCTTATACCATTGATACGCTGACCTATCTTAGGGAAAAGTATCCCAAAAAGCAATTTTCTCTCATCATGGGCGGCGATAACCTGGAAAGCATTGAAAAATGGAAAAACTACGAGGTCCTGCTTTCGGATTATGACATTTATATTTACCAAAGGCCGGGTTTTGAAAACAATAAATATGCAGACAACCCAAGAATCACGATAGTGGATGCACCCATGCTCGATATTTCGGCCACATTCATACGCAATGCCATCAAGTCCGGAAAATCAGTTAGATATCTCGTACCCGATGAAGTTTTTGAGTATCTCGAAAACTCCGTGTTGTACAGGAAATAAGGATTGCAGGCTACCGGTTTTTTTACGAAAGAAACACAATAAAAACAGCATTTTTTGGTTTTTAAATAGTTCAAAATCGAAGCAACATCATGCGAAATAAAACGTTGCTCTTATGGCTTATTTATGCGTTCCTTTTTAGTCAGGGAGTACTTTCCGCCCAAAGCGGCCTGAAAATCGGGGAGTGGAAGTCACATCTTTCCTACAAGGACGGAAAAAGGGTGTGCCAAAGCTCCGAAAATGTCTATTATGCGTCATCTAGGGGACTGATCTCCATCTTTAAAGAAGACCTTTCGGTCAAATTTATGTCAAAGGAGGACGGATTGTCGGATATCAGCATCGCCAATATGTTTTATGATGACAAGAACAATCAGCTGATCCTTATCTATGCTGACAACAATATCGATGTGATACAGGACGAAGATGTCTATAATATCCCCTTTATTAAGACCAATACCAGTATAACCGGAAGTAAAACAATCAACGACTTCCATATAAGCAACCAAAAAGATGCATATATGGCGACTGATTTCGGCATTCTGGGATTTAATCTTCAGAAACTTGAGTTTCCGTTTACGACATTTACAGAGACCAAGGTGTACAGTATTGTGACACTGGGCAACACTATTTATGCCGGCACGGCCAGGGGTTTATATACCGTGTCAATTGACGGGGTCAATATTTCAGATTTTAACACCTGGCAGCTTGCCGGTCCTGATAAAGGTCTGCCTACCGGCGAGGAGGTAAAGTATCTGGCTGTTAAGTTTGGCAAGGTTTATCTGGCTGCGGCCAATAAAGTGTATGTTTCCGGATCTGACGGCAGATTTAGCGTGCTTTTGCAACCTGATGTCAATGAAACCGTCAACTATCTCTCAGAAGACGGATCTATGCTCATGGCCGGTATCGAAAATAACAGAAATGAGACCCGAGTGCTTTTTTACAGTGATTCAGGCCTGTCAGGCGAGCGTGGATATGGATGTATCAATAAGGGTATTTACAGCGTGGAGGACCAAAAGGGACGGATATGGTATGCCGACCAGTGGGACCCTATCCGCTATACTGAAGGCTTATCATCAGGGCCATGTAAAAACCTGAGATTTGAGGTGCCATTTACCAATGATGCCAGCAATGTGAGGTTCAGGAAGGAAAAAGCTTATTTCGGCTCAGGAGGGGTAACCGAAGATTATCAGTACCGTTTTACTTTATACGGCTTTTATACTCTGGAAGACGGTAGCTGGAAAAATTTCAACGGTGATAATCTGACTTTGCTGAAGGATAAGGAATTTCTTCATTTATATTGCCTGGCCCCCAATCCTAAAAAGGAGGAGATTTTTCTGGGCTCCTATTATAATGGTGTAATGCTTCTGGATGAAAAAACAGGCAATATCAGCCACTGGAATAAGGACAACAGCGTCCTGGGGGGCACTGTCGGAGACGAGGCAAGGACCAGGATAGCAGGACTGGCACTCGACAAAAACGAAAACCTCTGGGTATCCAACTACGGAGCTTCCCGGCCACTGGCAGTAAGGACACCTGACAACAAGTGGTATAACTTTGCTGTCCCGTCCGCCACTTCTCTGGCTGATATTACCATCGACGACCAGGGCAACAAATGGATAGCGGTCACCGGCTCAGGCAACGGGCTCCTGGTATTTAATGAAGGGTCAAAGATTGACGATCCGTCCGATGACAAGATCAGATATATATCGAGGAGTAACAGTGAGATTACCGGCAATAAGGTCAATTGTGTCACCGTCGATCAGGACGGAAGCGTATGGGTGGGTACCGACCAGGGTCCTGTTGTATTCGAATGCGGAGACCCTTTTTTGGAAAGTTGCAGGGGTAATATCAGAAAAGTGGTTGTGGAAAATATTCCCGCCCTGTTGCTCCGGGATGAAGATGTCCTGAGCATAGAGGCAGATGGCGGCAACAGAAAATGGTTCGGCACCCGAAACGGAATTTTCGTACAGTCACCGGACGGAACCATCGAAGAAGCCAATTACAATAGTAAAAATTCTCCCTTGATCAGCAATAAAATACTGGACCTGGGATTTAATTCCGTCACAGGCGAAATGTTTGTGATCACGGACCTGGGCATCCAGAGCGTCAGGACAGAGACCACAGGAGGGGGAAGGTCTCACAGCAGCAACGTGTATGCTTTTCCCAATCCGGTGCGGCCCGGATATTCCGGACCGATTGCCATCAAGGGCCTGGTGCGGGATGCAAGTGTTAAGATAACCGATATCAACGGTAAGCTGGTATACGAAACCAAAGCTCTGGGAGGCCAGGCCACGTGGGACGGCAGAGATTATAACGGAGAAAAGGCGGCTACAGGGGTTTACCTGGTCTTTTCGGCAAACGAAAATACATCAATCCCTTCGGATGCCATCGTCACTAAAATCCTGATCGTAAACTAAACTTTTTGTGCCAGAATTTCGTGGTAGTAATTTTCGTACATCGGAAGTATCTCCCGAATATCAAACTTATTTGCCTGCAGAAAGGCATTTTTCCTGAATGTCGCCAGACTTGATTCATCTTCCAGCAATTCTATGCATCTTTGGGCCATGCCCTGCACATCCCCGGTTTCGCAGATGTAGCCTGTGACCCCGTCAATATTGACCTCAGGTAGGCCACCTGCATTGGAGGAAATCACAGGCACTTCACAGGCCATGGCTTCAAGTGCTGCCAGGCCAAAACTCTCAGACTCGGAGGGCAGGAGAAACAAGTCCGATACTGCCAGCAGCTCTTCAACGGCTTCCTGCTTACCTAAAAATCTTACTTCGTCACAAAGGTGCAGACTGCGGCATAGTTCTTCCATATATTTCCTCTCGGGGCCGTCACCTACAAGCAGCAGCTTGCTCTTTACTTTTTTACTGACGATTTCAAAGATCCTGATGACATCATCCACTTTTTTTACCTTACGGAAATTGGAAATATGTACAAGAATCTTTTCGCCGTCAGGAGCGATAGCCCGCTTAAAATGGTCTTTATTGATCTTTCTGAATCTGCTGAAGTCTATAAAATTAGGTATAACCCTGATATGTCTGCTGATGTGGAAGGACCTGAGTGTCTCCTCCCTGAGGCTTTCTGACACTGCAGTGACCCCATCAGACTGGTTTATGCTGAATTCCACCACCGGTGCGTAAGACTGGTCCAGGCCCACAAGTGTTATATCTGTGCCGTGCAGTGTGGTAATGATGGGTATATCAATACCCTGTGAATGCAGGATCTGCCTTGCCATATAGGCAACTGCCGCATGAGGGATGGCATAATGCACATGAAGAAGTTCCAGCTTTTCAAACCTCACCACATCGACCATCTTGCTGGCAAGCGAAGTCTCATAAGGCGTATATTCAAACAGGGGATAGTCCAGTGAAGTGACCTCGTGAAAATACACATTAGGGTGAAATGCCGTAAGCCTTACCGGCCTTTTGTAGGTAATAAAATGCACATCATGTCCTTTGTCAGCAAGTCCCAGCCCCAGTTCGGTTGCAACCACACCACTTCCTCCAAAAGTCGGATAGCACACTATACCAATCTTCATCGTAAGATCATTGTTAAATGTCCATAACAAAAATTCCAACAAAACGTTTGTAAGAATGCCATCATAGCACATAGACATGGACTGGAATAGCAGCTTAAAAGGATTCAGGGCGTACCTGCTGCTCGAAAAATCACTTTCGGGGCATTCCATAGAGGCATATATAAGGGATGTGGGAAAACTGCTGGAGTTTGTCCTTATTAAAAAGATAGATCTCACCCCTGATAAGCTCAATGGTGATCACCTCACATCTTTTGTATATTACATCAATGACCTGGGCCTTGAGCCGAAAAGCCAGGCCAGGATCATTTCGGGTATCAGGGCTTTTTACCGCTACCTGCTTCTTGAAGATATCATTGACGACGATCCTTCAGCCCTGCTTGAAAGCCCCAAACTCAGACGGACACTACCTGATGTACTCAGCTATGAGGAAATAGACCTTATTCTCTCCTCGATAGACATGTCACAGCCCCACAGCCAGCGAAATCGGGCCATGCTAGAGACACTGTACGCCTGCGGGCTGAGGGTGAGTGAGCTCACCACCCTCAGGCTGAGTGATTATTTTCCGGAACAGGGTTTCGTCAAGGTCATAGGCAAAAATAACAAGGAGCGACTGGTGCCCATCGGGGATTCTGCCATTAAACACATCAATCTGTATCTGGAGACGGAGAGAAAACATCTGCCTGTCATCGCCAGGGGAAGCGAGGATGTTTTATTCCTCAACCGCAGGGGTAAAGGACTGACAAGGGTGATGGTCTTTACACTAATAAAAAACTTTACAGCTCTGGCGGGCATACAAAAGACGGTAAGCCCGCATACCTTCAGGCATTCATTTGCCACGCACCTGGTGGAAGGAGGGGCCGACCTCAGAGCCGTACAGGAAATGCTGGGCCATGAGTCCATACTGACCACAGAGATCTACACTCATGTGGATAAAAAATACCTCAGGGACACTGTCATGAAATACCACCCCCTTAGCAGGCCTTCCGGCAAAAGAAGTTAAAAAGATCACTCTTTTCTGAGAATCATATTGTCAATAAGCCTTACACCATCGGCCCAGACCGCCACACAGGCCACGACATAAGGGGTCTTGTCCATGTCTGTCACAGGATTGAGGGTATACCCGTCCACTATCGAGAAATATTCCGGCTCAAACGGAGCAACAGTTAGCCTTTTCATGGCATATTTTTCAAGATCAGCCACTTGTTTGCTGTACATATCCCGCTTCACTGCTTTCATGACACGGTTTATTATCCCGGCTTTCCCGCGGGTCTCCGCAGATAGACGTTCGTTGCGTGAGCTCATCGCAAGACCGTTATGTTCACGCTTGATGGGGCAGACGACAAGTTGGGTATTGATCCCTAAACTCCTGATCATATGGGCTACAATCGTAAATTGTTGAAAATCTTTCTGGCCCATATATAGCCTGTCAGGTGTCACGATGTCAAGAAGCCTTTTGACCACTTGTGCCATACCTTTGAAGTGTCCGGGCCGGAAAGCTCCCTCCATGTGTTTATCCAGTCCGCCCAGGTCAATATCAGCACCTTTGTCCTGGCCGTCAGGGTAGACCTCACTGACTGAAGGAAAAAAAAGTATATCGGCACCAGCAGGGGCTAGCAGTTTTGAGTCAGCCTCAAGGGTTCTGGGGTATTTTTCCAGATCCTTTTTATCGTTAAACTGGGTAGGATTTACAAAGATGGAAACAACCACAACCGGGTTTTGGCGTTTTGCTTTTTTCACCAGGGAGATATGTCCCTCATGAAGAGCTCCCATGGTAGGCACAAATCCAATCTTTTTGCCCGACTTCCTTGCGAGGTCCGTGAGGTGTCTTAATTCTGAAACAGTCTCTGCTATCTTCATTTCCGATGGGTTAATATTTTTTGGAAAACCATTTTTCAAGGATTTTTTCAGCGGGTTTGCCCTGGGGTGTGTAGTCTTTTTCAGGATAACCTTCGTGGCCCATGCCCTCTGGAAACCATTTCCAGGTAAAACCTCCTGCCCAAAACTCCTTTGAATGCAGAGAGGACCATAATGCATCATAGCTATTGCTTTGAGCCGCGTGGTTTACATTAAGCACGTCCCGGTTTTTTTCTACTTCCCAGACCTTACCTGCACAACCGTCTACAGACATGTAACCGTACTCACTGAAAAGGATCTTTTTATTCATTTTCCTTGAAAAATTATCCAGCTTGACAGCCACGGGCTTCCATTTTTCGACCAGTCCTCTGACCTCCGGACTTTCTTTATCGTCCAGCGGAAAATATCCGCTTATACCTATGACATCCAGTGAAGGCCAAAGTGTCACTTTGTCAAAGCTGTCCCAGTTTGCCGAATAGGTAATGTAGCCATGGTATATTTTTCTGACTTCAGCCACCAGATCGAACCAGAACTTTTTACGGGAAGCTGTAGTGCGGTCAAATTCAGTTCCTATACAAAACATTTCGATACCGTTTTCGCCGGCAAGGCAGGCAAAATCCAGGATATATTCTTTGTACGATGCCTCCCATCGCTCCCACTTTTCTTCAGAATCAAAACTCACGTCGCCTGTCCAACCTCCTGGTATGTAGACCTGCGGTTTTAACATGACACGGAGTTTTTGCCTTTTGGCTTCCTCTATACATTTGAGAATACCCTCTTTTTTTTCACCCCACCACTGCCATTGGGCACCATAGCGGACATCAGGACTGCCCGGACGCATAAATCCGTAGGGTACAAGGCACACCCATGAAGCATGGATACTCTTGAGGTGCTCAAAAGAGGCTGGCCCTATCTCTCTGGGAGGTGCAACCAGTGTCACTCCCTTAACGAGGCTTTCTTTCCAATGTTTTACCGAATGGGAAGAGCTTGCAGAAGGGTTTTCGAGTGGCAGTGGCTGTAAAAAGGCTAAAGCAACAAAAACAGCAGGTACCGCCCTTGACATTACCCTCACCGGCATATTCCAGATCGAATGACGGTATTTCAACGCACTCAGGATTTGGCTTTTGATTTTCCGGTTTTCGAAGTCTTGCCTTTTTTAGGATGTACCAGAGTCATTTCTTTTATCAGGTGTTTTGCTCCGGCGTACTTGTCTATGACCCACAGGATATACCGGGCATCCACCATAATATTGCGGCAAATGTCCTTGTCGTAGTATATGTCGCTCATGGTCCCTTCCCATACGCGGTCAAAATTTAGCCCGATAAGGTTACCGTGGGCGTCAATAGCCGGACTTCCGGAATTTCCGCCGGTGGTGTGGTTTGAGCCGAGGAAACACACCGGGAGTTTTCCGGTTTTATCGGCGTAAGGGCCGTAATCCTTGTTTTTGTACAATTCGAGCATGCGTGGCTGGAGGTCAAATTCATAATCACCCGGCACGTATTTTTGGATGATTCCGTCCAGATAGGTCACCGGGCTGTATGCTACGGCGTCCCTGGGCTTATACCCGTTGACCTGGCCGTAGGTGACCCTCAGGGTACTGTTGGCATCCGGATAAAATCTCTTTTCCTTAAAGACTTCCATCTGGGCTCCCGTGTAGATAGCCTGTTTGAGGTCAATTTCTTTTTTTATTTCGTTGTAAGGGGCAGAGATCTGATTTGCATAGAAATCAGCCCAGGCACTGCTCATGGCGTATACCGGATCACTTTTTATTGCCTGTACCGCTTTTTCCGGTGAGAGGCTCAGGATACCTGTGGCTTCTTTTTCAGAAGTAAAACTGCTCAGCGTATACAGGTCTGCAACCATCTTATCGTAAGATTCCCCTTCGGCAATTCCCAGATTTTCACGCTGCAGGAAGTCGGGGACAAACTTTTTATCCAATTTATCTGCATACATGGTGAGCAAGGTGCCCAGTTTCTCCTGGTCTATATTGCTGTCAAAGTCCTTGTAAAATTCGGGAATAAAATTTTGGACCCTGGCCAGCTGCTCTTTGTATCCGGCCTCTCCGTTTTTTTCGTAGGCTGAAATCATCCTTTTAAGCCCACCCATCAGGGAAGGCAGGTCAACATTTCGCAATGCTATCTCGGTATAATATTCACGGGCAAGGGCATAAGGCTCGATGGCAGAGTACAGCCTGTCCAATTCTGGCAGAAGGCCTGCGTATGGACTGCCGGAAGGCAATCTTTTGGTAAATGCAGCCTCATATTCGAGTTTTTTATTGACGGCATCGGATTGTTTGAGGCCCTGTGACTCGCCTATCCATTTTTTCCAGTAATTGGCTATGCTGGCGTATTTTGCTGCATACTTGATCTTTGTGGCTTCATCTTTACGCATGTATTGGTCCGTAATCTTGAGGGCAGCATCCCGTACAGATATTCTTGCAGGATTGAGGGTGTTGACCACTTGCCTGACAGCTGAGGCAGGAAGATATTGGGTGGTCCTTCCGGGAAACCCAAATACCATGGTAAAGTCCCCCTCTGAGATACCGTCCATGGAGACCGGGAGGTGGTGTTTTGGTTTATAGGGCACATTGTCAGGCGAGTAATCAGCCGGTTTGTTGTCCTTGCCTGCATATATTCTGAAAAGTGAAAAATCTCCCGTATGCCGCGGCCAGACCCAGTTGTCCGTATCGGCTCCAAACTTGCCTATTGATTCTGGTGGAGCTCCCACCAGCCTGACATCCCGGTACACAGTGGTAACGAAGGCAAAATATTGGTTTCCGTCAAAAAACGGTCTGATAATCAGTTCCTGGTATGATTCCAACCGGTATTCTTTTCTGACTTCTGCCAGATTTTTATCAATGGCTGATTGTCTTTCTGATGCACTCATGACAGCAGTAACTCCGGTGAGAGCCCTGGTCGTCACATCGTCTATCCTGTCGATAAATGTCGCCGTAAGGCCGGGATTGGACAATTCTTCCCTGTAGCTGCCCGCCCAGAATCCGTTTCTGATGAGATTGTTTTCTACGGTAGAATGTGACTGTATGGCATCATAGCCGCAGTGGTGGTTTGTCAGCAGCAATCCATTGGATGAGATCACTTCGGAAGTACAAAATCCTCCGAAATGCACGATGGCATCCTTGAGCGATCCCTTGTTTATACTGTAAATATCTTCGGCACTTATCTTCATGCCCATGCTTTTCATTTCTTTTTCATTCAGAAGCCTGAGCAGTTGCGGCAACCACATTCCTTCACCTGCAAATAAGCCAGAGGATGAAATAATAAGCATAATTAAAACAACAAAACCTCTCATATAATAATGGATTTATATTTTCAGGGTAAATTTAAGAAAATTGACCAAAATGAATACGACACCGGACCATATTTTACCGCTGATGTCTGAGACGCACGTAAGTAAAAACAATGGCTGCAAAACAATAAGCCCATTTTTAAAAAATGTCCGAATCTATTTATACTTTAGACCCTGATTTTAAAAGCCATCCTAAGCCTTGAGCAGTATACAATGCATAATAATGTTTTT
>JAGVTV010000237.1 GCA_019136675.1 Bacteroidota bacterium
TGTGCCACAACACATTTTTTTATGAGTGCTAACATCTCTGACCTTTTGCACAAAGCCCTTAACCTGGAGTTTCTATCCGCTGAGGAAGGACTTTTCCTGTTTGAAAATGCTCCAACCGCCGAACTCATGTATGCAGGCAATGCCATCAGGCAGCACCATGTACCGGGGGATACGGTTACCTGGATCATAGACCGCAACAGCAACACCACCAATGTATGCATAGCCAATTGTAAGTTTTGCAATTTCTACAGGCGTCCCGGACACGATGAGTCCTACATCACCACAATCGAAGAGTACAGGCATAAAATAGAAGAGACATTCGAATTTGGCGGCGAACAGTTGCTGTTGCAGGGGGGGCATCATCCCGACCTGGGGCTGGAGTATTATGTGGAACTGTTTAAAAAGCTCAAGGAGTTATATCCCGCTCTCAAACTACATGCCCTGGGCCCGCCCGAGATCGCCCATATCACCAAGCTGGAGAAGTCTACCCACACTGAGGTCCTGAAGGCACTGAAGGAGGCCGGGCTGGACTCTCTGCCGGGAGCAGGGGCGGAGATCCTGAGCGACCGCGTACGCAGGCTGATTTCCAAGGGCAAGTGCGGAGGACAGGAATGGCTGGATGTCATGAGAGCTGCCCACAAACTGGGCATCACCACTTCGGCCACGATGATGTTTGGACACATAGAGACCAATATGGAAAGGATGGAGCATTTTGTGGCCATTCGACAGGTACAGAGCGAAAAACCAGCAGGTGCAAAAGGCTTCCTGGCCTTTATTCCTTGGCCTTTTATGGACGAAGACACCATCCTCAAAAAGATAAAAAGGGCCCGCAACCAGTGTACTGGCGACGAGTACATAAGGATGATAGCCATGAGTCGCATCATGTTGCCCAATATTATCAATATACAGGCATCCTGGCTTACTGTGGGAAAAACGGTGGCCCAGCTTTGCCTGCACGCCGGTGCCAATGACTTTGGATCCATCATGATCGAAGAGAATGTCGTATCTGCCGCAGGGGCAGCATTCCGTTTTACAGCCGATGGCATCCAAAAATCCATACGGGAAGCTGGATTCAGGCCACAGCTAAGAAATCAACAATACGAGTACCGTGAGTTGCCAAAAAACATCAGGCAGCAGGAACTGGACCGGCAAAAGATGGTAGTAGACTGACAAACCTACATAACCGTGGCTGTAAACCATGATTCAGTTGTTGATGCCGCCTTTTTTTCCCATGGGAAAATAAATCGAGTGAGGGACAGAAGCGGGCATTCTGACGGTACGGCAGAATAAAGCGTATGGCCCGGTCACAGACGCGGAGCGGCAGTGGCACTCCCAAAAATAAAACGAAAGGTGGAAAATGATTAAGTTTGCCTTTTAATTGAGGTCGGATGAAGATACACGAAACGGCATTTATTACCTGTGCATACAGGGCTTCTGATCCAGAACTGAGTGGCGACAGATATGCTTGCTTGTTTGGCAATGAACTGACGGACCGGTGGGTGAGGGCTGTGGTCGGGGAGGTGTCTCCTTATGAGCCTTTTTTGCATTGTCTACGCAACAGGCACTGGCTGGATACCATGGAGGATTATTTCAGGCTTCATCCCGGAGGAGTACTGGTAAACTGGGGTGCCGGATTCAGCATGTATCCTTTTCTTATTGACGGGAAAATTGACTGCCTTGACGTCGACCAGCCTGACATCGTACAGTACAAAAAGGAATTGCTGGCCGGATGGGTCAATGAGGGCAGGATACCGGCCAGAAAGGTACATTATCTGGAGGCTGATTTCAGACAGGAGGACCATGATAGTCTGTTAGCTGATGTCAGGCAATGGATCGATGGCCGGCCTTCGTTTTTTGTCCTCGAAGGCGTGTTGTATTTCCTGACTGCGGAGGTGACCGACAGGCTGTTCAAAACTCTTGCAGCGGCACAACAACCTGGTGATATGTTGGGGTGTGTCTCCTTTCTCCCGGAGGCAGCGGATACTGAGGTGCAGCACAGACTGGATGATTTTTTTGACAGGAATAATTTGTCAGGAGATACTTTTTCGCATCAGCTCCTCTCTACTGAGTCCTACCGGCAGAGGGAAGGATACCGGCTGACGGACCATCAGGACTACTGCACCTTGTCTGTCCGGTATGCACCGCAAAGAGCCATTAGCGACCGAAAGGCGATACTCAACGAAAATATGTACCTGCTGGAGAGAATATAATTCCGGTTAGTCTACAGGACCTTTTCCTTCTCTCACCAGAATGATCTCCTGGCCGGTGCAGTCCAGGACAGTAGATTCCTCGAGGTCTCCGATGCCACCATCCAGGAGTAGATCTGCCTTGTGCTGGAATTCTGCCTCTATATCGTCCGGGTCGGTATAATGTTTCTGGAAATAGTCTTCTGAATTGAGAGAAGTGGATATAAGTGGAGCGTCGAGAAAAGGCTGCAGGCCTTCGAGGATCTTGTTTTCAGGGATCCTGACACCTATTTCTTCGCGGTTGTTTTTAAAAAACTTCTGAACATAATTATTGGACCTTAGGATAAAGGTATATGGCCCCGGCAGGTATCGTTTCATGGTGCGGAACACATCGTTGCTGATCTGTGGAGTAAATTGGGCTATGGAGCTTATGTCCTTGCATATGAGCGACATTTTAGCCTGCTTTTCCTTTTTATTGGTAATGCGGCATATGCGTTCGATGCCTTGTTTATTGGTCATGAGACAACCGAGGGCATAGATGGTGTCGGTCGGGAAAATGACGATCTCTCCGTTGTTAATCCTGGCAGCCACTTCCTTGAGGTCTCTGATGTTAGGATTTTCGGTATGAAAAAAAATGCGTTGCATAACAGAATTTTAATGGTGGGAATATCAGGAGTCAGAATCTGAGAAAATGCCATTTGCCGGTCCGAAGGTACAGGAAGGTCATTATACTGATGCCTCCCCAATAAATTATCTCCGCAGTCCATGCCCAATTTAGTCCATGGTAACTGAACTTGATCATGACGATGCTGTAGGCAATATAAACAAGGGTAAAAATGGTTTGTATCCTGAGTGCTGTGCCGGTATGCCCTGTCCCTATCAGACCATTGATCAGTATGCCCCCGATGCTGAATACCATCAGGATGACGAAGATTACCAGCATATATGGTTTTGAGATGAGAATCAGTGTCATATCCTCACCGCCAAAAAGTGGATACAGTAGAAACTCCGGAAACATAAGCACCGGCATGGATATGAGGAAGGTGGAGAGCATATTTAGCTTGATGGTTTTAACGATGAGCGGCAGGACAGCCTGTCTTTTGCGGTTGCCAATGAAATTGCTCACCATGGTATTGATGCCTGCCGAATATCCCCAGCATGGGATGGAAAGAATCAGATAGACAGTTCGCAGCAGGTTTGAAATCTCGAGCTCTCTGCTACCTATGTTTTCGATGAAGCTGAAAAAAAGGAACCAGGACCCTATGCCAAGGATAGATTGAAAAACAATGGGAAAGGATATGGAAAACATGTTTTTAAAATCTCGGGATACCAGGCGGTGTACACTCAGCAGTTCGTATTTCCTGTTGGCCTTATCCCAGATCATATAACCGATAAAAACCACAAATGCGACAATCTCGGCTATGGTGCTGGCCAGTGCAGAGCCGGCAATACCCATAGCCGGAATCCCGAACTTACCAAAAACCAGCACATAATTGAGGATGAGATTGACGATGATGAGCACCACTGTGTCGTACATGATAAACTGGGTACGGGCGATGCCGGTATAAAAGGCGATCAGCGATACGCCCAGATAACTGAAAAACACACCCCAGCTCCTCGGTTCGATATACTCAACACATTTTTGAAGGATCTCAGGATTTTTAATAAAAATGCTGAAAAAATCACTACTGTAAAGCTGCATGAAGGCAAAAAGGATAAGGGACAGCAAGAACTCAAATAAAAACAGGGCCTGAAAATCCGTTCCTGCTCCAGGGTAATTGTGTTCGCCGTTGCGGCGGGCGATGATGATCTGTCCCCCCCGAGAAAAACCGTATCCTATACTCGCAATGATCAGATAAAATACTCCTACAATGCCCGCAGCCGCAAAGTCGGTGGCATGGTAGTGGTACAAAAACACATTATCACTGAGCACAATGATATTCTGTGCCGCACTTCCCAGCATGATGGGAACGGACAGCGAAAGAATCTGGCGGTATGAGGTGCTTAACTTCATAGGCGGTGCAAATTATCGGTTTTTTTAGTCATTTGATAGAATTCAGGACTATTTATCATTTTTTTAAAATACATTTGGGAGGTCAATTATTTACATTTAAAAATCGGATATGAACAATTTCGTAAAACTTACTGTCCTGATTATTTTTGGCTCGGGATTGTGGTCCTGCCATTCAGATAAAAAGCAAACAAAAATGAATTATAAAGAGAGCAAACTGATGTCAAAGCAGGATATAACTCCGCCTGTTGCTGAAAAAAAACCTGAAAAACTGGTTATGCACGGTGACACAAGGATTGACAACTATTACTGGATGAAGCTCACAGACGAGCAAAAAAATGCCAAAACGCCCGACGCCCAGACCCAAAAGGTGCTGGACTACCTTAATGCGGAAAACGCTTACCGCGAAAAGATGATGTCACATACTGACAGCTTCCAAAACCGGCTTTTTGAGGAGATCAAGGGCAGGATCAAACAGACTGACATGTCCGTACCATACAAGGACAATGGTTACTTTTATATCACCCGTTATGAGGAAGGTAAGGAGTATCCGATACACAGCCGTAAGAAGGAAAATCTGCAGGCACCGGAAGAGATCATGCTCAACGTCAATGAACTGGCCGAAGGCCACGCCTACTATGCCGTAGGCGGGAGGACAGTCAGCCCGGACAACAGGATTCTGGCCTACAGCGAAGACACCGTGAGCCGTCGTCAGTATACCATCCGGTTTAAGGATCTGACCATGGGCCAAAACCTGGCAGACGTCATCCCCGTGACCACAGGAGGCATCACCTGGGGTAACGACAACAGGACCATCTTTTACACCAAGCAGGACGCGGCTCTCAGGTCGTACAAGATTTTCAGACATACCCTGGGCACTCCCGTAGAAAAGGATGAACTCGTATGGCACGAAAAGGACGAAACCTTTAATACCTATGTCTACAAGACAAAGTCAAAGAAATACATTGTAATCGGATCTTCAGCCACCCTGTCGCAGGAGTACCAAATCCTTGAGGCCGATAATCCGGGCGGTAAATTCAGGATGTTCCAGCCAAGGGAAAGAAAACTTGAGTATGACATATCTCACTATGGCGACAACTGGTACATCCGCACCAATAAGGACAATGCGACCAATTTCAAGATCATGGTGACACCTGAAACGGCCACCACAAAGGAAAACTGGAAGGACTTCATGCCGTACGACGAAAATATTTTTATCGAAGGCATGGACCTCTTCAAGGACCACATGGTGATTTCCGAACGCAGAGGAGGCATCACGCAGCTGCGTATCAGGCCCTGGTCGGGCAAGGACGAGCATTATATAAAGTTTGATGAGGAGTCCTATACCGTAGGGTCTGGTATAAACCCTGATTTTGATACCAATCTGCTGAGGCTCGACTATACCTCTCTGACCACTCCCAACACAACGTACGACTATAATGTCAAAAGCAGAAAGTTGACACTTTTAAAGCAGCAGGAAGTGGTAGGTAAATTTGATCCTAAGGATTACGTTTCCGAACGACGTATGGTAAAGGCTGCCGACGGTACGATGGTGCCACTTTCCATCGTATATAAAAAAGGATTTACCAAAGACGGTTCACATCCATTCCTGCTTTACGGGTATGGTTCTTATGGTTACAGCATGGATCCTTATTTCAGCAGCACGAGATTGAGCCTGCTGGACAGAGGGTTTGGGTTTGCCATCGCACACATCAGGGGAGGTCAGGAGATGGGTCGTAACTGGTACGAAAACGGCAAGTTTTTCACCAAGAAAAACACGTTTACCGATTTTATCGACTGTGGAGATTATCTGGTAAAAGAAGGGTATGCAGCCAAAGACAAACTGTTTGCCAATGGCGGCAGTGCAGGTGGCCTGCTCATGGGAGCCGTGATGAATATGAGGCCCGATCTGTGGAAAGGTGTGATTGCGGCCGTACCGTTTGTGGATGTGGTGACCACGATGCTCGACGAGAGCATTCCGCTGACCACAGGTGAGTTTGATGAGTGGGGCAATCCCAAGGACAAGGCCTATTACGACTATATGAAATCCTACTCACCGTATGATAACGTAGAGGCCAAGGCTTACCCGGCTACGCTGGTCACAACCGGATACTGGGACTCTCAGGTGCAGTACTGGGAACCCGCCAAGTGGGTCGCCAGGCTGAGGGAACTCAAGACAGACAAAAATCCGCTCCTCATGTACTGCAATATGGACACAGGCCACGGTGGTGCTTCCGGACGGTTCAGGAGGCTTCGTGAGACGGCCATGGAATACGCCTTCCTGCTTGACCTCGCCGGGCTGGGGGAGGAATAGAGAGTTGCCTGAAATCAGATTTAACAAATATTAATGATTGGTCTAAATAACTATACAGCAGTCAAATAACATGGTATGCGGCCATTGATAAAGATATTGCTGATAATAGGATTGCCCCTGACCTTTTTTCAACCTTATGCTTTCTGGATTCTAAAAACCGTGTAGAAAACTTGGTAAAGAATAGATTGCAAAACCATCAGATATAATATTTGCAGAGCTTATGGTTTGCAATTTTAAGAGGGCTAAGTACTAAAGATTTTAATTTTTACTCTCTCCTTTTTTTACAAAGGTATAGCTTATGAATCCTTCTATTTTATTGGCGGCTAATTTATTGGTGGCGAAATTATAGTTGGAGCCGATTTTGATTTTTTTATATCCTAAGAACATGGAAACAAATGGCATATCATTTTTTTGATACCCAAAATTTACATTGATAAATTTATCATTTTTCGTGATTAAAACACCTGAGGAAAAGTTATATGTATTATGTACACATTGTTCCGTGTAAAAAAACGAT
>JAGVTV010000229.1 GCA_019136675.1 Bacteroidota bacterium
GAACAGACAGTTCCTGAATTTACTCCTATTGTTTTGCTTCTGGCAGGGGTTGTATTCACAGCACAGTGCCCAAAAACTGGCTTATCCTGTCAATACGGATGACCTCGATGAGATCTGCCCGGTAGTATCGGGTGACAATGGTATCCTTTTTTTTACAAGGGTTGCGGATCCTAACTGTGAAAAAACACTGATTGTTGACGGAGTGGATATCAGCCTTACACTTCCGGCAGATGAATACCGGGACAAGCTTCGCAAGGTATACACACAGATCGCCAACAGACTGATTGCTGATCCGTATGCATCAACTTATAATCAGGACATATGGTATACCAGACTGGTTGAAGGTGTGCCAATGGGAATCTTCCACCCCGGATACCCGATAAATGATGCCTTGCCAAACAGCATTTGTTCCGGGTACGGGACGGGAAATGTATATCTGGTCATCAACAGGTTTTCAAAAACTGGTGGTATAGACCGGGGTTTTTCTGTTTCTGAGATGGATAGGGGCGTTTTTTCGTTTCCGGAGCCGTTATTGATAGACGGATTTAATAAGTCGGGCAGCGAGGTCAATCTGACTGCGGCTTCCGACTCATCGGTGGTCATCCTCGCCATGAAAGACGATGATGGTTTCGGTGGCATGGACCTGT
Organism: Bacteroidota bacterium; assembly: GCA_019136675.1. Lineage (GTDB taxonomy): Bacteria > Bacteroidota > Bacteroidia > Chitinophagales > Saprospiraceae > OLB9. The sequence continues at coordinate 648 of JAGVTV010000229.1, forward strand.
ATGTTTGTTTCAGGCTTGGCCCTGACAGATACAGTCAGCCGGTCAATATGGGACCAGGCCTCAATACAGAATGGAGAGAATCCACGCCGGTTTTGAGCCACGACCTTAAAAAAATCTATTTTACTTCGGACAGACCCGGAGGCTTGGGCAAAGGCGATATCTACTGGTCCGAAAGAAAAGATTTTACCTATACCTCCTGGTCCAGACCGGTAAGACTTAATCCTCCGGTAAATTCTCCATACGATGATTCGCACCCGCATGTAGGTCGTGACGGCGACATTTTTTACTTTACATCAAACCGCGAAGGGTCCAGTGATATTTTCAAGGCAAAACTCAAAAGGGAAAAATTGCCCCGAGAAATCAGTGTAACCATCACAGTCATCAATGGCACTACAGGTAAAAAATGCCAGGCCGAACTCACCTGGGGTGAAGCCTATCAGGACCTCAGGCCCGGATATTTCAGGGCACGGGACGGTAAGGCAAAATATATATTTTACGAAAACAAACCCATGGTATTTAAAGCCGCAAACCGGGACCTTTACAGTGATGAGGTCATTATTGATCCTCAGGACCTGGTAAATGAAGGGGTGTCAAACAAAGAGATCACCTTGACTCTTTACGGAGCGGACCGTCCCGTAAAAGAATCCGTCATGGGTGGTAAAAAGAAGGAAACTGACCACATATCAGAGGACGAGATCAGCAGCAGGGCCGAATTAAAGAACATATATTTTGAAAGGACCAGGCCCGATGTGCTTCCTCAGTCCATACCCGTAATCAGAAAACTGGCCGATATAATGTTGGAAAGGCCCCGGCTTTATATTCTAATCGCCGGCCATACTGACAGTGTCGGAGATTCAAATGCTAAACAAAAGCTTTCAGAAGAGCGTGCCGAAGCCATTAAGAAAATTCTGGGCGAAATGGGTGTTCCTTCTTATAGGGTGGACACTGCAGGGTACGGTGATACCAGACCCGTTGCCCCAAATGATACTGAAGAAAATAAGAGCCGCAACAGGAGGGTAGAGATCAGGATTGTTTCACAGTGACAAAAATCTTGCTAAGCATTTCGTAATCGTCAGGCGTATTTATATTCCTAAGTCTGTCTGTGTTAAAGGGGAGATGTTTTGCTGCAGCCCTTTGCTTCAGAAATTGCTGCAATGACCTGTGACCTTCACAAAAATAGGTTTCCAGGTCCTCAAGGACAGCTAAGTCCCATGCGGAACAAACCGGTTCATAACATGCCCTTGATTCATTAAAGTACATCGAACATCCACCTGTCTCATCAAGTTTTTTAATCAGGTGCCTTACATCAGCTGAGGTTATAAGGGGGAGGTCACAACTCAGGAAAAAAACCGAAGTGCCAAGATGTCGGTAACAAGAAACCATAGCTCCGACAGGGCCGGTTGCCGGAAAACTGTCAGCGATTACAGGCAGGTCTGTGGTTAACAGGGGTATTTGTGCGTCATTGACTGAAAGGTACACTTCGTCAAAAATTTCATTAAGCAACGCAGCACTGTGCAGGTAAAGCGGCTTGTTGTCCCATTTTAAAAAAGCTTTGTCAGTGCCCATGCGGCTGCTTTTGCCACCCATCAGGACTACTCCGGTCATTTTCACGAGGTTATTCGATGTGAACCGGTGTAAATATTGAATCCCGTCTTTTTCAGGAATCCCACCAGGGTCTGACCATTCCTTTCAGCCAGCTCAACAGCAAGGCTCGAAGGTGCCCCTACGGCTGCGATCACTGGTATGCCCAGCATACAGGCTTTCTGTACCAGCTCAAAACTGGCCCGGCCGCTCAGCAGGAGGATGTGTTCGTCAAGCGGCACCCTGCCTGCCATAAAGGCATGGCCTGCAAGCTTGTCCAGGGCATTATGACGGCCCACGTCTTCGCTGTGGTAGAGATATCTGCCTTCCGGCGTAAAAAGTGCACAGGCATGAAGGCCTCCGGTAAGCTCGAAGGTCGATTGCACACTGCTGAGGCTTTCCTGTAGCCCTGTGAGCACCTCTACACAAACTTTCACCTGTTTAGAAGGAGGCATAAAGGCAGACCTTACCGCAATGGCATCGACAGACGACTTGCCGCAAACACCGCAACTTGAAGTGCTGTAAAAATTCCTGTCCAGGGTACCCGGCAATATGCTTATCCCACTTTCAGGAATCAGATTGACTGTATTTTCATCCTTCTGGTGTACTGAGGCTATTTCATTGTAATCCCTTATGAGTCCTTCCGTAAACATAAATCCCAGGGCCAGAGCCGTATCATCGCCCGGAGTCCGCATGGTTACCGTTGTAGGTTTGCCCGAAACTTCAATCTGCAAGGGGGCTTCCACCGCCACATAATCCTGCACGGTGGTCTGCACTCCGGCTTTGGTCCGGATTATCGTGATCTCGCTTACTTCAGATCTTTGTTTTTCCTTTTCAATCATAGGTATCAAGAGATGCGGAAGGATTGGGGAAGAGGTCAGATTCGTCTTCATGTGGACGCGGTTTAAGGCATTGGAAATCCTTTTCGATCAGAATAAAAAGCCCATTGGCATCTGATGCGTCAAAACCCACCCTGTCATCAGTATCCCAGTTTTTGACCAGGCCGGAAGGCATATAAATGCTGACGGTACCCTGGCTAAAGGCGGCAGAAATGTCGGGATAGTCTCCGTGCCTGATCTCATATTTCAGCACGCTGTCGGGAAAATTGCAGGCAGAAGTCACATGGCCATAAGATACAAATTCATTCACTTCATTTTGTGACATTCTGAGGCGAAGGGAATTGCCGCTGATACGGATTTTCATAAAGATCCGGATAATTTTATTATGAATGTAAATGTAATACGATAAGGCGATAATGTCAAGCGGAATATGTCAGACGGCCCTACTTTTTTATTTGCCTTTGATACGGCTGAGGCCGGATTTTGCCTTTTGGTGAAGGCTTGAAGTATATCCTGCCGGGTCAAGGTTAAGGCATTTTTCAAAATACGATCTTGCCCTTCCGTATTTTTTCTGTCCCTCACAAATGAGGCCTGCCTGAAGTGCAGAGCTGCATGCGTAATATTTTCCCGGATCGCTTTTCAGAATGGTAAGGTCATAATATTCAAGGGCATCCTTATAGTTTTTGAGGGCATCCGAGACCCTGGCAAGCCTGTAGTAATACTCACCGTCGTGGATGGCGTTGACGAACTTATTGCCGTTGACCACCAGCAGGTCATAACACTTGGTATAATAGCCACCGTCATACAGCAACCTTGCTCTCAGCAGGAGGTCATTGGGTATAATGCCGCTTTTTGCTTCCTTATTGGCCTGAATGTCCTCATCTATCAGAGCATACCCTGATTTAACACAGGATCTCATGTCTTCCTTGTAAGCAGCATTGTTTTTATCCACTGCCAGATGGTACCATCCGAGTTTTTGCCACGCTTCCTTTGTATAGTGCCTTCCGCGGAAATTGGCAAGAAATGTCCTGATATGTATATCTGCTCCCTTGTCCAGCCGGCAGAGTTTAAATTTACCGTACAGGAAATCCAGATAGTGAAAAGGAAGGTAGTCCTGGCTCCGGGGTCTCTCTTCGAGGATGCGGATGGCCATGTCATTTCTTCCTGTCTTGTGAGCCATGGTGGCTTTGAGAAATGTGATAAGGGGATTTTTCCTGTGATCCATTCCAAACCGGTCAAAAAGCCTGTACGCCTCTTCCTTTTGATTGTTTGAATAAAAAAGGATATAACTGTATATGGCCACGATCTCTTCCTTAAAAAGGTGGTTTTCGGAGGCTGCCCTTTCAGCCAGCTGCATGATCTCCCTGGTGCCCAGATCTACTGAGCCTTTAACACCCATGACCTTCCTGACCCATGAAGGTACACTCTCGGCCAGTGCATGGATGATGGAGAGACTTTTGTTATTTTCAAGAAAATCCGGATGCAGCGACTTGTTTTTTTCCAGAAGCCTGTAAGCTTCGTAGACATCACCTGCTGCATTTATCTTGTCGTCAAATTTTAACTTGATGGTCGCCCATTGAAGGATTATCTCTGCCTGGCAAAAAAGGTAATATGGGGAGGAAGTGTCTGCTTTTCTGATCTTGTCGAGCCTGAGGTTCCTGTTTTTCTGCAACTTCTTAAAGTCCGCCTCTTCTTCTTTAATAAACAGGGTAAAGAAGTCTATGTAGTTTTCAATGTAATAGGTCATGGCGTTTTCTGGATCCTTTAGCTTGGACAGATTGACCTTGCTCTGGCCTTCCCTGAGCCTGAGTGAGCTTATATCCCGATATGCATCCTGCAGCAAAGGTGTCATCACCAGCTTGGTCTGGCCTGATATAGCCAGGCTGCAAAAAAGTAATACGGCCGTGAGGATTTTCTGTACTGTCATACTGACAAAAAAGCCCTGAATAAATTTTTTACCCAGAGCTTTTGACTTCTTAATATTTAGAATAGGTGATTTCAGGCTTCCTGGGGTGTCACAACGGTTTCGTCTACCAACACCCTGCCGCAATGCTCACAAGCAATGATCTTTTTCATCACGCCTATTTCGATCTGCATTTGTGGAGGTATACGGTTGAAACAACCGCCGCATGCCCCTCTGGTGACAGTTACCACTGCCATCCCGTTTCTGTATGTTTTTCTGATCTTGTCGTATGATTTCAGGAGCCTGTCATCTATCTCTTTTCTGGCTTTGTCTGACTCCTTCACCAGCTTGGTTTCATCCTTTTCCGTCTTTTCTATGATCTTCTGGAGCTCGACCTTCTTGGATTCCAGATCTTTGTTACGCTGATTGAGTTTAGTATCAATTCCGTCAAAGGATTGCTGCTTGATCTCACGCTGGGCATTGGCCTCTCTTATTTTTTTCTGCGAAAGCTGAATCTCGAGCTTTTGCAATTCCACCTCTTTTGTAAGGGCATCAAATTCCCTGTTGTTTTTAACATTGTCGAGTTGCTTTTCGTATTTCACGATCAAAGCCTCTGCTTCCTTAATGTTTGTGTTGTGATGAAGGATCTCATTGTCGATATCGGCAATTGAATTTTCAAGTTTTTTAAGTCTTGTTTTGAGACCTGTTATCTCATCTTCGAGATCTGATACTTCCATGGGTAATTCTCCCCTTAGCACAGATATTTCATCCATTTTGGAATCCACCAGCTGGAGAGAGTATAGTGCCCTGAGTTTATCGGCTATGCTTTGTTCTTTTGCGGTTGCCATACGTATTTTTTAATAAAATTTAACCGGATTAGTATTCACTTTTGTGTAATGGGCTGCAAAGTTACTAAAATTATTAATAATCAAGTGATAAAGTAGCTCAATTGTAAATTTCTCACTCTCATAATGTCCTATGTCCGCGATGATTATCCTTCTGTCGGCGTCAAAGAATTCATGGTACTTGAAGTCAGCCGTGATATATATATCTGCCTGGCTCCGGATGGCATCCTGCAGCAGAAAACTTCCTGACCCACCGCACACGGCAACCTTATGAACCCGGGGTCTGCACACTTCGGTATGGCGGATGACCTGCAGTTCCATACACTGTTTGAGGTAACCAAAAAAATCATAGGTATCCATCGGGGTATTCAGATAACCGGTCATGCCTGCACCTGTCCTGCTGCCGTTGTGGTCCTGGCCAGGCACGGGCTGCAGGATCTCCAGCTGTGTCAAGCCTATTTTTTCGGCGATCTTGGTGTTGACACCCGAAGTAAATACTTTGTCCAGATTGGTATGAATGGCAAATATGGCCACATCGTGTTTTATGGCTTTTATCACAGTCCGCTCGATGTAGTTGTTGCCGTTGATTCGCTTAAGGCCCCGGAATACAATGGGGTGATGGGCTATGATGAGGTTACATCCCAGTCTGACAGCTTCATCGACCACCTCTTCTGTTGAATCCAGCGTGACCAGCACACCTGTAATCTGGCGTAAGCTGTCTCCGATAATCAATCCGGCATTGTCATAGTCTTCCTGCAGATATCCGGGAGCCACCTGATGTAAAAAATCTATAAGATCACTTATCCTGGTTGCCAATTAGTTATGGTTTTTTTTTATTATCTAATGGTAAACGGCCTGCAAGCTGACATTGTTATAGGTCGGGGCTGAAAATTTTATCCCACAAGGCCGACTGTTCCGGAAATTCTGCCCGGTATTTGTCCCTGTGGGTAAAATACACGCTGATGTGTACCGATTGTAGATTGAGGTATTCGTGACCAGTGAGGGCCAGTATCCTTTCGCGGCTCCAGCCTGTGGCTTCCTCGATTCTGGTCCATGTGCCTTCACAGTCGGGAAAAACAAGGCTGGCATGCACGTCGGCAAATGCTTCGGCATACGCATAATATCCGATGTTAAAGTAATCTTCCGGA